>JBAUDS010000398.1:0-4808 GCA_049678185.1 Thermoanaerobaculia bacterium
CATCAAAGCACTCCCCCGTCGCGCTCTAAGCTCTCGATGAGCTATTGAAGTTCATACTGCCCGCATCAAAGAGTCTGTCAAGCCTCCCAAAGGATTGATCACCAGCATAAAGCATCCACCTGATCCCGTCCCTCCTAGAATCACATGGCACCTTTTTCGGCAGCTATTCGGCCAACTCCTCAGTCTCCTCTTGAACCTTGTCAGGCACGCTTTCTTGGCACAGCTCAACCAATAGATACTGGTCATCTATCGAACGGAAGCAGTACTCCTGTCTATCGATTGATCTAGTTTCCTCAGGGCTGATTGTGACTCCTTCGTAGGCTATTAAGGAACAGATTGATCTTAGGAAGTCAGCTGTTTCACTTGTATCTTCAGGGCTGTCCGCCACTTTCATGAGCTCGCGATGGTCCAGTTTCGACAGGCCGACCGTCCAAACACGTTCGCCTGATGTTTCAATCCTGAGTTCCTCGGACAGCCATTGTCTCGCATCAATAGCTTTGTCGATCGCTTCATCAACTACTCCGGAGGCATCTTCGAAGGTCACCAGCACTTTGACCTCGTTAGTAAAGCTTACCCTCAATGTTCCCTCAGTAATATTGTTGGATTCCCAAGTCCGCAGCGAAACCTCTTCCTCGTGCACGGCGTCTTCAGCCCTCCAAGAAATTAGCGCAACAGCCGGTATCGAAGAGGCAAAATCGAGATGCACGTCCTTACTACCAGCACCGACACTATCTGTGACCTCAGTCCTCACGCCCACGAGTTCTACCTGAATATCCTTAATGGTCACGGTGCTTTGATTGTCAACTTCAAGAGCATACCCATCAGGCCACTCAGTACAACCCAAGCCGTACAACACCACAACAAAAGCTATGAACCTCAGAACTCTTGACAACCTCATAACACTGCTCTTCGTTCTCCCGACAAGCTCGACATAGGTCTATCGATTCCAAAACTGCTGCGATACTCCAATATTACCCAAGAAAACGCGAACTGGCCCAGCGCTGGTATTTTGACTAACTCCCGTCAATGCCTGTTTCGGTGTCCGGGAAACAAGATGTGTCGACCACTTTCAAGAAGCTTCCGATCCCAGTTATTCAACCACCACATGGAGTTCTCAAGTATCGAGTCGTGAGCGTACAGAAACTCTTGTCCGCGTGGAACCACTGTCTGATCACGGCGTGATAACGGGGCGAGCTGGTAGGTTGTTGTTCTCTGCAGTCCCTGATACATCCAATTCAATGGTCCATGCGAGAGCCAATCAGACCTTCCCGGATCCGAATATCCCCCCCCAATGTCACTGTGAACTCCCGCGAAGATCTCTTCCTTAATACGCGGGTCGTAAGGATTTTCCGGGTCCAAAGCTGATGTGAGAGGGAACTCTTCTCGCCTTTCATCCCTGGATACAGCGTGCCAGACCTGTCCCACATTCTCTGGTATGCGGAGGTCAAAACCCGCGTGCTCATCTGATCCTCCAGGCGGCCCGGTTGCAGTGCGCGACGATCGTGTCGAAGAGCCGCCACCTGAGCGCGAGCCAGGCCTGTTCGAGGTGCTCGGCAAATACCGTCGAGTCCAGGAGGATCGAGCCAAGATCGAGGCCTGGGAACCGCGCGGAAAAGAGAAATTAGCCGAGGTGCCCCGCAATGGCCCGCCGGAAGCCTATGCGGCAGGCACACCCGAGAGAGCCGTGGCCGAGTTCATGCACCTATGGGAACGACAGAATTTTGGCCACATGGCCCGACTTGTTCCCGGACCGCTCTACGAGAAGCCAAGCAGCAAGGAGCTCGGCAAGATAGCTGGAGAACTCCGGAAAATCTACGAATCGAAGAAGCTCCTGGCGTTCGAAATCTCCGAGATCGAAGATGAGGCCGCAGCCATCACAAATGTGAAGGTCGAGGTTCGGTTCGAGCAGGAGCAACAGATCATCGAAAAGACGCTCGACCTCCGGCTTCTCTACCTCGATGACGAGGGGTCACCGACTTATCGGAGCAGTTCCGAAGGCAGTTGGAAGATCCAGAATCTCTGGCTAGCTATCTACTGAGCATAGGCAAGGCTCGAGCTCATTTGCAGCTGTCACAGCCGGACTTATCCATGCAGTGAGTCCTAATCATGAAGATGGAGGTTCCAGAAACAAGGAGCACAGGGTGTCGCAACTCGATGTAGTCTGCGACAATTCCGAGTTGACCGCCATCTGGGGTGCTCTGACCCCAGATGTCATCATTGTCGGTGGCCTCGCGCTAAATCGCGGAGCACTTACCAACCTCTGTCAGCAGAGTCGCCACATCAAACAGAGTTACGGTGTCGATCCCGACTGCCCGGTCAAGTGGAACCTCAGAGATGTGGACCGAGCCCTTAGGCTTCATGGTTGCGAGGGGGATCGATCGACACTGCTCAGCCAAAGTAACGCTCTCCGGAAAGAGCTGATACAGGCCATAGCAGGAAGTGGCGCTACGCTTTTCGTCAGCGCGATCCTCGCTTACTCCAATCGGAGGCAGGTGCTTGGTAGAACGAAACGCGACCTGGTTCGATTCTCCTTCGGGAATCTGCTCATGCGTCTTGGACTCTATTGCCAAGAATCCGCGCATTCGGACCCGGTGGAGCTCATCTTAGATTGGCCGGAGAGCAACAACCGAAAGCCGTTCGTTGACGAGTACTTGGACGGATGGCGGCACGGCCGCTCCGGCACCAAGACGCAGTTCACCCCCTACCATTGTGGCTGTCTCGAGGGCTTGGGATTCATGCCCTCTCCCGTCTTCGCACCGATGGACCTTGACCCCCGTGTCCAGCTCGCAGATCTCGTGGTGGGAGCAAGCCGATCTATCTTTGAGTACGCCCTAGGAAAGCAGCGCGCCAATAGCTTCGGTGTTCAGCGCTTTCGAGAGCTCTTGCCACACTTCGATCGGAATGCCAGTGGACGTGTGATGGGCAGAGGAATCACGGTGTCACCGACCCGGTCTGATTTCTCAGGTGTGGTAATGACCGCGCTCAACAAGCTGAGCCCATGAATTGATTCGCAGAAGAGAAGAGGCTGGCACCCACTGCGGGCCAGTCCTCTGGCACGGTCCCGGCATTCCTTCAGACCCATCTACTCCCACTGGACAAGAAAGAAGAGCCAAAAGAAATAACCTCCGACCAGCGCGATCGCCCCTAAAACGGCGAAGACTAGCTCCGGTACCCAAGTGGTGGTCCTCCGTCCCCTCGCTAATGCAACCTTCAGCAGCATATATACAAGAGCAATAAGGACCAGCAGCAGTAATTCGAACTCCCAGAAAAATATTCCTGCAAGAATCATGATGACTAGCTTGAGCCCGCCAATGCGTGGCATCCACTTCGGCTGATGTGATCCTCAGGATTCGCCTGGCAATTATTTGGGACGAGCACGAAGAGACCAGAGCAGTAGTGCTAGCACGGAAGGAATCGAACCGCTGAGTAGTATGAAAAGTGGAATTAGCCCCTCGAGTTCCTCATACCGAGCCGCAGTTATGGGGTTGCGACCACTGACAAGACCGACGTAGCCAATCGCGATCAGACTAGCTGCTGCTAGGACAAGAAGTACATTAACTTTCCACACGATGGAACGTGGAACTTCTGAGTGTCGGAGGAGATATCCGACGAAAAGACCCATGACAGCCCCCACTCCAAAAAAGATCCTCCCCCAATCGTCTACGTCGCCGAAGGCATATCCAAGTAGGTAGATACTCACTAGGCCAAAAAAGACGGCCGACAGCAGTAGGCGAGTAGCGATCCGAAGTCCATTTCCTACGGCCATGTCGCCAGTCTCTTTAGGCGGTTGATCAAGTCCGTATCTGAGCTTAGTTTTCGGTCGCCACTTTGCTCAATATCCTTCGCATGAATGTTCTCGAAGAATTCAGCCTTTGCCATGAAGTCTGAATGGCGGTAGCTCTCAAATTCTCCCGTCGAAGGAAGGATAAATCCGTTCACTGAGAGGCCTGGACCGAACTCCCTATTGGTGATCCAGTCAAACTCCTTCGTGGCTTCGAGTTCATCCCCAAATCTACCAATCCCGCCCTTCACATAAGCCGCCGGGTCGTCCTTCGACCAGTAGTTGAAGATACCTCCTCGGATTCCAGTACGAGCCCTCTCTAGGTCGTTGTCTTTCTTATACGGGAGCACATCTAGAGGGCTGCCCTGCATAATGAAGTTGTCAATCACCGCGCCTTTCTCAAGTGCCGCCAACGTGATTATCGTGCCTTGACTATGGGCGATGACATTGATCGGCTCAGAGGACTGCTTCCGGGCACGCTCTCGTTTTAATGTACTGATCAAGTTGCGAAGGCGATTTACGGCCTCGCCCATGTATCTGCGATCGGGATCGTCGTAAATCTCAGAGATTCTATCGGTAGCCAGCGTGAGCGGACCACCCTGTTGCTGTCCCCTCAAGTAGCTCCCGTCGTCGCCCCACTCGAACTCTATTACTGCTTGGTGGGCTATCCCTTGACTCTTCTCAAATGACTCTAAACCTTGAGACGCTCGCTGATACCAAGGAGCACTCGTGTTCACGCCGTGAACCAGGATCGTCACCTCTCCCATCGGATCCCGATTACCAAACGGCGAATTCAGGGCAAACTGATACGCGCTCGGCCCGTCGATATACCCCATTGGGTCTACGGAGATGAATCTTCCCAGCTCGGGATCGTAGTATCGATTTCTCATGTAGACGAAGCCGGTTTCCCACTCACCTGGTGCCGTTTCCCAGTTAAGTCCTTCAAATGCCAGAGGTTCGTCTGAGGTGACGAAGTCGAAAGGCCCGACGTGAGGTTTCGGGTAGGAGAAGTCGCCGAGGCGACCGT
>JBAUDS010000399.1:0-3852 GCA_049678185.1 Thermoanaerobaculia bacterium
TTCCGCCCCTGGGCACCATTTGACTCTGATCCCCCAATCACTCGAAACGACCGGCTCCGCTCCTAGTCTTTTGAAGCGGCCGGCCTCCGTGCCGGCCGGGTAGCAGAGTAGCGATCGCAGCAGCACCTCGAAACTATGGCTGTTGGTCGAAGGTCAGCATCCAGATGTCGGCCTCGGTGTGATATCGCTCGATGTAGATGGTCCGGTTGTCCGGCGACAGGGCCGGCCACTGCCAGATACTGTCGGGCGCGATCGAAAGGCTCTCGCTTGTGATCACCTCTCGAGTCTCCCCGGTCTCGGTATCGATCAGGAAGATCGCAGAGCCGGAGTCACCCTCAGCGTGAAACATGAGCCGCCGCCCGTCATTAAGCCAGAAGGGGTCGCTACCGACCTCGGTGAGTTTTTCGTAGTCCCCCGTATCGAACGAGTAGAGACAGATCCCCAAACCCTCTGAAGCCTCTCGCCCGCATTCTCCGACGAGGCGCCGTCCGTCCGGAGACCAAGACCAGGCCCAGAACTTGTCCTCTTCGTCGCCGAACCCAACCAACTGCGTTGGCGGCTCTTCCCTCCACGGCTTGTCGGGATCAAAGATGTAGGTCACCTCTCCATGCAAAGATGATGTAGCCAGTCGCGATCCATCGGGCGGCCAGACGGGCAGTATAAATTCTGTTTCAGGCATATCCGTCAGCTGTCGGAGCCCACTGCCGTCGGCGTTGATGATCCATGCTTGCAGACTGCCGGATCGGTTACCGGCGAAGGTCAGCCGTCGCCCCTCCGGCGACCATTCCGGGTAACGGTCCCGATGACCGGAGTCCGTGAGCTGCCGCAGTCCCGTTCCATCGCTGCGCACCATCCCAATCGCATAGCTGCCCGGTTGGCCAAATTCGGCGTCGAACGCGATCCATTCTCCGTCGGGTGACACACTGGGGTGTATAGCCATAAGGCCAGGCGGAGTGATGGAGACAGGAGGTCCCACCACACTCTCGGCAGCGGGATCGAACGGTACCCTCAGGAGATCCTGGGTGTTCGCAGTGCTGCCGTAGAGGATCCTGCTCCCATCCCGCGCGAGAGAGAAGAGATCTACGTTGGCTCCCGAAGTCACCGGCTCCGGATCACCCAGCACCTGTCCATTCCTTTCGTCGATGGGCACCCTCCACATATCTCTGAATCCGCTTAGGTTGCTGATGAAAAAGAGATGCTGACCGTCCGCCGACCAGGCGGGATCGTACTCGACGTGGACGTCGTCGGTGACAGCCACGGGCTCACCGCCGTCGACGGGGACGGTAAAGAGGTCATACCGTTTTTCACCCTCCGATGGCGCCCAAACTCCGTAGTAGGCAACTCGCTGGCCGCCGGGAGACCAAGAGGGCATGAGGGCACTGTGGTCCAGTACCATGCTCGAGTGCCCAGTGGACAAATCTACGGTCCAGATCCGTGCTTCAGAGTTCCAGGCCCAAGTTCCCCTTCTTCTGGTTGAGAATACGATCTTGGCCCCGTCCGGCGACCAATCGGGGAAGTACCCATGATCCGTAGCGCGCCTGACGGACTCCCCCGTGGCCCCCATGATGTAGATGCCGCCGCCAGCCCGCTCCGACCGGAAGGCGATGCTCTCGCCGTCGGGTGAGAACGCGGGCTGGCGATCGTCCTCCAACGAGTCTTCGGTCAGGTTCATCGCATTGCCGCCCCCGATGCGCTGCAGATAGATGTCCCAATTACCCGCGGCATCGCTGGCGTAGACGAAGAACCGGCCGTCCGGGGACAAGCTTGGTTCCATCTCCAGGGCCGGGTCGAACGTGAGTTTTGAGAAGCTACCGGTCAAGGGCTCAGTTGGTATTTCGTCTTGCTCTCCACCGGAGCGAAGGGCCCAGTAGGTGGTGGCAAGGCCAGCAGCCAGGACGAGGCCCGCCGCGCTAAGAGTCATCCAGAGCTTGAAGCGGCCGAGTCTCGCCCGAGGAGCGCTCACCTGCCACACCTCGCCGGACGCCGACTCTGTTTTTAGATCCTCGAGCTCATTCTTCACGTCCAACGCCGACTGATATCGCCGCCGCGGCTCTTTCTCCAGGCAGTGGCGAATGATCCGAGCCAGATGATGCGGCAGCTCGGTCCGCAGAGTGTCGATCTCACGCGGCGTGTCCCTGATGATCGAGGAGATGATCGACACCGAGCTGTCGCCCCTGAACGGCCGCTCTCCGGCGGCCATCTCGTAAAGGACCACCCCCAGGGAAAAGACGTCGGTGCGGGCATCGAGCTTCCTGCCCTCCAGCTGCTCCGGCGACATGTAGGGCACAGTCCCCAGGATGCGACCTTCATCGGTCAACGGCTCGGTGGGCAGTGACGTGGCCTCGCCGGCACCGAGCTCGGGTCGCAGCTTCGCCAGGCCAAAGTCCAACACCTTCACCCGGCCCTCCCCCGTGACCATGATGTTGGCGGGTTTGAGATCCCTGTGAATGACACCCTTCTCATGCGCCGCGGCCAGGGCGTCGGCCAAAGGAATGGCGATCTCGAAGATCCGCTCCAGCGGCATCCCACTTTTCGGAATCAGATCCGAAAGCCGCTTGCCCTCCACCAACTGCATCGTGAGGAAGCGGACACCGTCTACCTCTTCGACCGAATAGATGTGGACGATATTGGGATGGTCGAGAGCCGCGAGAGTCTCAGCCTCCCGCTGGAACCGCTCCAGCCGCTCCTGGCTAGCCGCCAACTCCGGCGGCAGCACCTTCAGCGCCACCTGCCGCTTGAGCGTCGTGTCCTCGGCGAGATACACCTCACCCATCCCACCCGCGCCGAGCTTGTCTAGGATCTTGTAATGGCTAAGGGTCTGGCCAACCACGATTCCGCCCCCTGTATCGGTCGATGGCCCGATACTACGCCTCCCGGGCCGAGTGGGCACCGCCCCCAGGGGCGGGCTCGGCTCTGGTACACCCCACACCAGGGCAAAAAGTAGTAAATCAGGCACGTTGCTGTGTGGTGGTGGGGGCGAGGCTAGGAGAATGATTGGGGGGGTAGATTCAACCCCTCTCGCGCCGACTCAAGCAACGCTCTTTTTACCAGATCACCGAGAGAGTCTTGGAGCTTGACATGTCAGAAATACTATGCTACTTTTCTGACAACACTTAGGAACGCGGAGTACTACTAAATGATTGTAAAGAAGATACTTAAGAGGATTCAAGGTAAGGGAAGAGGATGGGTGTTCACACCGAAAGACTTCATGGACATTGGAAGTCGCGCGGCCGTGGACCAGACCCTGTCAAGACTGGTTCGGAGACAGACAATCAGGCGACTCGGTCGTGGTCTCTATAACTACCCACGGCAAAACCGCCGCTTGGGTGTAATGGCTCCGTCTCTCGATGCTGTTGCCAATGCTGTTGCAAGGAAGACTAAGAGCCACTTACAGGTATCCGGCGCACAGGCTGCGAATTCACTTCGGCTTTCAACCCAAGTTCCTGCACACCGGACGTATCTGACCGATGGACCTACCCGCCGCATCTGTATTGGTCGACAGTACCTCGATCTGCTTCACAGTAGCCCAAGAAACTTGATTGGTGCCGGGACGACCACAGGGATGGTCTTTCAAGCACTTCGTTACTTCGGTCGAGACGGAATAGACGATGCGATCATTCAGCGGCTCCGAGACCAGCTTTCCGCGAGAGATAAGAGCGCACTTAAACGCGATGCTGTGCTGATGCCCGACTGGATGAATCCCGTTATCGATCAGATTGCCGAAGCCGCCTAAGTGGACGAAGTTGCTCAATTCTCCTCCGCGGACCGTCGCGATCTATTCACGCAGACTGCGGCGTCAAAAGGGATTGCAAATCCAGAGGTTATCGAAAAAGACTTTTGGGTTTGTTGGAC
>JBAUDS010000400.1:0-6485 GCA_049678185.1 Thermoanaerobaculia bacterium
CAGTCCTGATCGATGCCGTCCTTCTTGATGTCGCAGGCACCGGGGTTGATGCCGCCGTCCATGTCGTCGCAGTCCACTGCGGTGCCGCAGACGGCTTCGACGAAGTAGGTATCGCTGTCGAGGTCGGTGCATAGCGGCAGCTGTGGATTTGCCAACCACGCTTCGGCCGCCACCAGGTCGATGAACCCGAAGCCGTAGTCGTTGTCGGCACCGGGCTGGCCGAGATCGAGAGCCGTCTCCGCGAGCGCCCGCTCCAGGTCGTCGACGGTGGCGTCGGGGTGGGCGCTGAGCAGCAGCGCCATGGCCCCCGCTACCATCGGCGCGGAGAAGGAAGTCCCGGTGACGAAGGCATAGGAGTCCGGGAAGGCGCCACCAAAGGTCAGATCGGAGCTCTTGACATTGACCCCGGGTGCCACGACCTCCGGATAAAGACTGCCGTCGCAGGCCGACGGCCCGCGGCTGCTGAAGCTCCCCAGGCTGATGGAGCTATCGATCGCACCCACGGCGAAAGCTCCCGAGTAGTTGCCGGGGCTGACGCTGGTGGATTTCCCGGGCCCCTGGTTGCCGGCCGAGAAGACCGTCGCGATCTGGGCGGCCCTCAGTACGGCGATGTCCGGCTCGAACTCGGTATAGCACTGGTTGACAAGCTCGCGGAAGTCCCAGGAGTTGTTCACCACGTCGGCGGCGTCGTTGGTGTTGGCATCGCCATCCGGGTCCAGGATCCACTGGAAGCCCTGATGGATGCCGCTCAGGGTCGCCGTCCCCGAATCGTCGAAGATCTTGACGGCGATCCACTCGGCGTCGGGGGCGACGCCGATGGCCGAGCCGTCGCCGCTGCCGCCGACCATGAGCCCCATGGTCTGGGTGCCGTGGCCGTCGGCGTCGTAGGGCGTGCTGTGCTCACCGTTGGGATCGAGCCAGCTATTGGAGCCGCCGCGCCAGGTGGCCGTCAGGTCCTGGTGCAGGCTATCAACGCCGGTATCCAGGTTGGCCACCACCACCCCGGCTCCGGTGTGGCCCATGGCCCAGAGCTCCGGGGCGCGGATGGTGTCGAGGTTCCATTGGGTGGCGGAAGCCTTACCCCCATTCGGATCGCGGGCCGCCAGGATGGCATCCAGCCGGATGCTCTCGATGTTGGGGTTGTGGGCCAGCCCTTCGATCGCCCCCGGTGGTGCCGTCAGCGCCACTCCGTTTGTGGCCCACAGCGATCTCCGTTTGGTGACTTCCGGGGCGTCGAGGAGGTCCTCCACGGCCGCCTGACTGGCAGCCGCCTGACCCTTGAGGGCCGACACCAACTCGGCCCGGAGAAGGCCCTTGGGCAGGCCGCTCGCGGCAAAGGGGGTGAGGTCGACCTTGTCGACGAAAGTGACGATGACCGCTATCTTGTCGCCCGGGTCGGAGTCCTCGAGCACATCCTCGAGGTCCGGAGAGATGACCTGGGCCTGCGAGACCGCCACCGGAGAAAGAAGCAGCAGCACTGCCGCACAGCGAAGGGTGTGTCTGTTGCATCGTCTCATGGCTCTACTCCACGATAAGGTTCTCGGCCCGGAAGTCGCCGATGGTCACGGTGACCTTGTCGCCCGCCTTCACCCACCTCCCGGTGTTGCCGAAGAACATCCAGTAGATACGCCCCGCCTGGGGCAGATTTGAGTTGCGCAGCGGTCCGACCTTGGCGGTCACCGGGACCTCCAGCACCTTGCCGCTGGTCTGGTCGATGAGATAGGGCTTGGTCTGGCGCTCGAAGAGCGGTATTGACTTCTCAGGGTCCAGAACCCGGTAGCGAAAGTCGATCATGCGGCCGTTGGCCGTCAGCCGGAGGCCGGTGATCTCGATGCCCCAGTCGGTTTCCATGCCGGCCACTCGGGTCTCATCGGTGGGATTCTCCGTCGCCATGCCGGTCGCCGGCCACCACAGGGCCGTCAATAAGAGGCCGACGACCATCAGTCGAAATGCAGGTTGTAGCTGTTTCATCTGTGAAACCCTCGCCATACCGAAAGTGAGTTCGATGAGAGTGACCCCGCTCCCGGCCGGGCGACCTCTCCGTGGGGAGACCACCCGACCAGGCTCGTGTGTCTACTTGACGACATTCACCCGCACCGTGGCCAAATTGGACCAGGCTCCCTGGTCGTCCTGGACCCGGTAGCTGAAGGTGTCGGTGCCGCGGAAACCCTTCTTCGGTGTGTAGGTCACTTCACCCGGGTTGGGGCCGGTTACCACCGAGCCGCCACGAGTGGTGACGGCGAATTCGAGCTCCACCGTTGCCGGTTCCACGGTGCCGTCCGCATCCACGTCATTGTCCGCCACGTCGATGACCACCGCGACATTCCTCGTCGTCTCGGCGAAGTCGTCGTTGGCGAACGGCGGGAGATTGTCCGGTGCGGCGATGACGGTGATCGTCACTGTCGCCGCCAAGGCACTGGAGTCGGTGCCGTCGTGGGCCAGGTAGGTGAAGCTATCTGTACCGCCGGTCCCGGTACTCGGATGTGGCGTGTACTCGAAAGACCCGTCGAGGTTGAGCGTTAGCGTGCCAGGTCCGCCGTAGCTATCCAGCACAGCCTCGAGGGACCCACTGTCGATGTCGATATCGTTCTCCAGCACACCAAGAGCCGCCACGCTGAGGGTCTGGCCCTCCACCGCGTCGTAGGCGTCGTCCACCGCCACCGGAGCATCGTTCACCGGCGTGACGGTGATCCGTACGCTGGCCACGTTACTGTCCGCGCCTCCGTCATTGGCCACGTAGGAGAAGATGTCGGTGCCGTTGAAGTCTCCGTTCGGTGTGTAGGTGAACGAGCCGTCGGCACAGAGAACCGGATGATCGCCACCAATGCACTCCAGCGTGCCGGCGGAGGGACTGCTCGCCAAGAAGGCTTCTAACAGCCCGGGGCCCCCGGCCCCCGTATCGTTGTCGAGTACACCGACAAGCGGGATCGGATCGTCCAACGCGTTTACTACCAAGCTGACGCCCTCAGCCACCGTATAGGCGTCGTCCACCGCCGTCGGCGCTCCGCCAGCTGCGCCGGCGTCAAGATAGGTCAGCATCCCGCCGCCTGTCTGGTTCCAGTTGGTGAGATGCAGATCCCGGTCGTAGAGCGCGTACCGGCCGGCCTCACCCACGTTTACAAGGGCATCGATGGTCTTGCCGGCCGCCAGCGCCACCGAGTACTCCTCCCGCGGATAGGGATACAGGTTGCCGTCCTCGGCGATCTGCCGCATGTAGACTCCGCCGTCGAGAGTCGGCGCGTGGGTTTTTAGTCCGGCATTGACAAACCGGATCAGCACCTCTTCGCTCGTCGCGAGAGAGACATCCGTCGTGTCCGGGTACGCCCGACCGTTGATGAGGAAGTACTTGGGCTGATAGTCGAAGGTGCTGGGGTAGGCAGCGGTGCCGTAGGTGGCGTCGTCCACCGCGTCGTGCAGGGCCGGGTCGATCTCGCTGTAGAGCAGGACCTCCTCCTGATCCACTGTCGGGTAGCTCCCCACGACCAGCGCGCCGTAGAGACCCATCTGCACCTGCACCTGCTGATGAGTACCGCTGTGGTAGAGATAGGTCCCTGCTTTGACACCCGACCACTCATAGAAACCCACAGCGCCTGGGGCGGTCTCCGCGTCCAGGGAGCGCACCCTGGCCGCCAGATCCGGTCTCGGGCCGGTGGAGCCGTCGTCCCAGACCGGGTCGAGGGCCTTGTACTGGCCGGGGATGAAGAGTGAGACCGCTTCGCTCAGACAGTTGCGTAGGCTGATGGTGAGAGTGCCGCCATCGGTAGCTGTGAGGGTGGGACCCACCTCCCAAGAACCAGGTGTGGGGCATGGTCCTGAAGGATTGGTGTCGAGGACATAGCCCCACATGGGAATCGTCGCACCGTCGGGCATCGTTGCCGTGGCCACGACTACCGCGAGGTCGACGGCAAAGGAGGGCGCGGCCAGAGCCAGAGCAACCAGCAGCGCGGCTAGCCCCGGGGAGAAATTCCTGAATATCTTGCGCTTCATCTCTCGTGTCTCCTTTGCCTAGGGAATGGGTGTGCCGGGCGGCTCGACATAGAGCTGGGTCATCATGCCGCCGGGGAAGATGTCGAAGTTGGTGAGCTCTTTTTCGGCGTGGGAGTGCCACATGAAGACGAAGGCGGCGTTGGGGTTGAGTCCTCCCTCGCCCGGAGGAAGGGGCTCCTCGGAGCCCATGAAGGGGCTGCCGGACCACCAGCCGCCAAAGGTCAGGTTGAGCGCCTCGGGCAGGATGACCGGGAACGCCTTGTCGTGGTCTGCGCACCACTCCCAGGGATAGTCGGAGCTCAGGTCTGCGTAGCCGTCGGCTCCGAGGGCTTCGCTCTCGTTATCGAAGAAGTCGTCGCAGAAGTGCTCAGGCATCCCATCTGTTGGCGTGCCGTAGATGTCGAAACCCAGCTTCTCGCCTGTCCACTCGAAGATCTGATCCACCGTCTGGCCGGGCACTGTCAGAGTGGTGAATCGCGAGCGCTTGAGGTCCGGGCCGGCGCCTGGACCACTGGAGAGCATGCGGCCGTCGCGGGCGATGATGTCGGCGTTGTTGCCGTGATAGTGGTAGGGGTGCTGGTGCTGGCCACCACCGATGAGCCGCATCAGGAGCTTGTCGCCCGGCGTCGTCCGCGGCAGGATGTTGTAGGGCTGATGGGGCAACCAGGAGACAAACGGTGCCGCCAGGGTGTCGGGCGCCGCCCGGCCGTTGATGAACCAGTAGACCGGCCAGTAGGCCGTCGAGTCGATCTCCGGGAACCGTCCCTGCTCGGCCAGCGCGTGGACCACCGGGTCCATCTCGGTGAGCAGGAACAGGTACTCGTGGTCGAAGGCGGTGGCGATGTCGTTGTAGGCAAAGGCCTCACCCAGGTTGGGTCGCACGATGATCGCTCCGACCAACCCCATCTCCACCTGCAATTCCATCTGAGTTCCGCTGTGGTACGTGTAGGTGCCGGGCTCGGTGGCGGTAAAGTCGTAGGTCACCGTGTCGCCGGCATCGCAAGATTCCTGGGTCAGGACACCGGTGGTGCCCCCGCCGGCCGTGACGCGGTGGCCGGGGAAGAGGATCGAAGTGCATTGACCGAAAGGCAGGTCGCTGGTCAGGCTCACCTCGACTTCCGAACCTTCTGTGACGATGAGCGTAGGGCCCGGATACTGACCCAGACCGCCGTTGTGGCCAGTGTGGGCGCCGACGGCGGCGTAGCCCCAGAAGTGGATGGAGCCACCGTCCGCGGTACTGACCTCGCCCGCCCTGGCCGTCAAGGAGACGGTGACGGGAGTGGAGCCGGTCAGATCGATGCCGTCGATACGCGCCTGAGCCTGGAGGCCACCAGCGGCAACCAGCATCAGCGTGGCGCCGAAGACAACCGTCAAGACCCCGCGTGTTCGTATTGCTTCTATTGGTCTTTTCATCACATCGCTCCTTGCGCGATTAGGGGTTGATCACGATCTCGGTCATCATGCCGCCGAAGTCTTCGGTGTCGTTGCTCAAATGGTTGAGGTTGGCGGCGTAGAGAAAGTAGGTGCCGGGATCTACGGTCGAGGTGTCCAGGATCACGTCCGCCGCCATGCCGCCGCCGATATTCACCGAGTTGGCCTTGTAGTGGAGGTTCTCGGTGCCGTCGGCGCTGCGCAGCTCCCTCGAGTCGATCCCCACAACCCGCATGGGAATACTGGGGCTGGTGAGGGTGTGGGTCACCGTAATGTTGAGGTTGGACAGCCGTAGCAGGATGCGGTCACCCTTGTTGGCGGTGATCAGCGAGTGCTCGACCTGGGACTCGATGCCCCCGTTCTCGGCCGGCGCTGGCAGTGGGTCCGGGTTGACGGTGTCGGGATAGCCCCGGCCGTTGATCATCGGGTAGGTGTCCCACATCATGGCGAAGGGCAGGGGCTGCACCGTCCAACTGGCGTCGTGGAACTCGGGGTCGAACATGCCCAGCTGGAGCGGATACTCCACGTCGTAGGCGGTGGAAGCGTCGCCGTCGTTGTACGCGTACTTGTCGTGGTTGCCCTCGTCGAACCGCTCGTCGCCGTCCAGGTCACCATCCTCGGGTCCCGGGAAATTGCCGTAGGGTGGGTCGTCCCAGTCCCCGTCGTTGAGGTGGGAATGCCCCCCCAACACCGTCGCGGGAGCCCGCCGGCTCTGGCCCGCCCGCACATAGAGGTTGCCGAGCATTCCCATCTGCATGTGCTCGGTAGCCTCCACGTGGCAGTGGTACATGAAGGTCCCGGGCTCCACCAGGTTGTAGTAATAGGTCAAGGAGGCCATCATGTTGATGGAGACGGAGTTGTTGGGGACGCCGTCGAAGACAGCCGAGGCTTGAGGGAAGCCGTGGAAGTGGACGGTGTGGGGATCGAACAGATCTGGGCGAACAAACATCCCCACGTTGGTCAGGGTGAGATAGAATTCCTCCCCCTCGTTGACGGCGATGGCCGGGGCCGGCCAGGCCGCCGCCAGGGTTCCAGCGATCATGATGTCGTCGCCGAGGTCATCGTTC
>JBAUDS010000401.1:0-7522 GCA_049678185.1 Thermoanaerobaculia bacterium
GTGGGCATCGTCCTCCACGAGATGATCACCGGCGAGCGCCCCTTCAAGGGCAAGAGCTCGGCCTCCCTCATTACCGCCATTCTTCGCGACCGACCCGGATCGGTGACCCAGATCCGCGCCGATGTCCGACCGGCACTCGAGCGGGTGATCCTGCGTTGATTGCAGAAGGACCCGGACCGGCGCTTTCAGACGGCCAAGGATCTGCGCAACGAGCTCGAGGAGCTGCCCACCGCCTCCGAGGAGGGGGCGGCAAGCGGAGCTCGCTCGATTGCCGTGCTGCCATTTGCAGACATGAGCCCGCAGAAGGACCAGGACTACTTCTGCGAAGGGATCGCCGAAGACATCATCAATGCGCTGTCGAAGATTGCGGGTCTGCGTGTCGCCTCGCGCATGTCCGCATTTCAGTTCGAGAGCCGATCGGCCAAGCCGGGTGAGGTCGGTGAGCGTCTCGGTGTCGAGACAGTGCTCTCGGGAAGCGTGCGCAAGGCCGGCGACCGGGTCCGCATCAGCGCCGAGCTGGTCAACGCACGAGACGGCTACCAGCTCTGGTCTGAACGCTACGACCGCGACCTCGAGGATGTCTTCGAAGTGCAGGACGAGATCTCGAGCAACATCGTCCGTGCCCTCGAAGTCACCCTGAGCCCCAAGGAGAAAAAGGCGATCCAGCGGCAAGCACCGGTCAATATCCAGGCCTACGAATACTACTTGCGCGGGCGCAGCCTTTTTCATCGCGGGACCAAGGCGACACATAGCCGGGCCCTCCAGATGTTTACTCGTGCCATCGAGATCGATCCTGAATTCGCCCTTGGACACGCCGGGCTTGCCGATCTGTCCTCGTACGCTCGGATGTACTACGGCGGCAGCGATACCGATCTCGAGCGGGCCGACGAGGCCAGTCGGAAGGCCCTCGAACTGGCCCCCGAGCTCGCCGAGGCCCACGCCTCTCGCGGCCTGGCGCTGTCATTGCAGGACAGGTACCGAGAAGCGGCAGAAGCCTTCGAGACCGCCATCCGTCTCGATCCACAGCTTTTCGAGGCCCACTACTTCTACGGCCGCGCCAGCTGGCAACAGGGGAAGCTGGAGGAGGCGGCGAAGCACTTCAAACAAGCGATGAAGGTTCGGCCCGAGGACTTTCAGGCGCCAGCTCTTCTGGGCTCGGTCTACAACGGCTTGGGACAGCCGGACAAACATCGGGAGTGCCAGCGTCTCGCCTACGAAATCATCATGAAGCACCTCGAGCTCAACCCGGACGATGCGCGCGCTTTGTACCTCGGATCCGGTTGCCTGATCGGCATGGGGGAGACCGAGCAGGGTCTCGAGTGGGCAGCGCGAGCCGTTGCCATCGATCCGACGGACGCGGCAATCCTCTATAACGTGGCCTGCGTCTACTCCGAAGCCGGACGGGTGGAGGAGACCCTCGACTACCTGGAGAAGGCCGTCGCCGCCGGCTTTGTCCAGAAGGAGTGGATCATCAACGACGGCGATCTCGACCCGGTGCGAGACCACCCCCGCTACAAGGCCCTGATTGAAAGCATGAGCTAACCAGGGGTATCCCTACCTCGCCTGCCGCGCATCGAACAAATAGAGCGCGAAGAAGGGCAGCCAGACGAGGTCGTTCGGGAGGGTTACCCAGAGGAACGAGGGATAGGATTTTCCTTTCGGCACCGCAGATCATATCGCGCTTCCAAGAGGGGCGGGCGCAGCAGGTAGCGGGCAATGCGCTCGGCGCCGGCGGGGTCCTCGGACTCGAGGGTTACCGTGTTGTGAACCGAGAAGCCGGTGTTCTGCCACGAGAGCAGCAACTCGATGCGCTCGTCTGAGAGCAGCTCCTGAGTCGAGGAAGGCAAGGACGAGGGTCATGGTGGCCCGCTAGAGCTCAGCGGCGATCTCACGGGCGACAAACGTAATCGACTTGAAGTGAATCCGTTGGGAGTCGCTGTCCAGAGTCTCGATCTCCCACGCCACGGGACAAGCTTCGATCAGAATCAGCGACCGAGAGCGCCGTCGAAGACCCACACTCATCTCCTGCTTGAAGGTGATTGTCTGTCGCTGACGATCGCCTGTAGGCAACGCGTCTTTGCCTGGCTGGATCTCCACCATGCTTGCGGCGTCGCCCAGCAATGCTCGGAATGCCGCTTTGTCCATCCAACCTACGTGGAGCTGTGCCTCGAACACCGCAGTCTCGGTTACAGCCAAGGAATCGAAAACGCCGAGAGTCTTGCCGTCTACCTCGAGCAGATAGGGGGTCGGCCGAGCATCCTGGCCTGCGGTTGAAAGCAAGACCGATATCAACAGTGGAAGCACCGAGAAGACCTCAAAAAAGAAGGCGGGGCAAAAGCCCCGCCTATCATAATCGCAGATGCCGGAATCTACCGGCAACCCCGAGGCTAGTTGCAGCCCGGAAACTCGTAGGAGCCTACAAAGGTGCCCCAATTGGCAAGATCGTTGCCCGAGATGATGCTCACGGCCGGTTCGCCGCCAGCAAATTGCCCGGCATACCAGAAGGTAGTGCCATTCGGATCCAGGGTCATGCCCGTGTAGTCGCCCCACCGCTCTGGAGCATTACCGCCGTTGTCTTGGAACGAGCTGTAATCCGTCTTCGCCTTCTTGAGCAGGCGCTCGCCGCCGACCGTTCCCAGCGGGTCTGAGCTCTTCCTACCCGTCACGTAGATCGACGGGTACCAGGTGCCACCCGAATTGCCTGGCGCCTTGCTGTAGGAGTAGCCGATTGCCATGTCATTGCACACGTTGGCGGCGATCGACGGGAAGCTCCGGTAGTCCCAGTCGCTGCCGAAAACACCGGCTTGCACGACACCATCGGTGCCGGCGGCGAGCGGGAAGGCCGTCTGATCCGGCGCCGGCACGACCTGGGTCGGATCGATCTGCGCCCAGCGGGGACAGTTGCGGACACCCTTGCCGGGGTTGCACGAGAGCGTCTGGGTCGTCCAGAGATAACCGTTACGATACTCGGTCTCCTGGCCCCGGAAGTCGTTACCGGCCAGGATCTCCACCGAGCCCTTCTGCGGCCAGCTGATCGGGAAGCAGCTGAAGCCCTCGCAGGGCACGCCGGAAGCGGCGGCCAGATCCACGTCACCCTCGAGAACCCAGGTATTGGCTCCAAACGGATCGTCCCAGGAGTAGACCGAGTGAACCCTGCCGTCGAAGAACTCGGTCATGATGTAGAAAGGCGTACCAACAGGCTGCTGCTGTGACGGCTGTGGTGTGCCGTCGAGCTTGACGTTGAGGACTCCCTCCATCCCGGGTGGCGCCACCTCACGGGTCACTACATTAAGAAGGTTGCCGTTGTACAGGTCGTCCTTGTCCATTGCAAAGACCCGACCCTCGAAGCCCGACGGCAAGGCGCCACCAAACTGGTTCGAGCCCATGAAGATGGCCTCTGCGCCGACGCCCATGTGGGGGAAGTCGAAGAAAGCCCCATTTACGTTGGTCGGGAAGCCGAAACGGTTCCACGCGCCGGTGGGATCACCCGTCTGGGTGGCCGCCACGCAATAGTCCGTGCCGTTGCCGTCGATGCCGAGGATAAATCTATCGTTCACCGTGTCGTAGACGACATCCGGATCGAAGACAGCCGCGAACGGATCGACGAAGGACGTGCATCCGGGTGTGCCGTCGAAGAAATTCGCGAACTGAATCGGTCCACTCAACGAATTGCCCTGTTTGTCATAGATCTCGAAGGTGATATTGACCACTACGATCAGGTGATCGGGGCCCGCGGCCATGTCGATGTCGGGCGGGACGGTGGCCGAGAATCCCGAGTCGGTGCAACAGTCAACGGCATCGATCGCGTTGAACTTGACGCCACCTTTCGGCTTGAAGCCGACCGGCTTTTGTGAGCCATCGAGGTTTTGTACCGCTTCGCTCATCGGCTGTGCGGCGGCCGCGGCCTCCGCTGCCGCGATCTCCGCATCGGTGAATCGCGATTCGATGCGATCGCCGCCGCGCACGAAGGTATCGTCTGCTTCAGCCCCGTGGAGCTCTCTCGGAACCTCCGAGAGATGGATCGCGGACGGGCCCTCGGCGAAGTAGTAGATCGTTCCCTCACCGTTGATAGTGCTCTTCTTACCCTTCTTCGAGGCCGCGATTACCCGCGGCGGCGCGGTGATCGACCGGCCGGGTCGCGCCACCTGGGTGGCTACGGCTCCTACTTTGCTTGCAACTGTTACGGGGGAATCGTCACTCGAGAAAGAGACCACGATCCATCCCGCTCCAACCACCATTGCTGATACCAATAGGACTGCTACTAGTCGAGACAAGTCTGCACCTCCTTAAAGCTGTTTGTATGAAACGACGATTCGAAACCTGTGTCCCTCGCGGTCCCCTCCGAGTCGAGGTTGACCGGTGAACTCAGCGTCGATGACGACCCGCCGGATCTGGAGATCTCAGGCCGTCAACGAGATATATGACCTTGCCGCCCAGAAAGCACCCAGCGATTGCAGAGCCTCTCATGAGTGCGGCTCGATCGATGCCTTGTCGGGTGGGGCGGCGATCGTATCGACGGTGCGGAGAGAAGTCCAGGCTTTTTGAAGGATGGCTGCAGCCAGACAAGGTCGTTCGTGAGGGTTATTTAGAGAATCGCCTCCATTGGCCAGGCTCCACTGCCAACGGCGACGACCATGCCGATCGGGCCCAGCACCTTACCGACGAAGCCGACCGCCGCGATCCACCAGCCGGCCTCGGGCACCCGAGCCACTTGAAGATAGAGCAGCCCGTAGAGACCGATAACCATTCCGAGGCAGGCGAACACCTCGGGGTATCGCATGGGAGGCATCCCCATGACCTCGAAGGGCCAGTTGGGGTGGAACGCGGTCAGCGCTCCCCGGGCCAGGTTGTAGATCCCGGCCAGGGTGAAGACGATGCGATGAAGATTTCGGCGTCTCACGGTGTCGAGCCCACCTTCTGCCTGAGATCGGTGACAGGCTACTTAATACGCAATATTGAACCGTAGATCAGCCGGTATCGGTGATCCAAGAATCTGTATTGAGTAGCCTGTCACCGTTAATTTCCCATCAGTCGCCCAGATCGGGTACTCGGGTCCAGCTGTTGGTGAAGAAGACCTTCAACTCCTGGCCGGGGGAGGCGAGCTCGAAGGTCTCCTCGAAGCGGTAGCCGTCGGCGATCTCGATCGTCACGCGGGCCTGCATGCCGGTGCCGCCCTCCACACCCTCCGTGTTGCAGAGGATCCGTTTGGGCTCCACCTCGCAGGTGTAGCGGAGGACGTAGCCCTCGACGATGAAGGCGCGCATGACGATCGTCTCGCGCTCGCTGTCGAAGCTGTAGACGGCCAGCTCGCGGTGGTGGTCACCCTTGGGGCTTTTCTCCTGGGGTAGGCGCACCGAGGTGTGACGCATAAGAACGAAATTGCCGTCGAGAATGCGCTCGTAGCTCCTGCGTGCCGTCCCCTGGCCGAAGATGCCGTCAACGGTCCCCTCCCAATTCCCTTCGAGGAGCCGGAAAGGCGCCCAGGGGTCAGGTGTCTCGGTCTGGGCTTCTTCGGCCGGCACGGAGCCTCCTGAGAGCCCTAGAGTGGCTCAGCCCTGGTGCTAGAGGTCAGTGTTGCCGGTGCTAGAGTCAGCGGTCATGAGAGATTCGTTGATAACGCTGGCTCTCGTGGCAGCAACGCTCGTGGCGGCAGCCCTCTGTTCTGCCACCGTCGCGATGGGGCAGGAGGAGCCGCAGGAGACCTTCGCCGAGGAGCTCGAAGTTACCGAGGTGCTGCTGGACGTCCTGGTCACCGACGGGCAGGGCCGGGTGATCCTCGGTCTGGGCAAGGACGACTTCGTGGTGGAGGAGGGCGGCGAGCCGGTCGAAGTCACCGGCGTCACCTTCTACAGCAGCCGCGAGCTCCTCTCCTCACCCGAGGAGGTGGAGCGACTGGGGCTCGCCGTCGACGAGGTGCCCGAGGATCGCTTCTTCATTCTCTTTATCCAGGATCAGCGAGAGGCGGGTGCCGACGCCCCACGACTGTTTCAGCGTCAGATGGAGGCCGGACGGGAGGCCCGCCGGTGGGTGCGCGAGCAGATGCTGTCCCGCGACTGGATGGCCGTCGTCAGCTACCAGAAGAAGCTGAAGGTGCACCAGGACTTCACCCGCAATCCGGAGGAGATCGACGCCGCCATCGGCCGGGCCATCCAGGGGGACGACCCCGGCAACATCTGGCCCTCGCGCCGGACCGACGCGGAGCCGGAGTTCTCGCTGCTCCCGGGTCTACCGGCCGGACTCGATTTGCGCAAGCAGACCCCCACCATCTATGAAGGCCTGGAGCTTCTGGCCCAGGCGGCGGGGGCCGTCCGTGGGCGCAAGATCCTCCTGTTTCTCGGCATCGGCTTTGGCGAGCTGGCATCGGGTGGCCGCTGGCTGCCCGACAAACGCTACTACCCGTCGATGATCGAGGCGCTCAACGACAACAACGTGGCCGTTTATCCCATGGACCTGACCCCGCTCGGCACCGGGCACGCCCTCGAGGACTCGCTCGAGAACGTGGCCGGCCAGACCGACGGGCAGTTCTTCCGCTACTTCACCAACTTCGTCACCCCGCTCGAGCAGATCTCGGAGCTCAACAGCGGCTACTACTTGCTGAGCTACCGCGCCACCCACCCGGCCGGCGAGACCGGTTACCAGAAGGTCAAGGTCTCGACCCGCAACAAAGAGCTAAACGTGCGGGCCCGGCAGGGGTACCTCTACGGCGAGTAACCGGTCGAACCGGCCGGGTGACCGCGGCTTTCGAAGCGGCCGGCCTCCGTGCCGGCCGATTGGGGGGCGCCCCGATCCCCCGCGAGCCGTCGCCGCGGTTATAAAGATATTGCCATAGGTAAATAACCACCCATTCGGGTTGGCAGCCACCCGCGGGATCACCCGGCAATTTCGCGGGCCGTGCGCCACCCATCCGGGTGGTGCGGCACCACCTCATCGCGAGTACGATCAGAAGTGCCTCACCAGAGGCGAACCACAACCCACAACCGGATCAGGAGGAAAGCAAGATGGCACTCGTCAGCAAGTCGTGTCGAAGGGCGAAAGTAGCCGGCTTGACCACTCTGTGTTTGATGACCCTCCTCGTGTGTACGGCGGCCTCCGCGGCCCCGCCCGCCTGGCCCTCCAAGAAGGGTGAGCTCTGTTGGGATGCGAACGCCGGGGGTGAGCACAGCCTGGTCATCGCCCAGGTCACCAACATGGGCAACGCTCACTATGTCTTTCACGGCCAGGCGTACCGTTCGGATCTGGTCAGCCCGGGACCGATGCAGCCATTCGACGGCAACGCCGAGATCGATGCCACGAATCCGAGCGACGTGCGTGTCACCGCGATGATCACCAAAACAGAGATCCGCCCCGTCCACAACGGCAACCCGAGAACCCTCGAGATCTACTCGGGCCAGATCGACCTCGACTACGACACCCTCGACGGGTGGGCCGAAGGCATCATCTACATTTGCGAGGATCCGCAGACCCCCAGCGAGACCCCGACCTGCAAGTTCATCACCACCGGTCAGATCAGCATGACCAAGGT
>JBAUDS010000402.1:0-1703 GCA_049678185.1 Thermoanaerobaculia bacterium
CAACGCCACGCGGGCGGTGACGATCGCAGCGAGTCGGGAAGAGATCTGGCCCTGGCTCGTCCAGATGGGCTACTTGCGGGCCGGGTTCTACAGCTGGGACCAACTCGACAACGACGGCATCCCCAGCGCCGAGCGGATCATGCCCGAGCTTCAAGACCTCCAGGTTGGTGATCTGATTCCCCTGAGCCATGATGCCGAGGCCAAAGTAGAGATTCTGGAGCCCGCCAGGCATCTGTTACTGGTTTTTCAGGGCGACACCGAGGCGACGTGGGCGTGGGGTCTCTATGAGAGCGCTGCGGACAAGACCCGGTTGGTGACGCGTTTGAGGGTAGGGACAGGAGGACTCCGATCGCGATTGGTCCTCGACGCCTTCGAGATCATCATGATGCGTAAGTGTCTTCTGGGTATAAAACGCCGAGCGGAGTCGTCGTCATGAAAATACTGCTCATAGAGCCGGCCAAAGCGCCCCTCACCCTGGGTGGGGAGGATGTGTTTCTCTTCGAGCCCCTGGCCCTCGAGTACCTCGCTGCCGGGTTGGTGGGCGATCACGATGTGCGGATCCACGACCAGCGTCTCGATCACGACGTAAAAGCCGTATTCGACGAATTCCAACCCGATGTCGTTGGAGTCACCGCGTACACGGTCCATGTCAGCGTGGTGAGAGAGCTCTGCAAGAAGATCAAGAGCTGGAACCCGGAGGTGCTCACCGTGGTCGGGGGCCATCACGCAACGGTGGCGCCCGAGGACTTCCTCTCGCCGTTCATCGATGTCGTCGTCAGCGGCGAGGGGGTCTTCCCGTTCAGGGAGATCGTCCGGCGGCGCGAGCACCGCGAGGGGCTCACCGGAATCCCGGGAGTCGCGATGGCAATGGGAGAGAGAGGTGTCGGCGTGGATGGCCCGGGCGATATCGATCTCGATGCCTTCCCGTTTCCGGATCGAAGCCTCACCGCGGCCTACCGGGGAGAGTACTACTCCGAGTACATGAAGCCGCTGGCCTCGATTCGCGCTTCGAAGGGATGCCCCTACCGGTGCAACTTCTGTGCGCTGTGGAAACTGGCCGGTGGTCACTACTTCAGAAGAAAGCCCGAAAGCGTTGTCGAGGAGCTGGCCGCGATCGACGAGGAGTTCATCTTCTTTGCCGATGACGAGTCACTGCTGGACTACGGGAGGATGAAGAAGCTCGCCCACCTGATCGAGGAGGCGAAACTCGACAAGCGCTACTTTCTCTACGGTCGGAGCGACACCGTGGCCAGGCACCCCGATCTGCTCGCGATGTGGCGAGACGTCGGTCTCGAACGGCTCTTCGTCGGTTTCGAGTCGTTCCGAGAGCAAGATCTCGAGTACGTCAACAAGGACTCGACGGTCGAGGACAACGACAAAGCGGCCAGGATACTGAACGATCTCGGTATCGACATATATGCCTCGTTCATCGTGCGACCCGACTTCGACAAAGAGGACTTCGCGGCTATGAGGCGTTACTGTCGCCAGCTGGAGCTGAGCTTTGCCTCTTTTGCGGTGCTGACACCGTTGCCGGGTACCGATCTCTACGATGAAGTGAAGGACGAGATGCTGACCCACGACACCAGATATTTCGACTTTCTCCATACGCTGCTGCCGACGCGGTTGCCCTTGCCGGAGTTCTACGAGGAGCTCAATCGTCTCTATACGACCGCCATCCCGCTCTCCAAGGGGCTCTCGTTTCT
>JBAUDS010000403.1:0-3161 GCA_049678185.1 Thermoanaerobaculia bacterium
CCGGATTATCCTTGTAGTGCTCGGAGGCGCGGGCGAACTTTTCGGCGATCTCGGTCTCGGCGGTGCCGAGGATGATGCGGCTCTGCCGCTCGCGCTCGGCCTGGGCCTGCCGGGACATGGCGTCCTCGAGCCCCTTGGGGATGATGATGTCCCGGATCTCGACCGCCTGGGTGGTGATGCCCCAGGCATTTAAGGAGTTCTTGTGAGAAAAAGAAGGCCCCCGGCTTCCAACCGGGGGCCTGTCGAGTATGTTTTGACTCGGGGACGCCGAGGTGTCAGAGCGCCAGCAGGCTCTCCTCGACGATCCCCTTGACCAGCAGGACTTTGTAGCCGTTCTGCGCCAGGGGCTGGGCGTCGGCGACGGCCGCTTCGGCGGCGGCACGGGCGGTGTTGGCGTCGAGTTGCCTGCCGACGAGCGCAGCCTCGGCGGCCTGAGATCGCCAGGGCTTGGGAGCGACCCCACCCAGAACGACCCGGGCCTCCTCGACTCTCTTGCCGCTCATACGCAGAGCCAGGGCCACACTTGCCAGGGCGAAGTCCCAGGAACCCCGCTCGCGCGCCTTGCGATAGGAGCTCACCAGCCCGGATGGCGGGGGCGGGACAAAGATCTCGGTCACCATCTCGCCCGGCTGGAGGACGTTCTCCTTGTAGAGCTCCTCATCCGGGAGGACGAAGAAGTCCTCGAGAGCCACTGTTTGCTCTCCCCCCGGGCCGGCGATCTTCACCGAGGCCCCCAGAGCCACAAGCATGGGTGCAGTGTCCGAGGGGTGGACGATATAGCAGGGGTCACCGCCGAAGATGGCGTGATAGCGGTTCTCGCCCTCTACGGCGTAGCAGGTGTCGCCACCTTTCTTGGCACAGTGAAACTCGCCCCGGAAGTACCAGCAGCGGGGCCGCTGGCAGAGATTGCCGCCCAGGGTTCCCTGGTTACGGAGCTGCGGGCTGGCCACGTCCTGCGCTGCCTGAGCCAGACCCGAAAAGCTCGCGGCCACCTCGTCGCTGGCGGCGACCTCGCTGATAGTAGTGAGGGCCCCGATGCGGAGTCCACCGTCGGTCGTCCGCACAATGCCCTCGAGCTCCTCGAGACCGCTGATGCTCACCACCTTGTCGGCGGTGAAGACCTCGTCACGCAGACAGCCGAGCAGATCGGTGCCGCCGGCGTGAATGCGGGTCCCTTCGGACCCGAGATGATCCAGAGCCTCCTGCTTGGAACCGGGACGGACGTAGGCAAAGTTGGGCAGCATGGCTCAGGCCCTCCCTTCTTTGGCCGCCAGGAGCTCCAGCAGCCCGGTGGGGTTGACGGGGGTTTCGGTGACCCGCACCCCGGTGGCGTGGTAGATGGCGTTGGCGATGGCCGCCGCCGTGGGGATGGTCACCGGTTCGCCCAGACCCTTGGCCCCCGTGGTGTTGCACTCGGTGTCGTGCGGGTCGATGGGTAGCGAGACCATATCGGCCGGCACGTCCATGGCGGTGGGAATCTTGTAGTCGTGAAAGTTGCGGTTGACCATCTTGCCGGTCTGGTTACCATCCAGTACCCGGCGCTCGGTGAGACCAAAGCCGATTCCCATGACGATGCCGCCGTATACCTGGTTGTCGTAGCTCAAACGGCTCATCACCCGACCCGAGTCGTGGGCACCCAGGAATCGAAGCACCTTGATCTCGCCGGTGAGCGTGTTGACTTCGACTTCACAAAATTGAGCGGCGAAGGGGCTAGTGGATTTCCCCTCGGGGTTGGGCCCACGGTAACCGATTCCGGTGATGGTACGGGCGCGGCGAAAATCGCCGATCTCGCCGACAGCGGTTTTCTTGTCGGAGTCTCGGGTGGAGACCACCTCCTTGCCCCGGAGCTCGAGCTCTGTGGCCGGTACCTCCAGGTGCTTGGCCGCCATCGCCAGTAGCTGGTCCCGGCAGTCGATGGCGGCGGCGCGCACCGCGGGCGATTCGGTGGGTACGGTCTTGCTGCCACCGCTGCCGCTGGCGAACTGGGTGGTGCCGGTGTCGGCGTTCTCGATTGTGATCAGGTCGAGATCGACCCCCAGCTCCTCGGCCACCACCATGGCCATGACGGTCTTGGTGCCGGTACCGATGTCGCTGGCGCCCATGTTGAGCTTTACCGAGCCGTCGAGAAAGTAGGTGACGATGGCGGTCGAGGGGGGACCGCCGGCACCGGCGATCCAGGTTGCGCCCCCCATACCGACACCGCGGACCAAGTGCCCGTCCGACTGTTTCTTGTTGCGGGCAGTCTCCCAGCCGAACTCCTTGGCACCTTTCTCGAGGCAGTCCTTGAAGCCGGTGGAGGTGTAGGGAATGTTGTCTCGACCCTGGCAGACTTCGGGCACGTTTCTGACGCGGAGCTCGACCGGATCCATACCGAGCTTCTCGGCCAGGGTGTCCAGGATCTGCTCGAGCGCCCAGGATCCCTGGGGATGGCCGGGGGCCCGCATCGGTCGTTGCTCGTTGGCGTTGATGTAGACGTTGTTCTTGATCGTCTTGACATTGGGGCAGAGATAGAGATCCTTGATCTGCCAGTCGACGATACCGGTGCCGCCGGTGGAGTAGGCCCCGCCCGAGCCCAGCGCCTCGAACTCGATCGCGGTCAGCGTCCCGTCCTGCTTGGCACCCACCTTGATCCGCATCCAGTTGGCCGGGCGGTTGCCGATGCAGTGCAGCGTCTCCTCACGGCTGAGAAAGACCTTGACCGGCCGCGCGCACTTCTTGGCCAGAAGTGCGGCGACGACCGCGTACTTGCCCGTCCAGAGTTTGCTGCCAAAGCCTCCACCCATGTAGTGACCGATGACCCGGATGTTGCTCAGCGGCAGACCCAGGTACTCGGCGAGGTTGGACTGCACCGAGAAAACTCCCTGGGTGGACTCCCAGACGGTGAGCTTGTTGCCGTCCCAGCGGGCGACGCAGCCGTGGAGCTCCATCGGGGTGTGGATCTCGCACGCGGTGCGGTAGGTTTCTTCCACCACCACTTCGGCCGCGGCGAACCCCTGCTCGAGATCACCCCGCTCATAGACCTGCTCCTCGGTGGCCCGGTTGCCGCCGTCACGCACCTCCGCGGCACCCGGGTCGAGGGCCTTCTCGTAGTCGACCACAAACGGCAGCACGTCGTATCCCACCGCGATGGCACGCAGCGCATCGCGTGCCTGATAGGGGGT
>JBAUDS010000404.1:0-5238 GCA_049678185.1 Thermoanaerobaculia bacterium
CTGGGGTGACACCCACCTGCATACGCGGTACTCGACCGACTCCGGGATGATCGGCAACAAGCTCGGTCCCGAGGAGGCCTACCGCTTTGCACTCGGAGAAGAAATCGTCACCAGCTCGGGCCAGCGCGCCCGGCTGATCCGGCCGCTGGACTTCCTGGTGGTATCGGACCATGCGGAGAACCTGGGTCTGGCACCGATGATCGCGGAGTCGAACCCGGAGCTGCTCAAGAGTGATTGGGGGCGAAAACTCTACGACCTGGTGAAAGCCGGCAAGGGCTACGAGGCCTTCACCATCTGGGGTACTGAAGCAGTGGCCGTCAACACCGACCAAATCAACAACCCGAAGATGCAGCGGACGGTCTGGGATCGGCAGATCGCTGCCGCCGAGAAGTTCAACGATCCCGGCAGGTTTACGGCGCTGATCGGCTTCGAGTGGACCTCGCTCAACAACATGGACAACCCGAGCAACCTCCACCGCGTGGTCTTCTTCAAGGACGATGGTGACAAGGCGGGGCGGGTATTGCCGTTCTCGACCTTCGACTCGCCCGACCCCGAGAAGCTCTGGGAGTACATGGCGGCCTACGAGGCGGACACAGGTGGTACCGTGCTCGCCATTCCACACAACGGCAACCTGTCCAACGGTTTGATGTTCAATGTCGACCGCCTCAACGGCAAGCCGATCGATCGCGAGTACGCCGAGACCCGCATGCGCTGGGAGCCGCTCGCTGAGGTGACCCAGATCAAGGGCGACGGTGAGGCACATCCCAAGCTATCGCCGACGGACGAGTGGGCCGACTACGGCACCTGGGACAAGGGTGACATCGCCGGCTTCAAAGCCAAAGAGGACTGGATGCTGCAATACGAGTATGCCCGTACCGCTCTCCAGGTGGGCCTGCAGCAGGAGCAGAAGCTCGGAGTGAACCCCTTCAAGTTCGGCATGATCGGGAGCACCGACTCCCATACGGGCATGGCCTCCACTCGCGAAGAGAACTTCTGGGGCAAGATGCCGTCGGCCGAACCTTCGCCCGATCGCTTCGAGCATTACGTGATCAAGGCCATGGGCGGCGACGAGGCGCTATCGACATTCGAATACGAAACCCTGGCCTCGGGTCTGATGGCCGTCTGGGGACGTGAGAACACTCGTGAGGCGCTCTTCGACGCCATGCAGAAAAAGGAGGTCTACGCCACCACCGGCACCCGCATCGTGGTGCGTTTCTTCGGTGGCTGGGATTACGCTCAGAATGAGGTCTTCCAACCCAACGTCGTCTCCATCGGCTACCGGAAGGGCGTACCGATGGGCGGCGACCTGCCGCCGAAGTCCGCTGGCAAGAAAGCCCCGACCTTCATGGTCGGCGCCCTCAAGGACCCCTGGTCCGGCAACCTCGACCGCATCCAGATCGTCAAGGGCTGGGTCGACGAGAAGGGCGACCGACACGAGCGGATCTACGACGTGGCCGTCTCGGATGGCCGCACGATCGGTGCCGAGGGCCGTTGCACCACGCCGGTTGGAAACACGGTCGACGAGGCCAACGCGACTTTTCTGAACAACATCGGCGACGCCGAGCTGCGTGCGGTGTGGGCCGATCCCGATTTCAATCCGAAGCATCGAGCGGTCTACTACGCCCGAGTGCTCGAGATCCCGACCCCGACCTGGCAGGCGTACGACACCAGTTTCTTTGGCATCACCATGCCCGAACAGGTGCCGTTGAGCCACCAGGATCGGGCCTATACTTCGCCGATCTGGTACACGCCGTGAGGAGCTAGTAGTCGTCAGCAGGAAGGATTCTGGAGGTGAGACGAACATACTGTGTTTCGCTTGTTAGCGCGGTGGCGGTGGTTGCTTTGATAACGGGCTGTCAGCCAGTGGCGCGGGAGGTGCCGGAGCGGGTGGCCGCGGCGCCGGAGCATGAATTGGAAGCCGAGGTCCACTGGGGGTACGAGGGTGATGAGGGTCCCGAGCACTGGGCCGATCTCAGTCCGGATTTCGCGACCTGTCGCGAAGGGATCGGGCAGTCGCCGATCGATCTGAGCCACTCGATACCCGCAGGTACGGTACCGCTCGAGCGGCAGCTGGCGGAACCGGCGCTGACCGTCGAGCAGCGCGCACGGGTCATGGACCTGATCGACAACGGTCACACGATCCAGGTCACCAACGACGTGCCGATGGCGCTCGATCTCGGCGACGAGCACTACGAGCTGGTGCAGTTTCACTTCCACGCGCCAAGCGAGCACACCTTCAATGGTGAGCACGCGCCGCTCGAAGCTCATTTTGTTCACAAGTCTGCCGGCGGCCGACTGGCCGTCCTCGGGGCTCTGGTCAAAGAGGGGGAGCACCTACCCCTCCTCGATCCGATCCTTGCCGCGCTGCCTGACAAGCCCGGCGACTCGCGCCACCTCGAGGACCTCGATTTGGAAATGAGCCAGCTTCGCCCGCTACCCGAGGAGTATTTCGTCTACGAGGGCTCGCTGACGACTCCGCCCTGCTCGGAAGGCGTCCTGTGGATCGTGCTGGCCGAGATGCGCGAGATCTCGCCGGATCAGATGGCGGCGCTGACCTCTCACCTGCACGACAACAACCGTCCCGTCCAACCGTTGGGCGATCGACAGCTCAACCTGGTTTCGAGGTAATGGCTCTTTGACGGTGTTCCCGCGAGGAACGTAGGAAGGTCTATGCCAATGCTGACGATCGAGCGCAGATGCCGGATTCTGCTGGGGCTGTTCTGCTGTCTTATGGCTGGTCTCGTGTCGCCGCTCGACGCCACGGAAAGCGAAGCGAGTGAGTCTCACGAAAAGCGAGGTCTTTACGTCGGCTCGCAGCGAAGCTGGTTCTTCGTGAGCTTCTTGCCGGAGAATGACCAGGCAGAGACTCTTGGGCTCGAGCTCGAGAGCTATGTCGACACGCGGAAGTACTCGATAAAGAACATCAGCTATCTCGAAGTCGCCGACTATCCGCGCCCGATCCCCGGCCAGCCCCCCGGCAACATCTTCCCAGGGCTCGAGGTCAAGACCGGCATCAGCGACCTGCTGATGGGGTTCTGGGTCTCCAAGAAGGGGAAACACCACGGTAAGCACCACCTCGCCTGGGGTGGTGCGGCTCAGTTTCCGACCGCGTCATCAGAGTCCCTCGGCAGCGGCAAATGGTCGGCGGGACCCAGTCTCGACTATGAGTACACTTCTGGAAGACTCTTCGCCGGCTTTATCGCGCTGAACCTGTGGTCATTCGCCGGGGATTCTGACCGCAAAGAAGTAAATTACTTCATGGCGAAACCTTTTGTGGTCTATGCTATCAACGACAAGTGGGACGCTCTCTATATGCCTTACGGCATCTCCGTCTACTGGAACAAACCGTCCGGTGAGGACATCTACCTTCCCGTCGGTGGTGGATTGCAGCGGCACCTGGGCCAGAGTGTGAATATCTCGCTCCAATTCTTCAAGAACGTCTTGCGACCATCCAAGGGAACCGAATACGATCTCCGATTCATGCTGGAATTCGTCTTTTGATGACCGTGTGTGCCCCTTGTGGGGCTTTGAGTAGCTCAAGTCAACGGACTATTATCGATTCTTGACCCAACAAAAGGAGTAAAGCATGACAACTAGAACTCTGAAGCTTGTGCTCTTGGCCGCCGTGATCGCGGTCGCGGCCGCGCCGGTGGCGGCACAGGAGCAACCAAACATCCTCATCATCTGGGGTGATGACATCGGTCAGTTCAACGTCAGCGCCTACAACATGGGGATGATGGGCTACAGGACGCCGAACATCGACCGCATCGCCGCTGAAGGCGCGGTATTCACCGACTGGTATGGCCAGCAGAGCTGCACCGCCGGCCGCGCCGCTTTCATCACCGGCCAGTCGCCCATGCGCACGGGCCTGACCAAGGTCGGGCTCCCGGGCGCGCCGGAAGGGATGAAGAAGGAAGACCCGACCATTGCCGGTCTGCTCAAGGCGCAGGGTTACGCCACCGGCCAGTTCGGCAAAAACCACCTCGGCGACCGAGACGAGATGCTGCCGAGCAATCACGGCTTCGATGAGTTTTTCGGCAACCTCTACCACCTGAACGCAGAGCAGGAGCCGGAGCATCCCGACTACCCGAAGGACCCGGAATTCAAGAAGAAGTTCGGCCCGCGCGGCGTCATCCACTCCTATGCCGACGGCCGGATCGAGGACACGGGCCCACTCACCAAGAAGCGCATGGAAACGGTGGACGAGGAAGTCACCACGGCGGCGCTCGGCTTCATGGAAAAGGCCGTCAAGGATGACAAGCCGTTCTTCGTCTGGTGGAACAGCACCCGCATGCACATCTGGACCCATCTCAAGGCCGAGTCCGAAGGAAAGACCGGTCTCGGCGTGTACGCCGACGGCATGGTCGAGCACGACGGGATGGTGGGCCAGTTGCTCGACAAGCTCAAGGAACTGGGCGTGGAAGACAACACCATCGTCATGTACTCCACCGACAACGGCGCGGAGTTCTTCTCCTGGCCCGACGGCGGCACGACGATGTTCCGCAACGAGAAGGCCACGCAATGGGAGGGCGGCTTCCGTGTGCCGACCGCGATTCGCTGGCCCGGCGTCATCAAGCCCGGTACGGTTATCAACGACATCGGCGCGCACGAAGACATGTTCAGTACGCTCCTCGCGGCGGCGGGCGAGCCCAATGTGAAAGAAGAGCTGCTGAAGGGCAAGAAGGTCGGTGACATGACCTACAAAGTCCACCTCGACGGCTACAACCTGCTGCCCGCGCTCAAGGGGGAGGGCGAGTGGCCGCGCCACGAGTTCCTCTACTGGACCGATGACGGCAACGTCGCGGCCCTGCGCTACAACAACTGGAAGATCACATTCCTCAAGCAGAACGCCGAAGGAATCGACGTCTGGCGACAGCCATTCGAGGCCCTGCGTGCGCCGATGTTGGCCAACTTGCGCATGGATCCGTTCGAGCGTGCCGAGCATGAAAGCATTGGCTACAGCGCATGGTGGGTGGACCATATGTTCGTATTCGCGCCTGCCGGCGCCTTTGTCGGCCAATGGCTGCAAAGCTTCCGCGAATTTCCGCCGCGCCAGAAGCCCGGCAGCTTCAACCTCGACCGCGTGATGGAAGCGATAGAACGAGGTGCGGGCGACAAGTAACCGCAGAACCTACCCCGGGGCCTCGCGGCCCCCGGGTTTGATTTTCGATTCTTGGCCGAGTGAGAAATATCGGCTTCGTCTCGCGACACTCGATGGCCGCTTGACTAGAGCGCCTG
>JBAUDS010000405.1:0-8797 GCA_049678185.1 Thermoanaerobaculia bacterium
CGACCCGCACCGGGGGGCCGAATTCAAGAATCCGTATTGAGTAGCCTGTCACCGATTTTTCCGACCTCTCATTCCCCTGTTCGAGATCGCGACATTCTGGACCCGAGTCCGCAGTCAGGATCGAGATCGTGACCTGACGAGTGAATCTACAGTGGGGCCGGCGCCCCAGCCTCAAGTGGCGTCGTCGGTCTCGGGTTGCTCGGGCTCGGCCTGCTCGAGCTCGATTCCCCACTTGCCCAAGAGAAGCTTGACCCGATCGTAGAGACCCGGACCCAGAAGAGCATGGGCGGCCGCGGAGACGTCACCCAGAACCACCCGCAGCTTCTGCGAGCCGTTCCAGTACTTTTCGGCCTGCGGTCCGAGCTCGTTGCCAAAGGCTGTCGCCAGCACAGCCACGGCGATGATCAGGTCCTCGGTAAGAGCGCCGGGTCCAAGAAACGCCTCGGGCAGCAGATCGACCGGCATCAGAAAGTAGGCCAGGGCTCCGGCCATCATCGTCCGGGTCTGTCTGGGAAGCGAACGGTCGAGCGACAGCCGGGCAAGCAGCATGAAGATATCGGGAACCAGCAACAGCGCCTCGGCCGTGCCCGCGCCGACCCGACCACCGTGCCGCTCGACCCAGGCGGTCACCCTGCCGCGAAGCCGGTCGTAGGTGCTCAGCAGACCGGTGGAGACCAGCTCGTCTTCGTCGATCTGGACCTGGGGCAGGTCGGACATGGTGGAGAGGAGTTTACCGAAGTCGTCGGAGGGGAAGGAAGGAAGGGATTGGGCAGTAGACAATGAGGAGATTCTGGATCGAAGCGGCCGGCCGCTTCAGGCCTCCAACACCTTCCAGAATGCTACAGCCAGGAGGGCCCCGGCGAGGGTGTTGAGGGTGTTGACGGCTTCGTTGTTCAGGAGCCCTGCCCTTTCGAGGGTTGCCCCGATCAGGCTTTCGAGAATGGTGGCGAGGAAGCCGGCCATGGCCACGGCGACGAAGCCGCGGGCGTTGTAGAAACCCACCGCCCAACCCAGGCCCGCCAGCACCAGGGCTCCCGCGGCACCGGCCAGGGTGCCTACCGCCGATACTCCGCCGTCGGTGCCGGCGGGCACCGGGCACCAGGTCGTCAGCAACCGCGGCCGACCGCCCCACAGCTGACCGATCTCGCTCTCCAGGGTGTCGGCGGTGGCAGCGGCAAAGGCACCGGCGAAGGCCAGCACGAAGAGCTCCCGTAGCGGCATGAGGACCGCAAACAGAGCACAGACCGCCGCCACTCCCATGTTGGCGATCGCGTTGCGGGCACCCCGGCGCCCCCGCCGGGCCTCGGCCAGACCCAAACTCTCCTTCTGTCGGAAGCCCAGACGGGTGGCCCCGGTACCGATCACAAAGAAGGCCAGCAGCAGCAGATACCCCTGCCAATCCAGACAGGACCAGACCACCGTCCCCAGCCCCAGACCAACGACAGCGCCGGAGAACGAGATCGATGCTGTGAGGTAGCCGAGGGCCGCAAGCCCGACATTGACCGTGAGGCCGACTGCGACCTGGGGTGCGCTGAAGAGCTCCAAGAGGCTCCCCGAGGCACCCTCGGTCAAGAGGAGACTGCTCAGCACGATCCGGTGCGAGCGCTCTCGTGTCCGGTGGTAGTCTCCCAGAGATCCTTCAAGGCGTCATCGAGGGTCCTGGTGGCTGACCACCCCAGAGCACGAAGACGGCCGGTATCCGCCAGCAGCAACGGGATCTCGACCGGTCGCACCCGATCCGGGTCGACCTCCACCTCGGTCTCGACCCCGGAGACGGCGATGAGCCGCTCGAGCGCCTCGCCGATACCGTAGGCGCGGCCGCCACCGAGGTTGTAGGCCTCCCCCGGCTCGCCCTGCTCCAGAAGGAGACGGTAGGCCTCTACGGCGTCGTCCACATGGACGAAGTCACGCCGCGCGGCGAGATTGCCGACGCGTATCACCGGCTGCCGTTCTTCACGCCGGATTTCCGCCAGCTGGCCGGCAAAGGAAGGGAGAGCGAAGTTGGGCGCCTGACCGGGACCAACGATATTGAACGAACGGACCACCACGGCCCCCTGCATCAGCGCCAGGCGCTCGGCGGCCGCTTTGGTCATCGCATAGGGGCTTTGCGGAGCCAGCGGACGATCCTCGGTGATGGGTTGATCCTCCTCCGGCACGTGGCCGTAGACCTCGGCGCTCGAGGCCGTCACCAATCGCACGCCGGCGATCGTCCGCAAAAGATTCTCGGTGCCGAGGGCGTTGACCCGGAAGTACTCTCCCCAGCGCGACCAGGACTCCCCCACATGACTGAGCCCGGCGAGGTGGACCACAACCTCTGGCTGGAAGTCCTCGACCGCCCGCTCCATAGCCTCGAGGTCGAGAAGGTCGGCCTCGAAGAGCTTCACATCGGTGAGGTCGGGGGCTTCTCGGATATAAGTGCCCGCTACCTCGTGCTCCCGTTTCCGCAGGTGGCCCGCGAGGCGGGAGCCGACGAACCCGGAGACACCGGTGATGAGAACGCGCATCGGTTCGAATCTTGCGTGATGATCAGGCCGGCGCTAGCTTGCCCTGCTCTTTTCCAACCCGCTCGCGCCAGAAGTCCAGAAGATCCTCTAGGGTTTGCTCCAGGGGGATGGTCGGCTCCCAGCCGGTGTCGGCGTGGAACTTCGACGCGTCTCCGATCAGCACCTCGACATCCGACGGGCGAAGTCGCTCCGGGTCGACCTCGATCTCCACCCGGGTCCGAGACAACTCCACCAGTTTGTCCAACAGCTGGCGAATGGTGATCTCGCGCCCACTGGCGATGTTGTAGACCTCACCGGGTCGCCCCTTCTCGACCGCCAGCCAGTACGCCCGTACAGTGTCCCGAACATCGGTGAAGTCGCGGACCGACTCGAGATTTCCCACCCGGATCACCGGCTCTTGCAGCTCCGCCTCGATCGACGCGATTTGCTTGGCGAAGTTGGATGTCACAAACACGTCCCCACGGCGTGGACCGGTGTGATTGAAGCCGCGGGTGCGGACGGTCTTCAGCCCGTAGCTCTCGAAGTACTGGTAGGCCAGCAGGTCCTGTGCGACCTTGGAGACGGCGTAGGGCGACAGTGGGCGCAGAGGATTGGTCTCCTTGATGGGCACCTCGTCGGGCAGCACCCGACCGTACTCCTCGCTGGAACCGGCGATCTGGATGGTCGGATCCAGCTGCAAGGCGCGCACAGCTTCGAATATGTAGGTCTGGCCGATGATGTTGGTGCTGAGTGTCTCGGCCGGCGCCCGCCAACTGGTGGGAACAAAGCTCTGCGCCGCCAGATGAAAGATGGCGTCGGGCCTGACTTCGTCCAGCACCCGATGGATCGAGGTGTAGTCCCTCAGATCGGCCTCGCGCAGTTGAACCTGGCCTTCCAGATGCGCGATGTTCTCCATGCGGCTCCGCCAGCGCTTGATGCCGAAGATCTCCACCTCCGGCTTCTCGGCCAGAAGATAGTCCGCCAAATGGGACCCGGCAAAGCCCGTGATCCCTGTTATGAGTACTCGCATTGAATGCCTCCTGAAATCTCTCCTGCCCGGGCCATCTGCATCGTTCTGGGTCGCGGATCAGAACGGTGAGTTGAAGCCACCCGTCGAGGTGCCACCGGTGAGATCGATAAATGTCCCGATGTTCTTGAGCGATAGCGCAAAGCGGAATCTCCGGTCATGATCATCGACCAGATCGAGCTCCTGGTACTCCAGGCGGATGCCGAAACACTGAGCGGTGATGGAGATGACATAGCGCTGGCTCTGCAATACCTGCGTCACAAAGTCGTAGTTCAGCTGCGAATCGAGCCGTACCCGGTTGGGCCAGAGCTGAAGACCCGCCAGAAATCGTAGCTGGTTACCTCTGGTGGTGTCGGTCTCGGCATTGAAGCGCGTCACCCAGGTAGTGCCGAGCGCGTGCTGTCCAAAACGGAAACCCGCCGTCAGTGACGTGTTGTTGAGCCCGTTGAAGAGCGTGTTGTAGGAGAATCTGGCCTCGAGGTTGGTCATCTGGGACGGATTGAAGCGATACTGCACCGCCACCGGACCCTGCCTGCTCTCGCGGGTGCCGTCACTCGATTTCTGGAGAGGGCGGTCCTTATCGAGGCTGAAGGCCTGGGCAATCGACAGCGACATGATCTCGCGCGCACCCAGCCCGGTCTCCTCTGCTGGCTTGGCCAGCAACCGGTTGATGAAGTTGTAGCGCACCACGCTGGTGGGCTGGAACCGGTCGATCTCGTCGTACTCGATCACCCGATTCTGGTCATCGAAGTCGTCCACGTAGGCATAGGACCAACGGGGCTCGATGATGTGTTTGTACTTGGTGAAGAAGCCCTTGTTGCTGTTGTAGATCCGGGCTGCCGACGGGCCGACGATCGTTCCGGTCGAGCTGAACAGGGTCCGGGTGAGACTCTCGCCGCTCAGTCCCGGCTCTTCCTCGTTGAGGCTGTCGCTGTACCAGGTGACACGCGGCGCCGCGATCACCGAGGCGGACAACCAGGGCAACGAGCTCAGAGCAAAGGTCATCTGCGGCAACAGGTCGGCGCGGGCGTAGGTGAAATCGAAGGCGTCTGTCCGCTGCTGACTGAAGTAGTCGACCGAGCTGAGCAGGTCGACATAGATGGGAAGCCGGCCCAGCTGGGTCGCTCGTAACCGATACTCCGCCTCCGGCAATCGCCGCTTGTCGACGGTGGTGTCGTCGTTGACAAAGGTCTCCTCGCCCTCCACCAGGAGGGTGAAGGAGTGCTGACCCCAACTGCCGGTCACGAAACCGGCAGATCGCAAACGCCGGATGGAGATCTTGTTGAAATCCCGTTCGAAGTCACGGAAGAAATCGAAGTCGGAAAAGTTGCGGTAGCGGACCACGCCGCGCATGCCCCAGGGAAGATCGTCGCTGGTATGAGTCCAATTGAGCTTCCAGCGCAGATCTTCCGAATCCGGATCGTCGACGACATAGCCCTCGAAGAAACCCTCGGTGGCCTCGCTCGGCCGATAGCGAATCTCGTTGCCGACGGCAGTGTACTTCTCGGTGTAGAGATCCAGATAGAAGGTCGTGTCGGCACTCTCACCAAGGGTCTGAAAATAGGCCAGCCCGAGAACGGCGCCCTGACGCTCCGAGTAACCCAGGTTGGGAAAGAGGAAACCCGAAGTTCTTTCGGTCTTGGCCGGATAGACCATGTAGGGCGTGTAGAGGAGCGGCATCTTCTTGACCCGGAACCTGGCGTGCTTGGCCCGTGCAAACCCCTCCATCTCCACCTGGGCACGGGAGACGCGGAAGTTCCAGGCCGGTGAGTCACCGCTACACGAAGTGACCATACCGTCGGTGACGGTGTAGGTGTCTTCGCCGACTTTGGCAATCTCCTTGCCCTCGAAGTACATGTCGGGGTCGACAAAGGCCTTGGCGTTGGTCATGGAGCCCGTCTTGCTCTCGAGATCGAAGGTCAAGGTGTCGCCGGTCATCCGTTTTGGGCCCTGGTCGATGATCACATCGCCGCGGGCTGTTATGACCTTGGTCTCCAAGTCGATCTCGACCTGCTGTCCCTGGAACTCCATGTCCTGGTACCGCACCTCCACGCCACCGGAGGCAATGACGAAGTTTTCACGCAGGTATTCGAGATTGCCGGCTGTTCCAGTTGCGGTGCCGCCACCCTGTTCCTCGGGGAATGGAACTTCGAAGGAGATCCGATCGAATCGGATCGGCTCGGGCGGCTCGGGCTCGGTGGCCTCTTCCTGCTCTTCGACGACCTCCGCCGGCGCCCCGTCCGGAATCGGATTCGCGGGTTCGAGCTCCTCGAACTGCGCCGCCAGCGGACAGGCCAACAGCCAGAGCCAGAGGACGGCCGCGATCGGCCTCATGCAGTTCTCTCGACGATCACCGCCGTCGCCTCTCCACCGCCGATACAGATTGCCGCACAGCCCCGCCGGGCGTCGCGCTCCTCCATGGCGTGCAGCAGAGTGACCAGAATGCGAGCCCCCGAGGCACCGATGGGATGGCCGAGAGCCACGGCCCCACCGCGAACGTTGACGCGGTCGGCCGGCAGCTGCAAGTCGTGCAGAAAGGCCATGGCCACCACTGCAAAAGCTTCGTTGACCTCCCAAAGATCAATGTCACCGGGCTCGAGAGAGGCCCGCTCCAGGACCTTGCGCACCACTGCTACCGGTGCGGTCGTAAACCAGTCCGGATCCTGCGCTACCGACGCCTGGGCCACGATTCGAGCCATGGGCTTCTTGCCCAAACGCTCCGCGTTCTCCGCCGTCGTCAGTATCAGAGCCGCCGCGCCGTCGTTGATCTTGCTGGCGTTGGCCGGCGTGACCGTGCCGTCCTTCTGAAAGGCCGGCTTGAGCTTGGACATCTTGTCGAGGTCGACCCGGAAGGGCTCCTCGTCTTTGTCCACCCGAATCGGATCTCCCTTGCGCTGGGGGACCTCCACCGCCACGATCTCCGCCGCCGCCAGTCCCTTCTCCGTCGCTTCGCGGGCGCGTCGGTAGCTCTCCTGGGCAAAGGCATCCTGGTCTTCGCGCGAGAACTTGTAGTGGGCGGCGCACTTCTCACCACAGTTGCCCATGTGGACGTCGCTGTAGGGATCCCACAGGCCGTCGTGGATCATCGAGTCGATGAGCTTGCCATGACCGAGACGGAGCCCGTCGCGCACACCGGCCGCCAGATAGGGCGCCCGGCTCATGCTCTCCATGCCACCCGCCGCCACCAGCATGAAGTCGCCGCAACGGAGATCGTTGGCACCGGTCATCACGGCGCGCATCGCCGAGCCGCAGACCTTGCCGACCGTCACAGCGCCGGTGGAGACCGGACAACCGGCACCCAGAGTGGCCTGTCTCGCCGGTGCCTGACCCACCCCTGCGGTCAGGACGGAGCCCAAGTACACCTGATCGATGTCGTCGGGCTGGACGCCGGCACGCTCGATGGCACCCTCGAGCGCGCGCGATCCGAGCACATGAACCGGCACGCTCCTGAAGGCTCCCTGGAAGGCTCCAATAGGTGTACGCACAGCACTCAGGATCACGATATCTTGCATGTAATCCTCACCCTGTAAGAGACGTCTAGGTGAAACTCCCGCGGCTCTCGAATTGTCGGCGGCAGCCCTAACGGGTCAGCGTCTGTCGCCAGAAAGCCAGCGGATTCGGGACGTTTCATGCTAGCACAGCAATCGTCCCGGATCCGCTTCCACAAGCCCCCTTTTTGGGCTCCCGGCCAACCCTGTTACCCTTGCTCCTCGGCATGCGCGCTCTGGGCATCGACTTTGGAGAAAAGCGGATCGGGCTGGCGGTTTCGGACCCGGATGGCCGGGTGGCCACACCCCTCGAGACACTGATCCGCAAGAGCGACCGTGAGGCCATCGAGCGCATCTCCGACATCGCCCGCCGGGAAGGAGTCGAGAGGCTCGTCGTCGGCGAACCCGTTGGCCTCGACGGCACTCGGGGGACAGCCGCCGAGCGCGTGGGCGGCTTTGCCCGCAAGCTGCAACACGAGACCGGTCTGCCGTGCCAGCTCGTGGACGAGTCGCTGACCTCGGTCGAGGCCGAAGAGCGTCTACGCGAGGCTGGAGTCGACCCCCGCCGGCACCCGGAGAGGATCGATGCCCTGGCGGCACAGATTCTCCTCCAACAGACCCTCGATCGAGAGCAGAGGACCGGCACCTCGTGAAGAAGCTGCTGGCGGCGGTACTGGCACTCCTGATCGTGTTGCTGGCCGCGGCCGCGGCTGTGGGCTACTGGGGGTGGCAGACCCTCAACCAGCCCCACCGGGGATTCGCCGAGCCCGAGCTGCTGGTCGAGATCCCGGCCGGGATGGGTGCCCGCACGATTCTCGAGCTGCTCGAGCAGAAAGGGGTCCTGGCCAATGCTCTGTTGGCGCGGCTCTACCTCGTCTACCGGCTCGAAGACCCACCCTTGAAGGCCGGCGAGTATCGCTTCCAGAATGCCGCCACCACCGCTGAAGTCCTAAATGCTCTGATTCGCGGCGAGGTGGTCACCTATCCGGTCGTCGTCATCGAGGGACTGACCCTGGAGGAGACCGCAAGTCAGATCGCCGAGCAGGGTTTTGGTGACCGGGTTCGCCTGGTCGAGCTCATGTCCTCACCAGCATTGATCGCCGACCTGGATCCCGAGGCCATCGACCTCGAGGGCTATCTCTTCCCCGACACCTATGCCTTTGCCCGCGGCACGGTGGAGGACGACATCGTCGCGGCCCTGGTCACGACCTTCCGCCGACGCTGGGAAGAGGAAGTCCGGCCTCTGCTCACCGAGGAGGACCCGCGCACCTTACGTGAGCTCGTAGTGCTGGCATCGATCGTCGAAAAGGAGGCCGGAGTAAATGAAGAGAGACCCATGGTCGCCGGCGTCTACACCAACCGCCTCGAGCGGGGTATCGCGCTCTATGCCGACCCCACCGTCATCTACGCCCTCAAGACGGCCGGCACCTGGGACGGCAACATCCGGCGGCAGGACCTCAAGCTCGAGTCGCCCTACAACACCTACCTCTATCCCGGCCTACCCCCCGGCCCCATCGCCTCGCCCGGTCTCGCCAGCCTGCAAGCGGCCGCCCAACCCGCCGACGTCCCCTACCTCTTCTTCGTCAGCCGCAACGACGGCACCCACGTCTTCGCCACCACCCTCGCCGAGCACAATCGCAACGTCAACAAATGGCAGAAAGAATACTGGCGAAAGAAGTGGGCGGAAGAGCGGGCGAAGAAGAACGCGGCAGCGGAGAACGAGCAAAACACAGGATCCTGAAGCGGCCGGCCGCCGTCAGGCTGCGGGTCCTCGGCCCGGCGTAGCATCGTCTTCGCCT
>JBAUDS010000406.1:0-1955 GCA_049678185.1 Thermoanaerobaculia bacterium
CCCCAGATATGTCGGAGCTTTGTCCGTACCCGCGCCGAGTCATCCCTTTCGAAGGCTCTAATCAGATCCGACTCGTCGTCGAAGAGGGGTCTTCGTCGTAGGTCGAGCTCGTTGTGGGACAGACCCAGCTCGAGCTCCGCCAGCAGACGTCGCGGGTTGCCGTAGGTGAGGGTCTCGGTGAGTGCAAAGGCAGTTTGCCGCTGGTCGCTGTCCTCGGTCGAGCCGCTCGTCGTCACTTGACCGGTGTTGGAGGTGAAGCCGAGGACCGATCTCAGTTTCGGTCCCTGCCGGTTCCAGATCACCGAGAGGCCGATGCGGGGTGAGCGGAAAGAGATCCTGTCCGAGTCCTGAGCCACGTACCCCAGAAAGGGAGCGACCTGGAGCTCGGGCTTGGGATACCAGCGATAAGACCCCCTCAAACCGTAGCGCAGAGAAGGGCCTTCGGAGCCTGTCCGGAATGAATCTCCGTTGAGCTCGAGCTCGATCCGGTCGGCACGGCGCATTGGCCGGAAGGCCTTGCCAAAGACTCGGAATTGATCGACGTCGTCTTCTCTGTCGTGGCTTTTGGTTGTGTAGGAGATGCCCGAACCGGTGAACATCCAGTTCCAGACTGCCCCTTGGGTGCTGCGCTCGTCGAGGTAGAGGGCCAGATCCTCCCTTTCGAAGTCTCTGGTGCCGTAGACGTCGAGGCGACGGCGAAGGCGGAGTTGATGGCGGACCTTGCCTGTGTTTCTGGACCACTGAACCAGATTCTGTTCATGGACTCCTTCGCGCGCTTCCGGATCCAGGAAGTCGATGTTCGTTCGATCGAAAGCCAGCAGAAGGCCCTTGAGCAACCCCTTTCTGGCGTGCCACTGGCCTTGCCACTCGGTTGTCCGGTCGGGCCTCGTCAAGAGAGTTGCGGGATCTCCGTCCGGAGGAAGACCGTAGGCGAAGCTGGCGGTTCTGAAACCGAGTCTGAGCGGGTAACCACCGTTGGGTAGGATCTCGAACTCGAGGCCACCCCCAAGATCGTTGCTCGAGCTCAGGGTGCTGTCGTCGAATCTGTCCAAAAGGGTGTCGAGATGGAGACGGAAGCTGGCAATGGCGGGGTGAACGACAAAACCGTTGAGGCTGCCCGACAGGCGGAGTCCCAACTGGCCGTATTTGCTCAGCGTTGTCTCTGCGGCGAGATTCTCGTTCGACCATTGCTCGACGCCCACCTGGGCCTGCCACCACCAGCGGCCAAACGCCTGCGCCCCGGCAGGCCGTACCGCGCCAAAGAGGATCATGAAGGCCAGCGGCAGAAATAGTAGGAGAGTGCCCTTCGGCTCTCGAATTCTCCACCCGGGTGGTCCCGAAGAGGAGGAACTATCGCCGCATTGGCACATTTCTCGAGCCTACGTCTTCGCCAGCATCGACCCTACAGCCCTTCGAGTCTCGACGGCAATGTAAAAGAAAACGGCGAGGACTCGTAAAGTCCCCGCCGCGTTTAGATCTCTGACAACGAGCTGTACTACTTCACGTGGCAGGTGGTGCAGAGCAGACTGTTGGCCAGTGAAACCCTCATGAAGTCCACGTCGGCATCGACACTGTCGTCGTGCGGGTCGTGGCAGGAAGAGCATTGCACCTTGCCGTTCACCTTACCCGTGTCGAGGTAGTCAACGATGCCGGCCTCTGCAACGAGGCCAAGATCGCCGTTGGTGACCGAGCTGGCGTAGGTGAAGTTCACCGGGTGTTCGCTCGACAGGTCGGTACCCAGGCTCCCGCTGCCAGTAATAGCAATGGCGGTGGAGTTGTCCTCGCCGATTGCCAGGTTGGGGGCGTTGTAGAAGGTGCCCGGGGCGACAGTACCGTCATGGCACGACATGCAGAGCAGCGAGTCGGAGTAGGTCGCGAGTGCGATAGCAGCGATGTCTGTGGCGTCGAAGGTGTCGCTAGTGTAGACATCGAAGCTGGCCGTAGCCGACAGGTCC
>JBAUDS010000407.1:0-28281 GCA_049678185.1 Thermoanaerobaculia bacterium
GTGCTGCAGGCGGTTGGCGAGAAGATCTTTCATGTCGGCGAGGAGATCGGTATGGGACAGACGGTGAAGGCCTCCCTCCAGGCGCTGATCGGCGCGACGTTCACCGCAATCTTCGAGTCGCTGGTGCTGGGTGCCAAGGCCGGTGTCAAGGGCGAGGTGATGTACGAGGTGTTTACCGCCAGCGGTGTGCGGAGTCCACTGTTGGAGAACTGCGCCAAGCTGATCATGGACCGGGCCTTCAAGGACACCGGCAGCCAGATCACCACGATGTACAAGGATCTCGGTATCAGTATGAACATGGCGAAGAAGAACGGTGTGGCCATGTTCACGACCAGCGCCGCCTACGAGCTCTTCCAGGCCGGAATCTCCCTGTTTCCGGAGGAAGACAACTGGTCGATCGTCAAGTTGTTGGAGCAGATCGCCGACACGGAAGTTACCTGGTAGGCGCATACCGGCGCCAAAGGAGAGATATATGGCAAAACTCGGAGTGATTACCAACGGTATCAGCAACGACTTCGAGCATGCGCTCGAAGTCATGGTCGAGACCGGGCTGGAGTATGCGGAGCTGCAGTTTCTCTGGGACAAGGAAGTGGGCGATCTGAGCGACGATGAAATGGCGCGGGCCCAGTCGCTGATCGAGGCCTACGACGTCAAGGTCTCTTGTATCTCGAGGCACAACTTTGCCGGGATGCTCGTGGGTGACACCGAAGTCGGTGATGCCAACTACACACGGCACATGGAGGGGCTCGAGCGCTGCATCGACATGGCCAAAGCATTCGGCACGCGGCTGCTGAGAATCATGAGCTTCCGCCGCGAGATGATCCTCTTTGGTAGGAACGGCGCCGAAAAATGGGTCGCCAGCAAGGGCGCCTGGGACCAACTCCTCAGGCTGCTGGAGCCTCCCCTCCAGTTGGCGGAGGACCAAGACGTAGTGTTGGCTCTGGAGACCGGCAACAACGCCATGGTGCCGTCGGCCTACCTGGGAAGAAAGCTCATCGACGACCTCGGGAGCAGCCGCCTGAAGATCATGTGGGATCCGTGCAACAGTCTGTACGCCATGGAGCCGACCTATCCCGACGGCTACGAGGCCCTGATGCCGAATTATCTTGGCCACATCCACATCAAAGATGCCAGGGTGGACATGCCCAAGGCGACCGTCGAGTTCTGTGAGCTGGGAGCCGGTGACATGGTGCCGTATCTGGAGCCCCTGGCCGTCCGACTAAAGGAGGATGGCTACGATGGGGTGATCTCGTTGGAAAGCGTGTACAGACCCGACGATGGAGATTTCGAGGACGGGTATCGAGCCTCGGTGGCAGCTTTCAAGCAGCTGTTTGCCTAACCAGCATACGCGTGCAACTGTCGAGTCACGGTCCGACCATCATGATGATCCGTATCGCTTTTTGCCTGCTCGCCATCGCGAGCGCCTCCTGTACCCGCAGCGACAAGGGTCTCATCTTCAAGTACGCCAACGAGCAGCCCGAGGCGGCGATTCGCAGCCAATCCATGCTGTATTTCAAGGACGAGCTAGAGAAAAGGACTGATGGCAGGATCGAGGTCGAGCTCTATTTTGGTGGCGTTCTCGGCAACGAGCGCGAGCTCATGGATCTGGTGGCGACCGGGGCGCTCCAGGGCACTCGCGGCGGCTTCTTTGCCGATGCCAACCCCAAGTTCAATCTGTTGACCTTGCCGTTTCTCGTCGACGACTGGGACCAGGCACTGCAGTTGGTAAACAGCGACGTCGTCCGCGAGATGAACCAGGGCGCCAGGGAGAACGGGTTTCACATACCGGCCACCGGGATCTCGCAGGGCTTCCGGGCGCATACCAACAACGTCAGGCCGATCAAGCACCCGGACGACCTCGAGGGACTGAAGATGCGGGTGCCGATGCAGGAGGTCTATGTCCAGACCGCCCTCGCCTTTAGCACCAACCCACAGGAGCTGCCCTACGTCGAGGTGTATCAGGCGCTGCAGACCGGGGTGGTGGACGGCCAGGACACGGCTCCCTCGAACATCTGGGACTTCAAGGTCCACGAGGTATCGAAGTACCTGACGATCACCAATTACGCCACCGGGCCCGATCCAATGCTGGTCAACCTGGAGTGGTACGAGAGTCTGCCCGCCGATCTGCAGGTGTTGTTCGACGAGGTGGCGGTGGAGACCATTGCGCTGAGTGACAAGCTCAACCGCGAGCAGGAAGAGGAGTTCATCGACAAGCTCTCGGAGCAGCTGGAGGTCAACTATGTGACCGGTGCCGATCTGGAGCCGTTTCGCGAGGCCGTGCGGCCGGTCTACGAGTACTTCATCGACCAGGGTGACTTTACGGCAGACGAGATAGAAAGAGCCCGCAAGGCCGCCCGCGGCGGCGGTTGAACCGACGCCAGGCCGTTGCGGCGCCCAACTTCGCCCCCAAACCCGATCCTGTAGCCAACATGAAGAGGCTCGAGACCATCCTCACTCGCGCCCTGGAGGGCGTGATGATGGTCGGTTTCATGGCCATCTTCGTCCTCGTGGTGACGCTGGTTGTCCTGCGCTATGTATTCAACTCGTCGATCACCGGCGCCAACGAGATCATCACGGTCCTCTTTGTCTACACCACCGCCATCGGCGGGGCGGTAGCGGTCGGCAAACGCGAGCACATCGCCATCACGGCTTTCGCCGAGCGGCTACCGGTCGGTCTGCGCAAGGCGGCGGACGCCGCCGGGTTGCTGCTGATCGCCCTCATCAACGGGGTCATGCTCTGGTACAGCCTCGGCTGGATCGACACCACCGGCGGTTTCTTGATGCCGAGTACGGGGCTGCCGCGCATCGTCGCCCAGATCAGCATTCCCCTGGGCTGCGGTCTGGCGGTCATCTACTGCGGGTTGAGACTGTTTTTCGCGCTCAGGGGAGAAGAAGAGCTTGGACAGTCATGGATGCGCGAGGAGTAGTGCGGGATAGAGCCCCATGATTCTCCTGCTGGCGAGTCTGGTCGTTTTCCTGCTGATGGGCGTTCCCGTCGCCTACTCGCTCGGACTTTCGGCTCTGGTCTACTTTCTGTTTTTCCAGCCCGAGCTCATCGTCATCCTGCCGCAGCGGTTGTTCGCCGGCATGGATTCCTACGCGCTCATCGCCCTGCCGCTCTTTATCCTCATGGGCCAGGTAATGAACAAGAGTGGCATCACGGAGCGTCTGATCGACTACAGCCTGATCTTTGTCGGCCGCTTTCGGGGCGGCCTCGGAATGGTCAACGTCGCAGCGAGCATGCTCTTTGGCGGTATCTCCGGATCGTCGGCCTCGGACACGGCATCGATCGGCTCGATCCTCATACCCGCGATGGAGAAGCGGGGGTATCCCAAAGATTTCGCCGCCGGGATCACGGTCGCCTCTTCCACCATGGGGATGATCATCCCCCCCAGCATTCCGATGGTTATCTACGCCGTCATGGCGCAGGTGTCCGTCGGGCGTCTCTTCCTGGGTGGGCTGATTCCCGGGGTGATGGTGGGTGTCTTGCAGCTCGCTTTTACCTATTGGATATCCCAGCGGCGACAGTATCCAAGAGAAGAAGCACGGGCGTCCCCGAGAACAGTGTTTGCGGAGTCCCTGCGGGCCTCCTATGTCCTGATCATGCCCGTCTTTGTCGTCGGCACGGTCGTATTGGGAATTGCGACCGCGACGGAGTCGGCCGGGCTTGGTGTGATGTACGCCATCTGTGTCGGTTTTCTTCTCACGCGCCATTTGAAGCCCGGTGAGCTCCTCCAGGCCTTCCGGTCGTCGATCCTGACCAGCGCCAAGATCATGATGATCATCGCGCTGTCTCAGGTCTTTATCTGGGTCCTGGCCCTCGAGCACGTGCCGGAAGCGGTGGCGAGTCTGGTCGTGGGTCTGGATCTGGCCCCGGTAGCGATGATGCTGTTGATCGCGGGTATCGTGTTGCTCGCCGGCACCTTCATCGATGTGAGCCCGGCAATCCTGTTGCTCACCCCGGTCTTTCTACCGGCGGTCGTCCAAGCCGGCGTTTCCCCGGTGCTCTTTGGCGTTATTCTCGTGTCCGGGTTGGCCGTGGGAGCTTGTACACCCCCGGTGGGCAACTGCCTGAACGTTTGTTCGGCGGTGTCGGGTCTGCGTATCGGTACGATCTTCCGCGGCGCCGCGTTGTTTCTCGGCGCCAACGTCATCGTGCTGGTCTTGATAACGCTCTTTCCACAGCTGGTGCTGTGGATCCCCAATGCGCTGATGGACTGAGCTTGCGCGTTACAGGGACTTGCTACTCAATCGTCGGGGAAAGCCACTTCGTAGTAGCCCTTGCCCTGATCGAAGTTCTCCTGTCTAAAACGTTCTTCGTCGCTCACTTTCGACGGCCATGATTGCACCCCGTTGACGAGCTCGTTCGCCTGTAGCTCGAACGGCTCCCAGACACTCCGCCCCTGGAGATCGATCAATCGATAGACCAGGCGAGGCGATGGATCGAAGAGAAAGTCGACCACGCCAACATTGCTGCCCTGGAAATAGACCTTGCGGATACGCCTCTCGGGCCGGCGCTCGAGCCAGCTGTCTGGTGTTGCCTGGGCCAGCGGTGAGCTTACGAGGTCGTAAAAATCGTACCCACCCTCGTCCGACCAGGGGATGGCATTGATCTCGCCCACGTGACTGTCACCGGACAGGAGAATCACACCGGTGATTTTGTTGTCACGGACAAAATTGAAGATCTTGTTCCGTTCATTGATGAACGACGCCCAGGAATCACCACCCACCCCTTTGGACTTGCTCCAACCGCCTCCGGCAATCAGGACCTTGAAGGCCGCGGTGCTTGCCTCGAGCTCCGATTCGAGCCATGCCAACTGGGTCGTCCCCAGCATGGTCTTCTCAGGGGTGTCCGGGGCCATGTCGGAATCGCGGTTGAACCGGGTGTCCAGAAAGAAGAAGTCGACCCGGCCATAGCTGTAACGAAAGAAGATACCGGGGGTGTCCGGTAGACCGTAGGCCGGGTTGGCCCAGTACTGCTTGAAAATAGCAAGTGCCTCGTCTTTGATCGGATTTCCCTTGTTCTGGTTGTTCATCCCAAAATCGTGGTCATCCCAGATGGCCAGATTCGGCACACTGCGTATAAGGGGTTGAAGACCGGGTACATCCCTCTGCCGGCGATAGTCCTCCTGGAGAACGTGCGGGTAGAGCGAGTCACCGTAGATGTTGTCCCCAATCCAGAAGAAAAGTGTGGGCTCCAATGCCGAGACCACCGGCCAGAGCGGTTGCAGCGGGTCCTCCTGGACCCGTGGGCAGGACCCGAAGGCGATACGAAAGTCGCGGTCGGTACCGGGTGTTGGCGCCGTTCTTACCCTGAAAGGAGGAAAGCCCCTGAGATAGCGGTCGGGCTCGCCGTCCACATTGACCCGATAGAAATACTCCGTATCCGGCTCGAGGTCGCCGAGAGTGACGACTACGGTGTAGTCGTCGGCCTTCTTGGCCACGACCGGCTCGCTCTCCCGAAAAGAAGACAGGTCGAAGGTTGTCCCAAACTCGATCGAGATCGGATACTCACCGGTGGCCCGCGCCCAGATGCGGATCTCGTGGGCGGATACCGCTCCTATCATCGGTCCCTGCATCAGCCGCGGATAGCCCGTTTCGCTTACCTCTGCGGCAGGGGCAGGGGAGCTGGCGAGCAAGGTGAGGCAAAGAAGCAAGAGGGGCACGGTAGCTCTACTCACTGTCGACTGTAGGTTCATGGTTCCCTCCTCAGTTGCGATGCGCCTCGGGTTGGTAGTGGGGGAGCTTCTTGTCGGCAAAAACCGGTTTGAACCGGGTAAAGCGTTGGAGCCCGTCGACCAGCGGTACCCTGGGCCACTCCTCGCCGATCAGGGGACGGGCATAGCGGACAAAGTCGTCGGTGACATCGGTGCGTGCCGGGGTGATCCAAGCCGCGGGAAATGTCCGCTCCGAATTGGCCACCAGCTCCAGGGGCACCTTGTCGTATCGCACCCGATAAGCACTGCCTTCTTCGCGCAGAATGGTCGCCATGAAGCCGGAGCCCTGGTCTGCCGCGATGTCGACGGCCTTTCGCCCCAGCTGGTAGGCCTCCTCGAGATCGACCGTCGAGGCGTAGACGATGCTCCCACGCTGGTCGGTGCCCGGAAGGTTGCCCCGCGCCGCACCCCGTGCCGCCAATCCCACCTCGTTGAGATAGTTCACCACGATCTGGCCGGCCGTCATCTGGCTGGAAGAAAAGGTCGTGTGGCCAAAGGCATCGGTGCGCTCACCGAGCTCGCCGACGTCGAAGCCCTCGCTGAGCACTACCAGCGCCCGTCCTCGGCTCGCGAGCAGGTCGTTGACGCCGTCGGCAAGCTCCGCGAGGCCGAGTCCGGCCTCTCGCATGAAGATTAGCAGTGGCATCTCCCGCGCGGGATCCGCTAGCCGGGCGGCAGCGGGGATATAACCGATCTTGCGGCCCATCGCCTGCATTACCAGCACCGGGTCGGATGGGCTGGAACCTCTGTTCTCCTCGTTCGCGTTCTGGACGTTTAGCGCCCAATAACGAGCCACGCTGCCATAGCCGGGTGTGTGGTCGATGAGCTTGAACTCGCTGTCGCCCACATCGTTGTCAATCGTCTTGGGCACGCCCACGGCTACCAGCTCCAGACCTCTCTCCCCGGCCAGCTGAGCCACCTTGTGGGCGGTGTCCATGGAGTCGTTGCCACCGATGTAGAAGAAGTAGCCCACGTCGTGGGTCTTGAAGACCTCGATGATGCGCTCGAAGTCTTCCTGCTGGCCGGTCCTGAGCTTGTAGCGGCAGGTTCCTATGGCGCCGGCGGCCGGTGTCGATCGCAACAAGGCGATCTCCTCCGGCTCCTGCGCGGAGAGATCCAGCAGCTCCTCGCGGAGCACACCCTCGATACCGTGGTAACCGGCAAAGACGGTCCCAAAGCGATCGGGGTGTTCTCGACAGGCCTCGACGACGCCACGCAGCGAGTCGTTGATCACCGGTGTTGGGCCACCCGACTGGGCGACGACCACGTTTCTGGGTTGGGTCATATCTCAGCTAACCGTCGTACGACCCCGAGGTCACCTCACCCCCACGCCCGGTCCAGTTGGTGTGGAAGAACTCGCCCCGCGGCCTGTCGAGCCGCTCATAGGTGTGCGCCCCAAAATAGTCGCGCTGGGCCTGGAGCAGATTGGCGGGCAGCCGTTTCTGTCGATAGCCGTCGTAGAAGGCCAGGGCGCTAGACATGGCCGGCACCGGGACCCCCATCTCGACCGCGCGCGCGACGACTCGGCGCCACGCGCTCTGCGCCGCTTCGACCTGCTCCTGGAAGTAGGGGTCGAGCAGGAGATTGCCCAACGCTGGGTCGCGGTCGAAGGCCTCCTTGATCTTGCCCAGGAAGACGGACCGGATGATGCAGCCACCCCGCCACATCAAGGCAATGCCTCCGTAGTTGAGATTCCAGCCGTACTCCGCCGCCGCCGCGCGCATGAGCATGTAGCCCTGGGTGTAGGAGACTATCTTCGAGGCATAGAGCGCCTCGCGGAGGTCATCGACAAAGCCGGCTTTTTCTTCATCGGGAAAGGGCTTGGGCTCGGGGCCGCGGAGCAGAGCGGACGCCGCCACGCGCTCATCCTTTAGCGCCGACAGAAAGCGAGCCAGCACGGCCTCGCCGATAAGCGTCAAGGGAATGCCGGTATCCAGAGCCGCGATCACGGTCCACTTGCCCGTCCCCTTCTGTCCGGCGCTGTCGAGGATCTTCTCGACCAGCGGCTCTCCGTCCTGGTCACGATAGCCCAGGATGTCGCGTGTAATCTCGATCAGGTAGGAGTCCAGCTTGCCCTCGTTCCACTCGGCGAAGATCTCGTGCATCCGGTCGTGGTCGAGCCCGAGGCCTTCTTTCATCAGCTGGTAGGACTCGCAGATCAGCTGCATGTCGCCGTACTCGATGCCGTTGTGAATCATCTTCACAAAGTGCCCGGCACCGTTTTCACCCACCCAATCGCAGCAGGGCGAGCCGTCTTCCACCTTGGCGGAGACGGCCTGGAAGATGTCTTTGACGTGGGGCCAGGCTGCCGGTGATCCACCCGGCATGATCGAGGGACCGCGGCGGGCCCCTTCTTCGCCCCCCGACACCCCCGTGCCGATGTACAGCAGGCCCTTCGACTCGACAGCCGGCGTGCGGCGCATCGTGTCGCGGTAGTTGGAGTTGCCGCCGTCGATGATGATGTCGCCCTCCTCCAGCAGCGGGATGAGCCGTTCGATGAAGTCGTCGACCGGCTGACCGGCCTTGACCAACAGCATCACCCGCCGGGGTCGTTTGAGGGCGGCGACCAGCTCTTCCAGCGAGTGGGTGCCAATGATCCGAGTCCCTTTGGCGCTGCCGTTGACAAAGTCGTCGACCGTCGACAGTGTGCGGTTGAAGACCGCCACCTTGAAACCGTGGTCGTCCATGTTCAAGACAAGGTTCTGGCCCATGACGGCCAAACCCACAAGACCGAGATCCGCCTGTTCCAAGACTAGCCCTCCCACAGAAGTAGAGTTGAAGTCGAATTGATGGTCATCGATCGTCCTTGGCGCGATAGAGCAACTCCCCGGCGCGCTCGACAAGCAACACACCCTCCTCCTCGCGACCGGCCCAATCGCCCGGGTCCACTGTCGCCGGGTCCATATATCCGAGCCCGATGGCCGTGCACCTTTCGCGGGGGATGCCGGTGGCAAGGGTCACCTGGATGCGTGGCCGCTCGATCCCGCCCTCGTAGGTGCCGGCTCCACGCAGATGGGTGGAGTGAGCCAGCACCCCCCAGGGGTAGTCACGGAATCGATCCCACTGCTCGAGAAAGTAGTCGCGCACGTGGTAGCCGACTTCGTCGATGAGCTTGCCGTGGACATAGGAAACCTCGCTGATATGTGGGGCGTAGATCACCACCTCACCACCGTCGGCGATCGCCGGTTCCAGCTTGTACATACCCTTCGCGGCCGTCCACAAGTCGTCGTACATCTCGGGCATGACCGAGAGCACACGCCGGAAGGGTGTCTCGACGTAGACGATGTCCAGCTCGGCGGATAGTTCGGTGGCAGCCCGCCAGGCCTCATCCATCGTCCCGGCGAAGAGGCCGTGCAGGGCCTCTCCGTGCATCACCAACGCCATGCAAATCGCGGGTGTGGAGATAAAAGACGCGGCCCGATCGATCATCCGACGAACCGGGGTGTCGACCACCCCGATGATGTCCCTGCTGGTCAGCAAAGCGCCCAGCCAATGGGTCAGATTGATGATCTCCGGGCCGGCCACACCGGGGACGAAGTATTTGTTGCCACCCGAGAAACCGGCTACCTCGTGGGGAAAGACGGGGCCGCACACCAGCAGCTGGTCGTACTCCGAAGATCCCTCTGGACCGCCCAGCAGACGGTTGAGCCGTACCTCGACCTCGAGAGAGAGCCGGCCGTCACTCAGCGTCTCCACCTCGGTGGCCGGCAGGACACCGAGGGTGGCAAAGGTCTCTGGAAGATCCCAACGATGATTGAAGATGCGCGACGCTCCGGCGCGCCCATCGCTCACCGGCGCACCGACCAACCGACCGAGAGCCGCGTCGTCCATGGGTGGGTGGGTGCCTAGAGCCACCAGGTAGTCCAGCTTTGCCACCTGCTCTTCGAGAAGCTCATGGAAGAGGCGGAAAAAGAGAGGCACTGGGGCGGTGCGGGTGCCATCGGGGATGATGACCAGCACCCGCTTGCCCTCAAGATTGGCCTGTGCCAGGGCTTGGTCGACGGCGGTGCAGACCTCGGCCTCGGTCAAACGGTCCGTGGTGTTGGTCGCGCTTACCAGCATGTCGCCATCTTCAAGTATCCGTCGGTCACTGTTTCCAAGCCGGCACGGCGGGTAGCAGTTGCTCGAAATCGGCGATGAGCCCCGCCTCGTAGCTGCCGGCGTAGTCCAGGGCCAGAAACTTGTGAATCGCCTCGTCGTGGAACTGTCGCCACGACTCCTCTTCGTGGCCCGGCTTGATGGGGTAGAAGAGCGCCCCGTTGGCGCGAGCAGCTCTCAGATCGCCGGGGGCGTCACCGATCATCAGGATGTGATCGCCCGGATACCGGTCCCGGGCCGCCAGCTCCAGGTGAACCGCCTTCTTGCCCATCTCCTGCCCGGCAATGGCTCGCACAAAGGGGGCGATGTCGTGCTCTTCCCACTCGCGAGTGAGAGCCCCCACCGGGGTGGCGGAAACGACGATCATGTCGGCCTTGTCGGCGAGAAACTCCAGGCTCTCCCGCACCCAGGGGAAGGGAGGAACACCATGGACGATCTCCGCCACGGTGTCATTGACACCCTTTGTCCAGGCCCAGGCGACGTCGAGCTCCGGGTCGGGATGCGCCGCCATGTAGGCCTCCAGACCATCGTTGCTCTTGGCGAAGGCATCGGCGGCGATGAACTCGCGGACGCGAGGGGCCTGGGGCGGCTCGACACCACGGGCCTTCACTTCGGGTCGCTCGCGCAGCAGGTCGAAGGCCATCACCAGCGCCGGCCAGCGGTTTGTGCCGCGCCATTGCGAGTAGAGGTTGACGAACTCCGCCGCCTCGCGTGCGTACTTGGAGACCGGCTGCAGCCCCCAGTGCTTGATGATGTTGGGGATAAAGCACTCCTTGTGCTTGATCTCCATGGTGTCGAAGGCACAGCCATCCGAGTCGATGCCGACAAAGAACTCGTGCCGTGGCTCGAGCTCTGCCAGGGGCTGGGCCGCTTCAGGGTGAGTGGTCATCGACGCTCACACTCCACTGAATGCCGAAAAGCCGCCGTCCACGGGCACGACGACACCGGTGACAAAAGAGGAGGCGGGGGAGAGCAGCCAGAGCAATGTCCCGAGCAGATCCTCAGCACCGCCAAACCGACCCATCGGGGTGTGCTCGATGATGGTACGGCCGCGGGGGGTCGGCTCGTCGCTCGCCTCTTCGGTCAGTAGATAGCGATTCTGCTCGGTGAGGACAAACCCAGGGGCGAGAGCATTGACACGGATGTTTGGCGAGTACTCCTGAGCCATATGCACGGCCAGCCACTGGGTGAAGTTGCTGACCGCGGACTTGGCCGCCGAATAGGCCGGGATACGGGTCAACGGTCTGAAGGCGTTCATCGAAGTGATATTGACGATCACACCTTCACCCCGCTCGGCCATCGCCCGACCAAAGACCTGGCAGGGGAGGATCGTGCCCAGGAGGTTGAGATCGACGACGAAGCGAAGCGCCTCCTCAGGCAGATCGAAGAAAGAGAGGTCCGCGCTGGTCGTGGCGTCGGGTTTGTTTCCACCCGCGGCGTTGATCAGCATGTCGACCGGTCCGAGCTCGGTGCGGATTTTCTCTTCGGCAGCGATCAGCGTCTCCGGCTCCAGTGCGTCGCCGTAGACGATGATGGCGCGCCCCGGCTGGCTCTCGACGCGGCTGATCAATCGCTCGGCCAGGGACGGATCGCGATCCAAGATGGCGACGTCCGCCTTGCAGCCGACCAGCGCGCAGGCCATCTCGCCGCCGAGAATCCCGGCACCACCGGTGATGACGATTGTTCGACCCGTCAGGTCGTACCACTGAGTTACCGTTCCTAGATCCATTTTCCTACCTCGGCCATGAGGCCTCGACTGCTCCAGTTAGGTGACACACGTCTTGCCCCGCATTCTGTCACCCCACGAACGGCGACAGATGCCGCACGAAGTGCGACTCGAGAAAGGCGTCGTAGGTATCCTCGTGCAGGCGCAGAGTCACTTGCAGTCGATCTCCAAATCGATCCAGGACCGAGCCGTAGGTCACATGCAGAACTTGCCGGGTATCGAACTGCTCGAGGAGGCCGGGCAGCTCTGCGTCGCTCGGCGATTCCGGCTCGGGCACGCGGGAGAGCTGTGCCGACACGTGATAGGTGGCGCGATCGTTCTCGTAGCACTCGCGCGCCAGGGTCAGGATCTCCCGGAAGAAAGCGCTGTCGACCTGGGCGATAGTCCTCAGACCCTCCAGATAGCTGGTGCCAGCGGTCTTCAGATGAACCAGGGCCCCCGAGAGATCCTTGGCGCCGGTTCCTGTCAGTCTGGCGGCAATGCCATAGATGCTGAACTTGTCGGAGCCCGAGTGGAGGCTGAGCTTGTAGGGGCCCAACTCCCTGGCCAAAGCCGCGTGTCGTGCAAACTCCGTCGCGAAGGTGTCCAGATCGCCGATGTAGTCCACCCCCTTTTCAAAGCTACCCACAAAACGGGGCGCCAGGCTGACAAAAGGAATTTCCAGCCGTCGTAGCTCACTGGCGATGTAGAAGTGCTCGGCGAGGGCGGTGGTGCTGTCGGTCTCGTCCACCGACACCTCGAGCTCGAAAGCTCGGTTCTCAATCCGGCTGGCGAGGTGCCGGTACATCTCAGCCGTGTGGCCGACGGCCCGCCCGTACTTGGCGGCCGCCCGCCAGAGCGCTCCCCGGTCGAAGGTCTCCGACCGGCCTTCGACGACAAAGGGAGTACCCAGGTACCGGCTCTCGAGGTCTTGCTGTGTATCCTCCAGAGCCTCCCAGTCCAGCGCTTTTACCTTGGACTCCAGCTCGGCCGCCGTGGCGGTATGGGCCCCGTCGTCTACGTGATCGCTGGGGTCTATGGTGTAGAAGGTATAACCGGCGTCGACAAAGGCCTTCACCGCCGCGGGCGTCTTGAGGTGGTCCGCATCCGCGCCCCACGGCCCGTGCCACCCCTCCTGCAGAAGACCCCAGGTGGCGTCATCGACAACCCGCTGTGGTGTACGACCGGTGCGAGCGTTCTCACGCACGGACTGCTGGGCGAATATGGGTGCGATGCTCTGGGCCGACTCATCGACCTGGCGGATCGCCCGCACGTGCCCCGGGGTGGCCAAGCCCAGCCGATCGCCAAAACCGGCCGAGGTCCGAAGTCCCAGAGGCACAGGCGACAACCAGGGCAGACGGGAACGGAGTACGTCGGCGTTGGCTGAGGTCGGTGGGCAGAGAGCGACCCCACCTGGGCCGGGATGGATGTCGTCGAAGCCCGCAGGATCGCCCTGGACACCGAGAAGCTTGGCGCCCCCGTCCCCGTCTCGGGTCAGGAAGTAGGAAGTCCCGCCTTCCTCGACTTCGGACCGGGAATAGACCCACAGGTCGCCCAGCGGCCTCAGCTCGGGTGGCGCATTCATGCCGTCGCTGCCAACTGGCGCAAATGGGCGATGCCCCGCTCGGCCGCCGTATCGGCATCGGGTAGCGGCATGAACTCGCCCGAGACAAAACCGTCGTAACCGGTGGCCGCCAGGGTCTCCAGAATGGAGCCAAAGTCTAGATGTCCCGCTCCCGGATGCCACCGGTTCGAGTCGGCCACATGAAAATGAAAGATGCGTTCGCCGCACGAGCGGATGCTCGTCTCGATCTCCGGTTCCTCGATATTCATGTGGAACGTGTCCAGCAACAGCCCGAAGTTCTCGGCGCCGACCCGCTCTATGAGCTCCAGACCCTCGGCCACGGTGTGGATGAGGTCGGTCTCGTAGCGATTGAGGGGCTCGAGCGCAAAGCGCACTCGGGTCTCGGCGGCCAGGACGGCGCACTCCCGGATGGCTTCGACCAGAAAACCCATGGAGCGCTCGTGGCTCTGGCCCTCGGGGGTGATACCCCGAATCAGTCCGAGGATGATCATCGCATCGAGGCGTGCCGCCAGCGGTACGTGGCTCCTGACCCGCTGGATGGCGGCGGCGCGCACCGCCGGATCGTCGCTGGTAAAAGACAGCCCTTCTTCTCCCCAAGCCTGTCCAGTACCGATGGCCGGCACGACCAGCCCGTGGCTCGACACCAGGCTCTCCAGCTCATCGGCATCCACCAGCGACGGATCTCTGATGGCCGGCTCGACGCCGTCGTATCCCCAGCCCGCGACCTTGGCGACGCTGGCCGCGAAGTCGCCTTTGAGAGCCACCGCCTGGAATTGGGCGGCGTGCGTCGAAACCACGATGCTGAGCCGCACTAAAGACCCGATCCCTGGCCGATCCGCGGCAACTGGTAGACCGGCTTCCAGCCGGGGCTTCCAGGTTCGCGCAGATAGGGCTCCATCTCGGCCTCGGTCCGCAGCGTCACCTCCTCGACCGGCGGTACGGTGCCCGGTGGGAAGACCTCGAGGATCTGGTCATTGAGCAGGGTCAAGTAGCGGAGAATAGCCGCCACGGGTCGCTTGGCTTTTTCGGCGGTACCGTGGGTCGCTTTGCCGACCACACCTTCCGGTGTGGATGCGAGCTCGATGGCGAAGTGCCCCTCACCCTCGGACCAACGGCTGGGCCGCCCGAAGGGGTCGACCGACTTGTCGAAATGCCCGTCCGGCAGATAGCTCTTGCCCTCGGTGTCCACCGCGTATTCCATGTCCACCATGTCGGGATGGAAGAAGAGGCCAAGAGAGGTCTCCGACTCGTCCGCATGGACGAAGTTGGTGTCGAATCGCCCACCTTTCTCCTTCGTACGGAAGAACTCGCGTACCGCCCGGTGCCAGTCGATGACGCGAAAGATACCGGGGAGGTGATACCGCTTCTGGAACTGCTGGATCGCTGATTCCAGCATCCACAGGTGACCGTGGTTGTTGATCATGACCTGTTTGCGGAAGCCGTCGTTCCACAGACCCAGCATCACATCGATCAGATACTCCCGCGTGATGTTTTCGCGCACCACGACCGTGCCGGGTATGCCCATGTGGTGGTAGGGGTGGGCGCCGTAGTTGAGCGGCGGCAGCACCAGGTTGCAGGCCGCACCCTGCTTGGCGGTGTAGCGGCGCAAGCCTTCCAGGATCTGGCTCACATAGAGGGTGTCGGAGGCGCTGGGCAGATGGCTGCCATGGAGCTCGGTGCAGCCGATGGGCATGAAGACAATGTCGTTCTTGCTCCGATTCGCCACCACCTCATGACGCACAGTGGTCTGGATATAGGAGCCGGACTTGCCCCACTCGCAGGGCGAAGGAACACCGTACTCGGCCAGGATGGCGTCGATCTCTTCGTCGCTTGCATCCCAGACCTCTTTCTTACAGCGTCCGACGGTGTTGTCCTCGAAGAACAGGTCGGGCTGGTCGGTTGGCATCAGAATTGGGGTCTCTACTTGATCTGACATTTCACCTCTCCTCGGTTCCAAGTAAGTCTTTTCACAGGTCTACCGGTCTGCCCGAATGGATGGATCTAGTGGCGGCCACGGCGACTCCCACCGTGGCGCGGCCATCGCGAAAGGTGACTGGAGACTCGGTATCGTGAATCACGCAGTCCACAAAGGCCTGTAGCTCGGCTACCAGTGCCTCACTCATGCGTTCGGCAGTGGTGCGTGGCATGTCGTGGTGGACACCTCGACGATCCAGTAGACGTACAGGTGTCTGGCGGAGGCAGCCGATTTGAACGGCACCCTCGTCCCCGATCACTTCACTTCGCAGATCGTGGCCATAGCGGGTGACGCGACTCGCCGTCAGGCTGCCCATGGCACCGCCCGCGAACCGCAGGCTGACCACGGCGTTGTCAACGTCGCCCACCGAGAGCACCCCTTCGTCTACCAGGGCTTCTCCTTCGCCATAGACGCGGGTGATCTCGTCGGCCATCAACCAGCGGCCGAGATAGAAGTCGTGGTACATGGAGTCCAAGATCAGGCCGCCGCTCACCTCGGGATCAGCGAATTCGGGTAGTGGTGGATCGACGTCTCCACTGATGGCCCGGAAGACGACCGGCTGTCCGATAGCTCCCGACTCGATCAAACGCTTGGCCTCGACGTGGCCGGGGTCGAACTGGCGTAAGTGACCGATCATCAGCTTGACGCCAGCTTTTGTGATCGCTGCGGCGGCCCGGTCGCAGTCCGTCAGAGTCAGGGCCAGCGGCTTTTCACAGAATATGTGCACACCGGCCGCTGCACACCGCTCTACATTCTCGGTATGGGCCGAGGTACTGCTGGCAACCACCACCGCATCGAGGCGCTCCTCGGCGAGCAGTTGTTCGAGAGTGGAGAAGACCCTCACGTCCGCAGGGAGATGCATCACCCGGGTGACCCTCTCCGGTTTGGAGGTGGTAACGGCCACCAGGCGTGCATGGCGTATGTGACGGGCGAGGTTCTCGGCGTGGGCCAACCCGATCCGGCCCACGCCGATCACTGCCATTCTCAGTTCGTCCACAGTCGAGGTCCGCTCCTGTCCGCTCGGCCGTTAGTTCGGCAGCACCATGATCTTGCCGTCGGCCCTCTCGGTCGATTTGGCGATTGCGGCGACGGTGTCGTCCAGCTTGTAGCGAGCGGTGATGATCGGGCTCAGGTCGAGGCGGCCGGAGGCCACCAGGCGAATGACGTTGGGGAAGGTCTCGTGGCCGGAATGTCCCTGGGCACCAAAGGCCTGAGACCGGCGTACCTGAAAGGTCTCCAGGTACATCGGCACCTGCTGGGCCGCCCGTCCGACCTGGACGATCTTGGCATTGATTGCCAGTGCCTTTTGCATCTCCGGTACCGCTATCTCGGGAACTCCGGAGGCTTCGAAGTGGAAATCGAATCCAGCTCCCTTGCTCAGCTCCATCATCACCTCGCTGGGGCTGACTTCACGCGGGTCGTAAGCATAGTCGGCGCCCACGGCCTTGGCCAATTCGAGGCGCTGGGGTGAGATCTCGAAGGCGACGATGAGTCCGGCACCCGCCGCTTTTGCCAGTCCGATGGCTGCCAGTCCGATCGGCCCCGCGCCGTAGACATGAACATAGTGTCCGGGCCGAAAACCTCCCGCGCGCTCGAACATGGCGTTGTAGGAAACGCTGGTCGGCTCGCTGAGGGCACCCACGACGTAGGCCATCTCTTCACTGCCGAAGCGTTCGGCGATGGCATCGATCTTCCAGCAGAACTTCTCGTCCACGGCGAGGTAGTTGGCAAAAGCGCCCGGGATGGTGAAGCCGATCTCCTCGAGATTGCTGCAGTGGTTGGGATAGCCGTTGCGACACGGGATACAGCGTCCACACCAGATCATCTCCTCGACCGTCACCATGTCGCCCGCCTCGAGGAGCGTCACATCCTTTCCGATCTCCACCACCTTGCCCGTGAACTCGTGTCCCAGGATGGTGGGGAACTTGGTCAGACCGGGGTAGAGGATGTAGTTGTCGTCATCGGTCTCGTAGAAGTGCATGTCGGAGCCGCACACGCCGCAAGCCTGGATCTCCAGCAGCACCTGCTTGGGTCCCATCTCCGGGTCGGGCCAGGACTTCACCTCGAGATTGGGGTTTCGCCAGATGGCGTTGCCGGTAATCGCCTTGCCGGTCTGCTGCTCCCAGTCGGACACCTTGTAGGTCGGTTTGGGTTCCCACACAGCATCGAGCACTAGGCCTTTCATGACAAGTACCCTCCTTATGGGTTTTGCAGGGGCGGCTGCGCCCCTGATAGTTGGAGTGACTGGATTGGGATTCGTATGCTCATGCGTAGTTCACCATTCCGTATTTCTTTTCCAGCAGCTCGACGACCTCGTCGGTCGTCCCGCTGAAGGGGCCCTCTTGTTCCATCTTCAGACTGGCGACAGCGGCTGCCCAGACGGTGGCCTCGGCAGGTGGGGAAGTCAATCTCCGCGCCACATAAGAACCGACGCAGGTATCGCCTCGACCACTGCGCCCCGCGAGGCTCCCGGCGCAAAACGGGGCGCGGTGAAACTCACCGTCGGCATAAACCAACAGTCCGTCGCTGTGCGAGATGATGATCTCGCTCGGCCCGAGATCCGCCAGCATCCGTGCCGCGGTCTCGATGTCGGTTTCTCCGGTCAGGAATTTGGCTTCGACGGCATCCGCCTTGAGGATGTCGACCTGCGACAGTACCTCACGCTTCTCCCACCACTCGCGGTGCTCGAGGCGGCCATCGGGGGCGGCGACACGCACGAATCCCTGGGCATCCAGGCTGATGGTGGTGTCCTTTGCTCTCAGCTCGCGGATGACGTCGAGTGAGACCTCACCGCGAATGGAGGCGCTGACAACAAAGGCCTTGGCGTCGACTCCCCGGATCTGAACCGGTGTAAACGAGCCGGCGGTGGAAGCCACCGTGAGAATGCGCTTGTCCACATCGCCGGTGGGGTAGTCCAGACACATATGTGTCGACTCCGGGGTCTCGCAGGCGTAGACGTCGATCCCGGCCTCCTCCAGAGCGTCCAGCACGTGGCTGTCGACCGCAGCCAGGCGGGTGATGGCGGCTACCTTGTACCCCAAACCGGCCGCGGCATGGGCGGCATAGCGGACACCGCCGCCGTCGACTTGCCGGGTCCCGTCCGGGGTGATGATGGTGTCCTTTGTGTAGTTGCCGATAGCGGCGACATCGTAGAGTGTCTTCTGTCGTTCCATTGCTCTCCCTCCCTACTAGTCTCTGAGCTGCACTCGCCAAAGAGTGCTCGCCAAGATCAAGGAAATCACGGACGACCCGATCCAGAACCAGATGACATGGCTGAAGTCGTAATGCCGTACCCCGTCGACGATGGTCGTTCCCCGCTCGATCAGATGCCCGCTGATCCGTTCTTGGGTGGCCGCTGCCACGTAGCTGAAGACACCGATAACACCCATAGCGGCTCCAGCCGCCCTTTTGGGCGCGATGTCCACGGCGAACAGCCCCCCGAGAGAGGTCACCAACCCGGTCAGGCCGAACCCGTAGAGGAGGAAAGCCGCGATCATCAGAGGCGGATTGTCCGGCGGGCCAAAGAAGATCAGCAGCAGACCGGCCAGCTCTAGAATGCCGAAGATCAGATTCACCGGTGGCCGCCGGGCGTTGAACAGTTTGTCCGAGGCGAAGCCGTAGGCGAGCGCGCCGATGATGCCGGTGATCGTGTTCGCGGTGAGCATGCCTCCGGCGTGCATCAGGGAGTAACCCTTTTCCTCCTGCAAGTAGAGGATGCCCCAGCTGTTGACCGCGTAGCGGGTGACATAGATCATGGCGCTCGACATCGCGAGCACCCAGATGGCCGGGATTTTCAGCACCGAGAGCTGAGTCGTCCAGATGGACTCCCGGCGCTGTCGGTCCTTCGCTTCGGCGCTCCAGTGGTCGTTCTTCCAGTCGGCGACGGCGGGCAGCCCCATGGTCTGAGGGCGGTCCTGCATCAACCACACCAGCGCAACGGCCACCAGGATGCACAACGCGCCCGGCCCCCAGAAGCCCGCCCGCCAGCCCCAGAGGGTGACCAGGCCGGCAACGCCGATAAAGGTCAGCCCCTCGCCGATGGCGTGGGCGGTGCTCCAGATACCGTACATGCGGCCGCGCTCCCGGTTGCTGAACCAGGCGGCCATAGCCACGACTCCGGTGGGAGCGCCAAAGCCCTGGAACCATCCGTTGAGACCCCAGAGGAGAACCGAGACCCAGAGAACCGTCGACCATCCCATGGCCAGGTTCAAGACCGCCGAGACCAGGACCCCGGTGGCGAAGAAGAACTTGAGGTTGGAGTGGTCGGCGAGGAACCCATTGGTCAGCTTGCCAAAGGCGTAGGTGTAGAACAGGGCCGAGCCGATGATGCCCAGCTCTTCGGCGGAGAAGATACCGCCGTCGATGAGGGGTTTCTTGACCACCGAAAGGGCCAAGCGGCAGGTGTAGACCAGGCCGTAGCCGATGGTGATCGCCATCATGATGCGAAAGCGGTGACGTCTGTAGAGCCGGTCGATCTCCTGCTGGTCCGCGATCTGCGGCAGGTCGGGCCCGGTGGTAAAGATGCGCAGTAGATTCATGGTGTCGGCGTCTCGACTCGAACCGGCCGGTTCTCGCGCATGGCGGTCGTGGCCGCGATACCGATCAGCAGTGGGATCAGTCCGTCCCTGCCGTCAACGACGGGATGACGGTCGTCTCGGATGCAGCCGAGAAATTCCTCGAGCTCGGCGACATAGGCCTGGTGATAGCGCTCGAGGAAGAAGTAGTGGGGATTCTCCGAGCGCACACCGGCCTTGGTGCGAGCTTGGATTTGACAGGGAGTCTCGTTGAGGGCCTCGATCCCTCCCTTCGAGCCAAAGACCTCGATCCGTTGATCGTAGCCAAATACCGCCTGACGACTGTTCTCGATAGACGCCAGAGCGCCGTTGGCCAGCTTCAGAACGACCACGGCCGTGTCGACGTCACCGGCCTCGCCGATGGCCGGATCGACCAACACGGCTCCAAAAGCTTGCACCTCCTCGACCTCGGAGCCCGAGAGGAAGCGGACCATGTCGAAATCGTGGATGGTCATGTCGAGAAACATGCCCCCGGAGCTCTTTACATAGTCGATCGGGGGTGGCTCGGGGTCGCGGGCGACGATCTTGACGAGGTGGACATCACCGATCTCGCCCTCCACGACCGCCTGTCGCAGCCTGGCGAATGTGGGATCGAAACGCCGATTGAAGCCGATCTGCAGCTTGACCCCGGTATCCGCCACGACCTCCAGGGTCGAGCGCACCCGCTCGGGATCGAGAGCGATCGGTTTCTCACAGAAGATGTGCTTGCCGGCGCGCGCCGCAGATTCGATCAAATCGGCGTGGGTCGGTGTCGGGGAGCAGATGAGGACCGCTTCGATCTCGTCGTCGTCGATCAACCGTTCCGGCTCGCGGGCCCATTCGATGCCCCGGGATGCCCACTCCTCGGGCTCGAGATAGGGATCGGCGACCGACTTGAGCCGTACACCCGGCAGACTTACGAGATTGTCGGCGTGCAGCTTGCCGATCCGCCCGACCCCCAGGATCCCCACCGTGATCTCTCTCATGAGACGGTCTCTCCAACGGCCTCTTTCCCGACTTCCGCCAATCTCACCGGCCGGTTCTCTTGCATCGAGATCTTCGCCGCACACGCCGCCTGGACGGCAGCCAGCGCGTCTTCGCCGGTAACCGCCACCGGCGAACCGTCCCGCACGCACTGCACAAAGCTGCGCAACTCGGCGATAAAGGCCTCGCGGTAGCGCTCGACAAATGAAGGGTGGGGCCGGTCGACAAAGACTCCACCCTCGAGGCTGGAGGCCATCGAAGTCGGCCGCAGGTTCTCTACGGCAAGGTTCCCCTTCGAGCCAAAGGCTTCGAACCGCTGGTCGTAGCCGTAGTGGGTCTGCCGGCTGTTGTCGATGACGCACAGCGCGCCGTTCTCGAGCCGGATCGTAACGAGGGCGGTGTCGATGTCCCCTGCAGCCGCAATCTCCGCGTCCACCAGGGCGGCGCCCGCGGCATAGACCTCCTCGATCTCGCTGTCACCCAGAAAGCGCACCGTGTCGAAGTCGTGGATGGTGAAGTCGAGAAACATCCCTCCCGAGCGCCGGACAAACTCGATGTCCGGGGCCTTGGGGTCGCGGTTGACGACCCTCAGACTGTGAAGGTCGCCGACCGCCCGGTCCCGTACTGCCTGTTGGAGCTTTTGCAGGCTGGGATCGAATCTGCGGTTGAACCCCACCTGCAGTTGCACACCTGCCTCGCGCACGGCCGCCAACGCCTCCGCGATCGGTCCGGGTGCAAAGCCCACCGGCTTCTCGCAGAAGATGTGCTTGCCGGCCTCGGCCGCACGACAGATCGTCTCGACGTGGAGCTCGGAAGAGAGTGTGATGACGACGGCGTCGATCTCGGGATCCTGCAGCAGGTCGGCAGGGTCCGTGCTGCGAACCGGGATTCCCAGCTCCTCGGCCCAGACCTCGTCGACCCTGCGGCTGGCCACCGCTTTGACGTACGCCTCGGGCACACTTCGCACCAGGTTCTCGACGTGCATCCTGCCGATGCGGCCGGTGCCGATGACGCCCAGCGTTGTGCGCGTCACTTTCGAATCCCCTGATTCAAGGTGTTCTGTCCCTGTGGGCTCGGCCGGCGAGCCATTCTTACCCCCTTTCGACATGCCTCCCTCGTCCCCGGGGTGATGAGGTTGTGACTACTCGATCCTATGTTCGTCTCGTACCGAAATGATCTATGTCATCGGCTCCTAGAGGTCGAACCGGAACCCTATCGTTCCCCACCAACCGTAGTACTCCTCCTGGCGCGGTCGGTCCGGAGAGCCCTCGTAGACTCGGTAGGGCTCATCGCCGAGATTGATCATCTCCAGGTAGACACTGAACTTCTCGGTGAACTGGTATCGAGCCAGAAAGTCGAACTGGAGGTGGGAGTCGAGCCAGAGGTCCTCGGCCGGCTCCCCACCCACGGCGAGGATGTATTCGCTGTTGTAGTTCGCCGATATTCGAGTGGTAAAACCGTACTTCTCGTAGGAAAGGGCCAGGTTGCCGACGTTTTCCGCCTGTCCCTGCAGGGTCGTCGAGGGCCGGTCTGGGTACTCCGCGTCCGAGCTGGAGAAGGTGTAGTTGGCGTAGAGGCCCAGCCCGTCCCACGGTGAGGCCAGCTTGGTGAACTTCTGCTGATAGGCCGCCTCGAGACCAAGCAGAGTGGCGGTTTCGCCATTTACCGGCATCTCGACGTCGAATTCGTTGCCCAGGAAATCCTCTTCGAAGGTGGAAATGAAGATGATGTCGTCCAGTTTCTTGTAGTAAACCCCCGCCGAGACGATACCCAACGGCTCGAGGAATTTTTCGAAGAGCAGGTCGAGGTTCCACGAGGTCGTCACGTTCAGATCGGGATTACCTCGGACTATCTCCTCGTCCTCGAAATTGGTGAGTTGGAAGGGCGCCAGGTCTTCGAAGTTGGGCCGCGCCAGGGTGCGGGTGACGGCGGCACGGAGATTCGAGTTCTCGCCCACCATGTACCTGAGGTGAAACATGGGAAGCCACTGGGTGTAGTCGCTGGAGCCGCTTACCGGGTTAAGCGCGGACGCATCTCCCTCGTCGTCGAAAATGAGCTCGTTGGCTTTGTAGTCGTTCGAGGTGTCCTCGACCCGCAATCCAGCCAGCAAGGAGGTCTTGCCGCCGAGGGCGAGGTCGACCAGCCCATAGGCAGCCAGCGTATCTTCGGAGATGGTGAAGTCCGCCAGATCCTCCTCAATGATCCTCTCGCTCTCCAGGAGGCCGCTGGCCAGCAGATCCCTCATCGCCTCGGGATCCTGGAACTGCCCGATGTCATAGCGGCCGAACAGGAACTCTGTGGCCGACGTCCAGCCGGAGAGGACATCGGTCAGGTAGAGATCATCATCCAACTCCCAGGCATCCACCGTCACATCCTGTTCCTTGTCCTTGAACCGGGCCTTGACACCAGTTTTCCACAGTCCGCTAAAACTCGCATTGCGAAAGAAACCCCGAGAGTAATCGAATGCTGCGACGAAGTCTTCCTCGGTGTTGTCCTTGAACTCGGTCTCGATCTCATCGAACAGGAACTCGTTGATGTCTTCGTTCCCCGGGTTGGTCTGGATGTTGTTCGGATTGATCGAATTGGGGGTGACATTGGAATTGAAATCGACATCTTCCTGAATGAACACGGAGGTCACCTGGTCCGGTGTCGTCTCTTCGGCGCGGTTCCATGCCACCCGGTAGTCGTACGAGGAACGGCCCGCGAGATAGCTGCCACCGGCGGTCAGGGAGTTGATCGTCGACTCTTGGAGTCTGTCCTTGATCTCCCGCTCGATTTCACCGTCGTCGACGTTCTCGACCTTGGCGCGCCGAGTCTCGGTGTCCTGGAAGTTGTTCCACACACCACGCAGGTAGTAGAGCGTCCGCTCGGAGCCTTGGTGATCTAGCGAAAAGGTGGCTCCGTATCGCTCCCGCGTGATCTCGTAGTTGCGCAGCCCATTCTCCTTCAGAAACCCATCGTCGTACTCGGGCTCGAAGTTCTGGGAGCCGCGGTCGGCCACATTGGCGGAGGCGGAGAACAGCAACCCCGTCTTCTTTTCGCCAAAGCGGCTGCCATAGGTGAAATTTCCAGTGGTGATCGTGTCCTCGACGATCTCGGTGTAGCCGAGGCCCAGGGTACCGGAAATATGACGCTGCTCCGGAGCACGTTTGGTTATCAGGTCGATGGTGCCGCCGATGGAGTCGCCGTCCATGTCGGGAGTCAGGGCCTTGGAGACCTTGATCGACTGCAGCAGGTCGGCGGGGATGACATCGAGAGCGATGTCTCGTGTCCCGGCTTCGGGCGACGGAATGCGCTCGCCGTTGATGGTGGTGGAGTTGAGCCGCGCCTCGGTCCCCCGCACCAGCGCATAGCGTCCTTCGCCCTGGTCGCGTAGAAGGGTAATGGCCGGGATTCGCTGGGTCGCTTCAGCGGTGTTCTTGTCCGGAAAACGACCGATCTGGTCGGCGGCCACGATATTGGTGATGTTGATGGCGTTCTTCTGCCGGTTGAGCGCCTCGGCTTGCCCCTCGAGGAGGGGTGTAGAGCGCACCTCGATCTCGTCGCCAAAGACCTCGAGAATCACATCGTGGGTCAAGACCTCCCTTGCTACGACTTCGAGGTCGGCCGTGTGGGCGCCGTAGCCAAGATACGTAACCAGCAGCTGCTGGGGCCCGGCGGGAACGACCTTGAGCCGGAACGAGCCCCGGTCGGCGCTGGCGACAGCCAATCTGGTGCCGACGATACTGACGTTGGCGCCCATCACGGCGTTGCCGGCCGCGTCGAGGATCCTCCCGGTCACCACGCCGGTGTCCTGGGCGGTGACGGGAGCCGAGAGAGTAAGAGCCAAAACCACGATAAAAACTATTCGATTTGATAGATGGGACGGCGATTGCATGGTTTCCCTCCTTTTCCAAAGATCGGCTGGAACGTTCCAGTTATAACGATAAAGAGATCAAGAATTCGCCTATCCGCCGCATCGTATTCTTGGTTGGGGACCGGTTTGTAACGTTCCAGGGTTGATTCGGAGAATGAGATCGTTTACTATCTGGAACGTTCCAAACGGTTCTAGCATCTCACCGGCCAAAAGTCAAGATGAGGTTTTCGTGAATCCCACCGACTCCCAGCCGCGGCGTAGACCCACAATCCGCGACGTCGCCCGTAAAGCCGGGGTGTCCAAATCGCTGGTGTCGATGGTGATCCGGGGAGAGCAAAAGGTCAGCGCGACGAGCCGAGAAGCCGTCCTCAAGGCAGCGGCCGAGCTCGGCTACCGTCCCAACCTGATGGCCCGCAGCCTGGTTCAGCGCCGGACCCGGATCGTCGGCGTGATGGTCTCCGACCTCGCCAACCCGTTTTTTGGCGATGTGGTCTCCGGCATCCAGCAACAGGCCGCCGAGCTCGGGTACAAGGTGCTTTTTGCCACCGGCGATCGCCAGCACGAGCGGGAGATGGAGGCGATCGAGAATCTCCTGGAGCTGTGGGTGGATGGCCTGATCCTGGCCGGTCCCCGCATCGATCAGGAGTCGATCGGGCGCATCGGTCGCTCGGTGCCGGTGGTCGTCCTTCACCGTCCAACCTCGGAGCCCTCGAGCGACAGTGTCACCAACGATGACCGGGAGGGAGCCGAGCTAGCCGTGGATCACTGCCACTCCCTGGGGCATTCCCGCATTGCCCACATCGACGGTGGCAACGGGGCCGGCGCCCAGGAACGCCGCGAGGGTTACGAGCAGTCGATGCGCCGGCTGGGTCTCGAGGAACATATCGTCCTGGTCCCGGGAGGCTTCACCGAGCCACGTGGCTACCATGGCGCACAAGAGCTCCTCAGCAAGCGACCCCTACCGACAGCCCTTTTCGCCGCCAACGATCTCTGTGCCATCGGCGCGATCAATGCCTTCGAGGAAGCGGGACTCGGCATCCCGAGGGATATCTCCGTCATCGGCTACGACAACACCTCGTTGGCGGCAATGAGACAGGTCTCCCTGACGAGCATCCATCAGCCAAGCGCCGAGATGGGCCATATGGCGGTCGACCGTCTCTCAGAGCGCATCGACAAGGGCCGGACCGAACCCATGCACGAGGTCGTCTCGCCGAGTCTGGTGGTGCGCAACACGACCGGACCACCACCCGCAGAGCCCGAGTTGGAGGCACGAGGATGAGATTGGGCGTCGCCGAACGAGCTTTCGTTCTGACCCTTCTTCCACTTTGTCTCCTACTCTCCTGTCGCTCACGGGAGCCGACCCGAGCGGAGGCGCTCTCTGACTCCGACGCTCCCCGGCTGATCATCCTCCTCGTGATCGATCAGGGGTCCGCCGACTACCTCGAGCGGTTCCGGCCGCTCTTGAAGTATGGCTTTCACCGCCTGCTCGAAGAAGGGGTCGTGTTCACCGAGACCCTGCATCATCACTCGGACACCAAGACGGCACCGGGGCATGCGTCGCTCGCCACCGGCAAACATCCATCTCATCACGGGGTGATCGCCAACAGCTGGTTCGATCCGGCCAGCGGCAAGACCGTCGACGCCGTCGAAGACGACCGCTTCGACCCGGAATGGTCGCCGCACCGGCTGCTCGCCTCGACGCTTGGTGACTGGCTCAAGGACTCCGAACCACGATCCAAGGTGTTTGGCGCCAGCGCCAAGCCGCGCGCGGCGGTCCTTCTGGCCGGCAGGAATGCAGACGCAGCCTACTGGTACGACGAGGAGAACGGCCATTTCGTCACCTCGGACTACTACCAAGAAGACGAGCCGGACTGGCTGACCGAGTTCCACCGTGAGCTTTTTGTCGATCGCTACTTCGGCCAGGCGTGGGAGCCGCTGCCGGAGGTCGTATCCGTCACTGCTAACTACGAGATCGAGCCGGTCGAGCGCGAGCCCTTCGAGCACCGGTTTCCCCATCCCCTGGGCCGTGCCACTGTCGCCCCAGAAGAGCATTTCTATGAAGATCTCTTCGAGTCTTCACCCTTTGTCGACGAGTATCTTGGAGTGTTTGCCAAAGCCCTGATAAGGAGCGAGGGGCTCGGGAGAGACGCTGCTACAGATTTTCTCGGGCTTTCCTTCTCAGCGGCCGACAAGGTAGGCCATCACTGGGGACCCAACAGCCCCGAGTTGCTGGATGTCCTCCTGCGACTGGACCGGACATTGGGGGATCTGCTCGCCTTTGTCGATCAGGAGGTCGGGCGCGAGCACGTTGTCGTCGCCCTCACCGCGGACCATGGAGTCAATCCGCTGCCGGCCTATCTACAAAGACACGGGGTGGAGGCGCGCCGCCTCGGGGCAGAGGACATCCTCTGCTTCCAGCGGCTCGAAGGCGAGCTGGAGCAGCGGTTTGGAGAGGGCAGGTGGTTCGCGGCCGACCTTCGTTTTGATCGCGAGCTGGCAGCGGCTCGGGGAATCGCGCTCGCGGAGCTCGAAGCCGAAACCCGGCGGCTGCTGGAAAGCTGCCCGGGCGTGGCCCGGGTCTGGACCCGATCCGAGCTCGAGTCGGGGGCCGCGGCAGCAGAGCCGCTGGGTGAGTTTTTCATCAACAGCTTCCACGTAGAGCGGAGTCCCGATCTCATGGTGCAGCTCGAAAAGCACTTCCTGGCCTGGACTTCGTTGGCGACGACTCACGGAGCGGTCTACCGGTACGACACCCACGTCCCGTGGCTTTTGCGTCTGCCGTCCGGCGCGGGTGGAGTGGTCACCGCACCGGTCTACACGGTGGATGTTGCGCCCACCCTGGCTCGTCTGGCAGGTGTCACCCCACCAAGCGACATCGACGGCATCGACCGGAGCGACATGCTGTCGGGGTTGGCAGCGGTGGCTCAGAGGTCACCAACGTTGCATTGAACGATGACTTTCCACACGGATTGTTTATGGCCATGTCTGATGACAAGACCTTCCACCTCTATTCTTGGAAGGACATCGCCGGAGACGAGTTGTTGGTTACACCCAACGGCGAGCCTGCCGGTCAGTGACGTAAATCCAACCTTGGCCGCCTAAGAGGTTCTCATCAATGTCCCCGACCGTCAGCAAGAAGGCGTTTGCCGCTCGGCTGCAAACGCTCTTTGTGCTGATCGGGTTGGTGATTCTGTTCGGTATCGCCTCACCCCACTTCCTCGGCACCGACAACCTGCTCAATGTCATGCAGCAGTCGGCCATCAACGCCATCCTTGGCATTGGCCTGACCTTTGTGATCATCTCCGGCGGCATCGATCTGTCGGTGGGCTCGATCCTGGCGTTTTGCGGACTGGTGACGGCCGACCTTCTCGTCGCCGGACATTCCCCCTTTCTCGCCGTTGGCGCAGGTCTCCTGGTAGGGCTCGGCTGCGGCACGCTCAATGGCTTGATTACCACCCTCGGTCGCATCCCCCCATTTATCACCACCCTGGGCATGATGCTCATCGCTCGCAGTGCGGCCAAGATCTACTCCGGCTCCAAACCGATCAGCGGACTGCCCGAGTCCTTTCGCGCGCTCTCCGGCAATGTAGCCGGCATCCCCGTACTGGTCCTGGTGGTGGCGGTCCTTTACCTGCTTGCCCACCTGGTGCTCACCCGCACCAAGCTCGGCCGCTACGCCTACGCCATCGGCGGCAACGAGCAGGCCGCCTGGCTCTCCGGAGTGCCGGTGGGCCGCTACAAGGTCGCCATCTACGGTCTGTCCGGGCTCATGGCCGGTGTGGCGGCCGTGCTCATGACTTCGCGGCTC
>JBAUDS010000408.1:0-11319 GCA_049678185.1 Thermoanaerobaculia bacterium
CGGGCGTTGGTGGCGGCGACGGCCAACGCACCCGGTGACAGATCGGTGGCCACGACTCTGGCCGCCGCGAGCTCCAGGGCCAGGGTGAGACCAATACAGCCGGAACCGGTTCCCACGTCGAGGATCAAGGGCGATGGCGGCAGGTTCTGCTGCAGCGCACTCTCGACGAGGTGCTCGGTCTCGGGTCTCGGGATCAGTACCCGGCGGTCGACCAGGAAGGGCCGCCCAAAGAACTCCTTCTCCTCGAGCAGGTAGGCCACCGGCTCGCCGGTGAGCCGGCGCTCGAGCAGGCTCGAGAACTGCTCTGCGGCCGCGGCTGGCACCTCGTCGCGGCTGTGGGCCAGCAGTTGTGCCTCACTCAGACCCAGCACTCGCGACAACAGCAGAGCCGCTTCCCGCGTCGGCGGGTCGAATGACGCTCTCGCCAACCGATGGCGTGCTGCGGTGAGGATCTCCTCGACGAGTGGACTCACGGTGTCGGCGGCGCCAGCAGGAGAGTCGAGAGCAGCAGACATCGGAGGTGCGGGATCAGTCGGTCTGGGCGGCGGTCTCCTGGATTTGGGCGGCGCGGTAATGGTTGGCCAGGGGCTCGATGAGAGGAGTGAGACCGCCCTCCAGGATGGCCGGCAGCTGATGCAGGGTGAGACCGATCCGGTGATCGGTCACCCGGTTCTGCGGGAAGTTGTAGGTACGGACCTTCTCCGACCGGTCGCCACTACCGACCATCTTGCGGCGCTCCGCGGTGATCTCGGACTGGGCCTTCTCCCGTTCGATCTCGAGCAGTCGCGACTTCAAGACACGGAGAGCCTTGCCCCGGTTCTTGATCTGGCTGCGCTCGTCTTGGCAGGAGACCACCAGGCCGGTCGGCAGGTGGGTGATGCGGACGGCCGAGTAGGTTGTGTTGACTCCCTGGCCGCCTGGGCCGGAAGAACAGAACCGGTCGATGCGAAGGTCCTTCTCGGCGATCCTGATCTCCACGTCTTCGGCCTCGGGCAGAATCGCCACCGTCACCGCGGAGGTGTGGATCCGCCCGGAGGCCTCGGTCTCGGGCACCCGTTGAACGCGATGAACCCCGGCCTCGTATTTGAGACGACTGTACGCTCCGCGGCCCTCGATGATGGCGGAGACGTCTTTGATGCCACGAATCCCCGATTCCGAGATGTCGATGATCTCGACCTTCCACCTTTGCTCCTCGGCGTAGCGGGTGTACATACGAAACAGCTCGGCGGCAAATAGCGTGGCTTCGTCGCCACCCGTGCCGGCCCGGATCTCGAGGACCACGTTCCGCTCGTCGTTGGGGTCCTTTGGGGTGAGCTCGATGCGCAGCTTCTCCTCGAGCTCTTCCCTCTGAGCTGCCAGCCTTTCGAGCTCCTCGCTCGCCATCTCGTGGAGCTCGTCACCCTTGTCGAGTCCCTCGAGCATCTCCTGGGTCTGAGCGTGCTCGTCGTCCACCTCCCGGTACCGTCGGTAGAGATCGACCACCGGACTGATGTCGGACAACTTCTTGCTCGTCTCCCGGTAGAGGTCGGGGTCGGAGTGAATATCTGGATCGGCGAGCTTGTCCGTCAGCTTCTTGTGGGTCGCTTCGAGCTCGAAGAGTTTCTGGAACATATCGCGCCTCAATGGTACCCCAGCTCAAGTGCAAGAACCGCTCCGTATGGGAGCGGTTCCGAGCTACGTGAGCGGCAGCGCCATGCCGGCGCCGGGGACGAATGCGGCTTACTTGGTGCCGTAGCGACGCTTGAAGCGCTCGACCCGGCCCGCGGTGTCCACCAGCTTCTGCTTGCCGGTGAAGAAGGGATGACACTCGTTGCAGATCTCCAGCCGGAGCTCCTGCTTGGTGGAATAGGTCTCGAACGAATTGCCACAGGCGCACGTAGCAGTCACCAGATGCATCTCGGGATGAATAGCTTTCTTCATGCTCTTGAACCTCGAAATTGGATCTTGTCGCTTCTGGACCGGTAAGCCAGGCTGACAGGCGCCAAGGGCCCCGCAGAATAGCTGAATTCCGGGGCCAGAGCAACCTCGAACCAGCCTCAGCCTACAATCAAACGTTTCCAGTATTCCCTATATTCCCCAAGCCCCGAAGCGGCCGGTCTCTGCGCCGGCCGTGCCGGCCGGGCTGGGCGGGGGTCAAGTAGCCACGCGATCCACCGAGATCTCGAGGCGCTTCATCATCTCGTGGAGCGTTGTGGGTTTGACGTGGAGGAGCTCGGCGGCCCGTTTTTGGACACCGCCGGTCGTCTGCAGTGCTTTGATGATGAGTTGACGCTCGTAGGCGCTGATGGCGTCCTTGAACGCCATGCCGTTCGAGGGCAGGGAAGCCGCGGGGAGCTGTGAGGAGTCCGGCTGCCGAATCATCGGCGGCAGCAGGTCGACATCGAGCTCCTCGGCGGTGGAGAGCACCACGGCCCGCTCGATGACGTTCTCGAGCTCGCGGACGTTCCCCGGCCAAGCGTAATCCATGAGCAGCTCCATGGCGGAAGGGGAGATCTGCTCGATGGGCTTTTCGTTCTCATCCGCGTAATGGCTGAGGAAATGGCGGGCCAACAGGGGAATGTCCTCGGTGCGCTTGCGCAGCGTCGGCAGCTCGATGGTGATGACGTTGAGCCGGTAGAAGAGATCCTCGCGGAAAACCGACTCTTGTACTGCAATCTCGAGGTCGATGTTGGTGGCGGCGATGATCCTGACATCGGTCTTGAGCGTTTCGACGCCGCCAAGACGCATGAATTCCTTCTCCTGGATGACGCGTAGCAGTTTGCTCTGGGTGTCGGTAGGAATATTGCCGATCTCGTCGAAGAAGATGGAGCCGCCGTGGGCCACCTCGAACAGACCCTTCTTGCTCGAGACGGCGCCGGTGAAAGAGCCCTTTACGTGGCCGAACAGATTGCTCTCCAAAAGGTCCGCGGGCATGGAGCCCGAGTTGACGGTGACAAATGGCCCATTGGCTCGCCGGGAGTGATGGTGGATCGCCTTGGCGACAAGCTCCTTGCCGGTGCCGCTGTCTCCCAGGATGAGGATATTGCTCTTGGCCGGCGCCGCCAGCTGGATGAGCTCGAACACCTTGGTCATCGGTTTGCTCTTGCCGAGAATGTTGTCGAAGGCGTAGCGCTGACGGAGCTGTGCCCGCAGCTCGCGATTCTCCGAAGCCAGCCGTCGCCGCTCGAGCCCCTGGCGGATCGTCAGCAGCACCTCTTCGTTCTTGAAGGGCTTGGGGATGTAGTGGAAGGCCCCTTCGCGCATGGCGTCGATGGCCCCCTCGATAGACGAGTAGGCGGTGATCATGACGACGACCTGGTCGGGATCCTCGGCGCGGATTGTTTTGAGGACCTCCAGACCGTTGATTCCGGGAAGCATCAGGTCGAGCAGGACCAGATCCACCTCTTCCCTTTCCAGTATCTCCAGTCCTTCTTCTCCGGCGCGGGCGTTGAGGACGTCGTAGCCCTCCTTGACCAGGAGTGAGGTCAGTACATCTTGCAGGACGTCTTCGTCGTCGATGATCAGGATCTTCATCGCCAAGTGTCCCTAACCCGTGGTGACGACGGGGTGGTGTCGCGGCAGCTCGACGATAAAGCTGCTGCCTTCACCGGGGTGGCTGATAACGCGAATCTCGCCGCCGTGCCGACGAGCGATGTTGAAGCTGATGGACAGTCCGAGTCCGGTACCGCCCTCGCCCAGCTTGGTGGAGTAGAAGGGCTGGAAGATCTTGTCCAGCTCGGCAGGCGGAATCCCGGGCCCCGAGTCCTCGAAGGAGGCCCACACCCAATCGTCGTTGGTCTCCAAGGTAACCCGAAGCCGCCCGTCCTTGGTGCCGATTGCGTCGGCGGCGTTGACGATCAGATTGGAGAAGACCTGCTGTAGCTCGCCTTCGTTACCCATGACCAGGATCTCTTCGCCCGGCTGCTCCCACTCCAATTCGATCTTGTTCTCCTCGATCCGCTCCTTGAGCAGCTCGAGACACTCGGCGAGCTGCGAGGTCACCTCCACGGGGGCCTCCTCGCGCTGGCGATCGCGGGCGAACTCCAGCAGGCTGTTGACGATTCTGGCCGCGCGGAAGGTCTGTTTTTCGACCTTCTCGAGGATCTTCCGTCGTGGATCTTCGGCACTGGTTTCGGCGAGCAGCATCTGGGCGTAGCTGGAGATGCCGGTGATCGGAGTGTTGACCTCGTGCGCCACACCCGCGGCCAACATCCCAAGGGCGGCCAAGCGCTCCTTCTCCTTGAGCGTGTTCTCCATGACGATGCGCTCGGTCACATCCTGGACTACCACCACCCGCGAATCTTCGGTGTCACCTCCCGCCAGTGGCGCCACGGTCAGCTGCAGATAGCGCTCGTTACCGTCGCGATCGCGAATGTGGAGCTCGTGGAGACCCTCGCCGGACTTGGGCAGGGGATCCACGGGCAGGAGCTCTGTCAGTTGACGCCCCGACGCCTCCTCGGTTTCCGTGCCCGTTAGCTTGGTGAAGGCCTGATTGGCCGAGACTATCTTTCCTGAGGGATCGACCACCGCGATCCCGGCTGGAGAGGATTCGATGATGTCCTGACTGTATCGCTGCAGTCGAACGACTTCTTCGAGCTGCTGGTTGACTTCGTCCAGCAGTTGAGCGTTGTCGATGGCCAGGGCCGCCTGGGTCAACAGGTTCCGGATCAGATCCAGGTCATCGCTGTTCAGCGGAGTCTCCCCATCCTCCTTGTAGCCCACCAGGAGAACCCCGAGAGTGCTCTCGCGGACGACCAGCGGGAAGGCATACCGATAGCCGGCACCAAACAGCCGATGCTCGGCGGTCAGCTCATCGGTGGGAAACTCGACCGCCGACAGGGTCTTTACATCGGAGTGCCAGAAGTCCTCATCGAAGGCGTCGACAGGCAGCTCGGCCGGCAGGTCGCGGACCGGCTGGACCGCTATCAGCTTCTCACCGGCCGCGAGCAGAAGTGTCGCTTGCCGCAGGTGCAATCCCGCCCGCAGGCGGCTGATAAGCGTGGCACACAGGCGGGCCAAACTGCGTTGCTCCAAGACCTCGCGGCCGAACTCGGTCAGCGCTTGCCGCCGCGCATAGCCGCTGCGGTACTGCAGCCGCTCGAGGGAAGATCCGATCCCCTTGCGGGTCGGGATCAATAGACCGGCGATGACCAGCCCCGAGGTAAACGAGATCAGAGTACGGGCAAGGTTCATGTCGTCCGGCACGGCGCGATTGATCACCAGGTTGGCAAGAGAGAACCCGATAACGCCGACCAGCACCGTCAGGCTGAGCGATGCGGTGTCACGAACGATCACCCCGATGTCCCACAGCTTGTAGCGCAGAATCGCATAAGCAAAGGTCAGCGGCACCAGCGCCAGGAACAGGACGGCGACCGAGGTGACGATCCGAGGCCAGGCAAGATTGAAGGTCAGGGGCAGGACATAGAGGAGCAGAAAGGGCAGATAGCCGCCCACCATGCCGACCGCGATCCAAGTGGCCTGGCGCAGTGGCTCGCCGGCCGGTGTTCGACGCAGCCGCCAGATCAGAACGCCGACGGCGGCCAGTGAGAAGAGCACCAGGTAGAAGAGCTCGAGCCGATCCAGAACGGTTATTGTCGAGGTAGTCGCCCCACCCAACAGCCAAGCACCGTCGAAAAAGACGAGATCGATCTGCAACAGCAGGAGAAATGCACTGGGCAGGTAGATGAACGGAACGACACGAGACAATCGGCTCTTACGGGCCAGCGGCCGCGGGAAGATCGTGAACAGATGGAGGGTCAGCGCCGGCAGCAGGATCCGGGCCAGCTCGTCCAACAGATAGGCGGCCCGCCCGAAGGCGTCGTAGGGGGGTGTCGGTGAGACCAGGTAGAGCAGTGCCGAAGTCAGACACCAGAGAAAGAAGACGACCGCCGGCCGGCGCTGATCTCGGAGCAGGGTGTAGAGACCGATGAGCAGGTAGCAGACGCCGATCAGAGCCAGGATCAGAAAGGGGAAGTCGATGTCGAGTGGGGGTAGCGGGTGGGAAAGACGCTCCACCCTGCCATCACGCAGGACAACCAACTCGCTGACCTCCCGCAGGCGTAAAGCGACGCCCGGGTCGGCCAACTCGCCATGCCCCTGGCCGTTGATGAGGACGATCTGATCGCCCACCTCGAGCGGGCTCTCGGCCCCGGTGACGGCGGTTACCCGCCAGTGACCCTCCTCGTCGACAGCGGTAAAGCCGAGAGGCTGGAAGGTCTGTACCCGGCGGTAGAAGCTGGCGCTGCCAAACGCCACCACCACCAGGGTCAGAGCCACGGCAACGACCAGCAGCAGCTTGCGGAAGACCGTAGGATTTGCCATCAGCGTTGAGGTTCCTGCCAACCGACGAATATCGGTAATAGCACAAACTGTGCCATCGAATCGGTTCTTTGAACCCTACATAAAGCCTTTTCTAGAGCCCATTTAGAGCTCGTCATCCAACGGGTTGATTCTAGTTCAAAAAAGTGAATTCAAGCCAACGTGCCCGTGGTGGGCCGGTGGACACCATCGCCGGGCCGTTTTCCGACCCGGGGCAAGTCTGAGGGGAGGAAAAGTGATGGGGAGGAGCGAGCCGTGCGACCTAGAACTTCACCGCCACGCCGCCCATGACGCGCTTGCGCAGCTCCTCGTCGGCGTAGGGCGAACCATTCGGAGTAGAGCCGCGGCTGACTTCCATGTTCAGCAGCAGGGCCAGATCGGTCGCTACTCGCTGGAGTATCCCGAGATCCTGCGTCAGCATGAGCTGCAGCCGGTCGATCTCCAGCTGATCGGTCGATTCGCCGGCGACGTTGCTGCTACCCGTGGGCTGCAACTCCTGCGCGAGATGGTGGAAAGCGATGAAAACGCCGGTCGACGTCTGCTGGAATTGGGTATCGACAGAAGTAACGAGAAAGCGTACCTGGTTCTCATAGGACTTCTTGTCGACGGTACGAAGGATGCCGCCGCCACCCGAAGCCATGTTCGAGGAGATGCGGGTCAGGATCGCGGGACCGAGCCGGCGCGTCATCGCAAACTGCAGCTCTGGGAGGCTGTCGCCCCGCACCAGATAGAGACTCTCCAGGTGGTTGAAGAAGTCCTCGCTGAAATAGAGCCGCAGCGTGTCGGCAAACTGACGGTGGATGGCACCGATACTCAGGGTCTCGGCCTCATCGTCTCCAGAGTGGGCGAGGAGCACCTGATAGCAGTACTCGTCCGCCTGGTCGCAGGAGTTGGACTCGCCAAAGAAGACCGGGGTGAAGTCCTGCCGCTGGAAGGAGACCTCTTGCTCGTGCGCCTTGACGCTCGCCGAGGTAAAGGCTTGCCAGTTGGGCGCCAGCTGCAAGACGACTCCGCCGCTTGGCGCCAGCGATAGGCTGCCGTCACGCATAGTCGAAAAGAGGCCAAACTCGACCAGTACCTTGGGCTTGACCTGTAGGCCGGCACTCCCGAAGACGTCGACGCGCTCAGTGGGTAGCAGCATCGCCTCGGGCAATACTGCCGCCCGATCGAACTTGCCCGCGCGCTCACGGTACCGGAAGCCCGCCCGCATGGTCGAGCTGGCGGTGGGAGCGGTCGAGTACGAGCCCGACAGGTCCAAGGAACGGGAGGACTGGGGAATCCCTATCGGCTCGAGAAGCCCGCGACTGTAGAAGTTGTGTTCATCGGTGTACTGAGCCGAAAAGTCGGACCGGCCCTTCTCACCCAGGGGCTGCGACCAACTCATGCGATGACGCTGAAAATCCACCACCGATTCGTTGCCCTGTTGCGGGTAGGTGACCATGCTGTTGTTGATCGAGCTCACCTCGACTCCGCCGGTGACCGGATTCTCCACGTTGACGGAGACGGCCTGGGTCTTGCCGGTCGGCAGATCGCCGTTTATTTCGGTGGCGAGGGAGGACTGGAGTTGAACGAAGTTGCCGGTCAGGCCGATACTCACGTCCCCCATCTCGCCGCGAACACCGACATGGCCGCCGGTGACCTGGGCGCTGCCAAATGCGGGACCCTGCTGCATACCGGCCACGGCATTCATTTCGGTCTGAAATCGGATCGACTCCTGCGGCACTGCCTTTAGTCGCGGGCTTTGCAGCTCGTCACCTGCCTCGAGCATGGCGATGTCCCGTAAGACATCGGCCGGGATCTGCTCGCGCACGCTCCAAAAGCCGCCACCGGCGCGCGCCGCCGCGGCCTTCTGTTCCAGCAGCTCGAGGTCCAGATACTGACGCGCCTGATCGGTGGCGCGAGTCAGCAGCGCAATACCCGGGACAAATCCGCTCTTGTAGGCAATGATCTTGTAGAGCCCGGCAGGCAGGCGGTCGAAGAGAAAGCTCCCCTCCCCATCGGTCACCACTTTGCGTAGGCTGAGATCCGCCAGCTGGTAGGCGTAGACCTGGGAGGAAGGCAGTGGGGTAGAGGAGCTGGTGACCTTGCCGGCCAGGAGCCCGGTCAGCGGCTCACCCAGATCATCGGCCACCACCACGACTGGCGTCAGCACCAACAAGGTGAGTAGCAAGAGAGTCAGTTGACGGGGGTTCGGCATACACACCACTAGAGCAAGAGATACCTCAGGCCGATTATAGTTTTTCGCCCGATACCCTGTCAAAGAGCCCCTTGTTTGCTGGAGTTTTAGCCTGTTCACTGCTCATCGGAGTCCATCCTGCCACCAGGGCCACGACCCATCGCGCTCCCGCGGCTTTCAGGCAAGCGGCCGTGGTCTCGAGGGTCGAGCCGGTCGTCGCCACGTCGTCGACAATCAATACGCGTCTGCCGGACAGTCCAGATCTGCCTCGGACGCGGAAGGCCCCGGCGACATTACCCTCTCGATGCCGGCGGTCGAAACGGGTCTGAGGTGGAGTCGCCCGGACACGCCTCACGGCCCGTTGCAGGGGACGATCGAGCAGACGGGCGAGGGGGCGGGCGATCTCCTCGGCCTGGTTGTAGCCGCGGTGCAAACGACGACGCCAGTGAAGAGGCACGGGCACCACCACCTCTGCCTCCTCGAGCTGGTGGCCAAGCCGGGACCGAAGATCTCGGGCCAGTTGGGCGCCGAGAAAGTCGAGTCGGCCGTACTTCAAACCGTAAATGACCCGGTCGAAAGGCGGCTCGAAGCTCCAGCCGGCGACGAATCGGTCGATGGCAGGGGTGCGCCGGCGGCAATCACCACAGAGGAAGCCGTCAGGAAGTGGCACCGCATCGAGGCGACGCCCACAGGCGGAGCAGCCGCCGCGCCCGAGAGGTCGGAGCTGAGACCGGCAGGCGTCGCACAGACCGAGGTCGAAGGAGTCGCTGTCGGCGAGCCGCTGACAGCTCAAACAGACCGGTGGAAAGAGAACCGCCACGAGCTGCTTCCAGAGACGACTTGTGACAACTGAGGTTTCCGATCCGTACACCATAGCGAGCGGTCCGCATCTCGGACGGCGGGAGCGTATCGACCGCCCTGCTGTAAGAAGACGAAAAGAAGGGCGCTATACTTGCATCCGCATCGCCGCTGATGGAAGGGAGAGAAGATTGAAACGCCATTGTCTGCTTGCCGGTAGCCTGGTGCTCGTCGGTCTCCTTGTCGCCCCCGCGGCCGGCTTCGGCCAGGACGATTACGACTACAACGTCAACTTTCTGATCGGACTTGGTGGCTCTGTCGACGAAGACGACGCCGGTTTCGGCAACCTGGTCTTGCAGTTGGGAGCCGCCATCTACGTCGAGCCCGCCACTCAGGTCGCTCTGCGCCTGGGCCGCATGGACTGGGGGGACAGCGACCTGCTGGGTGACCTCGCCGCGCCCCAGCTCACCTATTTGACCGTGGCCGGCGAGTACCGAGACCGCCGCGGTTTCTTCTCCGGCGCTCTTTTCGACTCGGCGCTGTTTGCCGGGCTTGGTGCTTACAACCTGCAGGGGACGGGCCTCGAGGGGGAAGACGAAGACCAGACCAGTATCGGTGTGACCGTGGGGGCGTCGGGCGATTTCGACGTCAGCAAGCGCTTCGCCATCAGACTCGAAGTGTCCGGGCACTATGCCGGGTTGGACCACGCCAAGTTCTTCGTCATGCTCAACGTCGGGATGGCCTACCGCTTCTAGCCGGCCCCGCCCCTCGAGGTATCGGTCCGTCACACCCCTGATTGAGGGTAGAATAGGGGTTGGACCGAGCGAAATTGCAGTCGACTACCCCAAACACCCCCGCTTCCAGACGCCGAGCCTTTCTCGTCGCCCTCAGGCTTCCGGGCCAGCCGGGCTTTCTGGTGGAAGAGCATCTGGACGAGCTGGCCGAGCTCACCCGCAGCGCCGACGTCGAGGTCCTCGGGCGAGCCATACAGCAGCGCCGATCTCCCGATCCCGGCACTTTTATCGGTCGGGGTAAGGCGGCCGAGCTGCGCGAGGCGGTGCGGACACTGGAGGCCGATCTCGTCATCTTCGACGATGATCTTTCACCCAGCCAGATAAAGAACCTGGAAGAGATCCTCGAGCTGGCGGTGATGGACAGGAGTGGCTTGATCCTGGAGATCTTCTTCCAACGGGCGCGGACCCGTGAGGCGCAGACCCAGGTCGAGCTGGCCCAACTCCAGTACCTGCTTCCCCGGCTGACCCGCCGCTGGTCTCATCTGTCGCGTCAGGTGGGTGGTATCGGTGTACGCGGCGGTGAGGGCGAGACCCAGCTCGAAGCCGACCGGCGGATGTTGCGCAAGAGGATAAAACGCCTGCAGCGGCAGCTCGACAAGATCGAGCGCACCCGCGGAGTGCAACGGCGGGGACGCCGCGAGGCCAGCCTGGTGGCCCTGGCCGGCTACACCAACGCCGGTAAGTCGACCCTGTTCAACCAACTCACCCGAGCGGGGACCCGGGTGGAGGATCGGCTCTTTGCCACCCTCGACTCGAAGCTGCGTCGGGGCGCCATCGGCGGCGACAAGGTGGTGATCTTTGCCGACACCGTGGGATTCATTCGCAAGCTCCCCCACCACCTGGTGGCGTCGTTCAAGAGCACCCTGGAGGAGCTCAACCGCGCTGACGTCGTGCTGCACGTGGTCGACCGCAGCCACCCGAGCTGGGACGAGCAGCTGGCGGTGGCCGAGGAGGTGCTCGAGGATCTGGGTGTCGAATCCCAGCGGGTGATCCAGGTGTTCAACAAGTCCGATCTGCTCGGTGAGACCGTCCGCCGCTCGAAATCCCAAGACGACATCTCGGAGCGGAGCGAGCCGGTGTTTGTCTCGGCACTCACCGGTGAGGGACTAGAGGACCTCAAAAGCGAAATCACCCATCGTCTCGATCTGCTGGGAACGAGCTCGGGCGAACACCCCGCCGAAACCGATAGCCTCGCTCTCCCCTGAACCGAACAGCCTCCGTGCCCGCCGAGGGGTTCGACAACCTCACTTTTCG
>JBAUDS010000409.1:0-2543 GCA_049678185.1 Thermoanaerobaculia bacterium
GCGTCGGGCACTATTTTCTAGGGATGGCTTTGCGCCACCAGGGAGATCTGGAAGGGGCCCGTCAACATCTGCGGCTCAACAAACACGAGCCGGTGGCCTTTCCCGATGAGCCCATCGATCAGCTGCAAGCCGCCAACGTCAGCCGCGAGGCCTTCTTCAACCTTGGAGTCGAGGCGATGCGGCGCGGCGAGCCGGAGCGGGCCCTCGAGGCCTTCGAGATCACGCTGGTGGCGGATCCGGACGACGCGGTGACCCACTACAACGTGGGCATGGTGCTGCTCGAATTGGGGAGGGGCGAGCAAGCGGAGGAGCATATCCGCAGAGCCGCCGAGCTCCGCCCCGACTACCGGAATGCCCACTTCAACCTCGCTGTGCTGCTTGCCCATAAGGGAGAGCATCAGGAGGCTGCCCACCACTTTCAGCGCGCCGCAGAGATCGACCCGGATGATCCGCGGGCGCAGGTGCGATTGGCCGAGGCCCTGGCGCGAATCGGGGAAGAGGAGCGCGCCATCCAGATGCTCGAAGGGGTTCTCGAGCTCGATCCGGCGATGGTCCTCGCGCGTCTCAGCCTGGCCGCTTTGCAAGCCGACGTCGGGCAGCTCGATGCAGCGGAGGAGAATCTTCGTCGGATCCTGGCGCTGGCACCGGGGGCGGTCGAGGAGAGGAGCGAAGCCCACTACCGCCTGGCGACCCTCTATCCGGATCGGCCGCGGGCGGAGGTGATCGAACATCTCCAATCGACCGTCGAGCTCGATCCCGACTTCGTCGAGGCCCACCAGGCTCTGGCGGGCGAGCTGGCCCGCCAGGGCGACTACGAGTCGGCGTCCCGTTCCTTTGCCCGGGTGATCGAGCTCGATCCCGACAATCTCCACGCCCACTTTAGTCAGGCCATGGCTCTGATTCTGGGCGGCTTCTACCCGCAGGCACGGGCAGAGCTGGAGCGGAGCCTCGACCTGGTGCCGGACAACGTTGTCCTCACCCACGCTCTGGCGCGACTGCTGGCCACCTGCCCCGACGCGGAAGTGCGAGACGGAGAACGGGCCGTCGAGCTGTCGCAGCGCCTGGTGGAGGAAGAGCTCAGCGTGGACCACGCCGAGACACTCGCCATGGCTTACGCCGAGGTGGGCCGCTTCGAAGACGCGATCCGCTGGCAGAGCAAAGTGTTGAACGAGGGACAGATAACCGAACCTACCGCCACGGACGAGCGTCAGAAGAGACTCGAGCTCTACCAGCGGCACCAACCGGTCCGAGCTCCTTGGCTCGACGGGTGAGAGGTTTGAAGCCGGTGCGCTCCGAATGCCAGGGCTTGGTCGCGGTCGGTACCCTCCTCGTCCTGCTGGGGTTCGGCTTGCCTTCCTCGGCCGAGCTCCGTTTCCAAGAAGTGGCCAGCGAGTGGGGTCTCGCATTTCGCCATCACCACGGCGGCTCGGGGGAGCGCTACATGCTGGAGACGATGGTGGGAGGTGTCGTCCTCTTCGACTACGACGGCGACGGCGACGTGGACGTCTTCTTCGTCGATGGCGGTCACCTGCCGGGTTATCAGGGCGAGAAGGCGCGCTCGCACCTCTTTCGCAATGAAGGACAGGGCCACTTCGTGGATGTCACCGATCGAGCGGCCCTCGAGTTTGCCGGCTATGGTTGCGGCGGTACGGCGGGCGATGTCGACGGCGACGGCGATATCGACCTCTATCTCACCGCCTTCGGTGAGAATGCGCTGTTTCGCAACGAGGGAGATGGAACCTTCCGCGAGGTGGGCGCCGAATCCGGTGTCGCCGATCCTCTCTGGAGCGCCTCCGCCGCCTTTGCCGACGTCGACCGGGACGGGGACCTCGACCTCTATGTGGCGAACTACGTCGATTGGGGCGTCGACAACAACAAATTCTGTGGCGACCGCCAGACCGGGGTCCGGGGCTACTGTCAGCCGGGGGTCTTCAACGGTCTACCCGACCGCCTCTACCGAAACCGGGGGAACGGGATCTTTGTCGACGAGGCCGCGACGGCGGGCTTCGAGGGCGCCCGGAATGCGGGTCTGGGAGTGGCCTTCGCAGACTTCGACGACGATGGCTGGGACGATCTCTATGTCGCCAACGATCTCGACGCCAACTTCTTGTTTCACAACCGAGGCGACGGCACCTTCGAAGACATCTCGCTGCTCTCGGGCGTGGCCTTTAGCGACACCGGCCAGATGGAGGCGGGTATGGGTGTCGAGGTGGCGGATCTCGACGGCGACGGCCAAATCGACATCGTAGTGACCAACTTCGCTCTCGAGACCAACGCCTTCTACCGGAACATTGGGGATGGTCTTTTTATCGATAGCCGCTTTTCATCGAATCTCGCCGAGTCGTCGCTACGCTATCTGACCTTCGGCGTTGCAGCGCTCGATCTGGACCACGACCAAGACCTCGATCTGGCCCTGGCGAACGGACACATCCTCGACAATGCCGAGGAGCTGAGCGCGGTGGGTGAGTACGCTCAGGCGAACCAGGTCATGGAGAACCTGGGTGGGGGTCGCTTTCGGGCGCGCATGGACGTCGGCGCAGACC
>JBAUDS010000410.1:0-3680 GCA_049678185.1 Thermoanaerobaculia bacterium
GCCGCCCACGAGAGGACCAGCGAGGAGAGTGATTACGCAACAGGCGACGGCAACTACAGCAACCGCCCGACCAGCTAAGGTGGCCAAGATGCTCGCCGCGACTCGATATCCAATCAAGAAAATCATAGAGTTCCTCTTTCTAGGCTGATGTCTGTCTTCGCCGACGAAACGCCGCGAAGTTGATCTGCTCCCAGACCTCCCTCAGTTCTTCCGCCGCCTCCACCGTTCGGTGCTTGTAAACGCCCGGGGGAAACCGTGGTTGCGTGACCCTTTGGGCGAACTCCCACGTGGTTTGGATTGCACGGAAGAGGCGCGGATCATTCCTGTCATACCACGTGTTGTCTTCCATCTCCTCAACCGATCTGAATTTCCGGACCGGCATCAACCTTCCTCCAAACCAAATCTCTGCTGGATGCGTTCGGCGTCGCCCTTGTCTCGCAACCGCACCGTCGCCAGGACCTCTCGTGTCTTGGTGTAGTCTATTTTTTTCCTGTTGAGCACATTAACAGCACCACGTCGGCCGGACAACGGGAGAAGGGGAGTGCCAAACCCCCGGGAGCCGACGCCAACAAGAATGATCTGACTGTGGTCAGATCGGCCGGCACGGACGCCGGCCGCTTCAGGTTGTTTGCAGGTTTTTGGCCGCTTTCAGCCCGAGCACGAGAAAGACGATCGACATGACTGCCAGGGAGATCCCATAGGCCGCGCCCGCTCCTGTGGCACCAAAGCGGGGTCCCAGGACCGCCAGCAGCCCGACGTTGAGTAGTGCGGCGGCCGCCGTGATTCCCAGAACGAGGCGGTTGCGGCCGACGAACTTGAGATAGTTGGGAGCCATGGCGAACCAGACGCTGACCGAGGCGCCGCCGGCGATAAAACAGAGCGCCGGGTAGCCGGCCGCGAATTCGGGTCCGTAGAGCCCCAGAATGCGGCGGCCGAAGATAATCATGGCGGCGAAATAGATCAGGGTGGCGGGAATGATCCAGGAATGACGCTCGCGTATTGTTGCCCTTATGCCATTGTAGTCGCGCCGCTCGATGAGAGAAGAGGCGATGGGACCGTAGAGCCGGTTGGTGGAGGTGGCCAGCAGCACGATGAAGCTGCCGGTCTGCATGGCGGCGGCGAGGATGGCCACACTGTGGTCATCGCCGCCGAGGATCTCCAGCCCGACGATGCCCAGGCTGGCGAACTGGGTCATCATCACACTGTGGATCAGGAACGGTGCCGATCTCGAGAGCCACCTGCGTGGTTCGCGGACCTCATCCGCTGTCATCAACTCCTTGGGAAGACTGCGAAAGACCAGCCGGCGGAGCAGTAGGAAGCTCACCACCCAGGCGGCGCCGTAGCTCAGCACTGCCAGGATGGCGGTCACTTCGAGGCGTGAGATCCATATCGAGAACAAGGGCAGGGCAAAGCAAAGGGGAAAGAGGAATCGGTAGACGAAGGTGCTGCGCACGACCTCGCCGGTGGAGGCCAGGACCTCCAGCATGAACGAAGCCAACACCACGATCGGCAAAAAGAGGAGTGCCACCAGTGTCGTCCAGGCAGGAGGGGTCCCGACGGCGAGCCACCTTGCGGTGACGACCAGGACGAAGAGCAGCACAGCAAGAATCGCCGCCAGCAAGACGGTGTTCCGCCCGAACAGAGTAAACCCCCGGGCGAGGTCCCATTGGCGCGATTCGCAGTAGGCCGTGAGTGCTCGCTGCGCGTACTTCTCGAGCCCCAGGGTCGCAAACGAAGAGAGTAGGGCCAGAGTGGCAATGGCCACGTTGTAGTGCTTGAAGCCCTCGATGCCGAGCACCCGCGCCAGAAAGACGCCGATACCAAAGAACAGACCGTAGTTGACCAGGCTCAGCAGGCACAGCTTCAAGGCTTTGCGTGTGTTGTCCGTCAACGCCGGTGTCATCAGATCCGCTCCTCCTGCAGGAGGTCGAGACGGGTCAGCTTCCACACCCCATCGACCGGCTCCACGGTGAGCTCGGCCTCGTACTGGTTCTTGCGCTGATGGTTGTGTCCCCAGTGGCCGACCGAGCCGGCCACGGTCCAGGTGCAGCGGGCCTGGAAGCCTGGCCTGCCCTGGAGCTTGTGTGGCTCGACCTCCAGCATTTCGATCTCCTTGACCTTGGCCCGGGCACCTCCCTGGCTGGCGAGCTCCAACCCGCGGCGGGTCTCGAGATAGGTCTGGGTGAGGAGATCGCCGGTGACGCTGCGGTCGAGGACATCGTAGATGGTGCTCTCCTCACGGAAGTCGAAGGCACGGTAGACGTTGTGGAGCAGTGCCGCCACGATCCCTTCTACCTTCTCGTCGGTGACCCGAGCGGGCAGCGTCGTGGCAAAGGCGGCCGCGGTGGCAAAAAGGAGGATCGCGATGACCGCGATCGCCCAGCGCGAGATCTCGCCGCCCCGCATCGAGCTTCTGGCCTGGAGACCGACAGCGGCGACGAGGCCCAGCCCGAACAACCAGCCCGCCCAGCCGAGGAGACGAAGGAGCAGTCCCGGTGGCGGTGCGATGTCCACCAGCGTCGGGAGGGTCGGGTTCTTCAAGAAGTTCTTCCACCACAGGATGTTGTCGTCGGGGACCAGAAAGAAGCGCAGCGGACCGGCCTCGTCGGTGGCGGCACCCGGCACCCGCTGGATGCGCTCGCTAAAGAGATCCCAGGTCATGGCCGCCTCCTGTGGCAGCCCCTCGGTGGGGTAGACAAAGATCACACCCAGGGTCGCCGACACCGCGTCCAACTCCTCCGGAGGATCGATCACCATGCTGGTGCGCAGCGTCCGCCGCAGGAAGTTGATGCGATCCAGCTCACCCTCGACCGGTTGGCCGTCGATGGTGACATTCTGGTGCTCGGCCAGGAAAGCCGCCACCTTCTGCTTGAGGTCGTACTGGATGTCGACCGGGATGGTGTCCCGGCCGTCGAGCCCCAAATCCACCCACTGCTCGAGATCCCGTGGGCGGGTGATGATCTCGGTGCGCACCTCGTAGGGCTCGACATAGAGAAAGGCGCTCATCGGCGAGTCGTACTGGCGGCGGAGATTCCGGTTGCGGAACTTCGAGTACCAGGGGTCCTCCCAGTCGAGGTCCAGGGTCTCCTCGGTGCTGAAGTAGCGGAAATCGTTGACCGGCAGACCCAGGTGAAAAACCACAAAGCCGATATTGGCGGCGGCAAATCCTCCCTCGCTCTGGGGCGGAGACATGGTCAGCACAGACGGGTGCCCGGTGAACGGGTACTCGAGAATCACGAAGATCACGGTCTCGCCTTCATCCTCGGCAGCCGGCAGCGGCTCACCGGTGAGCTCGTCCCGCGGCACCCGCTGGCGGGGCTCGATAAAAGCGACACGACCAGGAAGCGGCGCACCCCCATCCGCCTGAAAGACCAGATCCTCCCCAAAAAACGTCGCCAACCTCTCGGCCAGCGGTCGAGGCTCGTAACCCAGTCGCTGATAGACGCTGTCCGGCATCAGATGGCGAAACCCCGCCAGATCCGGCCCACCAATCTCGATCTCTGCCCGGATCAGAGACTCTTCGACAAAGACCTCGGCAATAGAAGAAGCCGTCATCGCCTTGGTGATGATGATTGCATCGGAGGAGGCGGCGGTGGAGGAGAGGAGGGCGCAGAGCAGGACAAGAAGTACGGCGAGGAATTGACGCAGCGACGCAGTGACGCAGTGACGCAGTGACACAG
>JBAUDS010000411.1:0-11040 GCA_049678185.1 Thermoanaerobaculia bacterium
GTGGCTGCCATGTTCACGGTGCTGATCGGGACGCTCTTCCCCATCATCGCCGAGGCCGTGCGGGGGGTCAAAGTCAGCGTCGGCGAGCCCTACTTCAACCGCATGGCGGTGCCCATCTTTCTGGGTCTCTTGCTGCTCATGGGTATCGGTCCGGCCCTGCCCTGGGGCCGCAGCGACCCCACGACCCGGCGGCGTGCCCTGCTGTGGCCGCTGCCGGCAGCCGGTCTGGCCGTCGTCGTCGCCCTGTTGCTCGGCGTCCGCCACGGCTATGTGCTTTTTACCTGTGCCCTGGCCGGCTACGCCCTGTGGGTGACCTTCGACCAGGTCCTGCGTCCGGTATGGCTCCGCTCGCGCAGGGGTGAGGCTCTACCCCGGGCCTTGGGAACCGTCGCCAGCCGCGCACCCCGCCGGCTGGGGGCCTACCTGGTCCACTTTGGTGTGATTATGACCTTTGTGGCGATCGCCATCTCCTCGACCTATCAGACCGACGGCGAAGCCAGTCTGGCACCGGGTGAGTCGATGTCCATTGGTGGCTACGACCTGACCTTCAATGAGCTCGAGGTCGACCGCGCTCCCCACCGCACCTCGCAGCGGGCGATGATCGATGTCGAGCGCTCCGGCAGGTCGGTGGGAACTCTGGGACCGGCCCTCAATCAGTATCCGACCCAACGGGAGCCGATGGGCACGCCGGCGGTCAAATCCACACTGACACACGATCTCTATTTGACCCTGATGAACGTGAGCGCCAACGGCAGAGTCGGCATTCGCGCCATCGTCACCCCGGCTGTCTACTGGATCTGGATCGGTGTGCTCGTCATGGTCGCCGGAACGGCCGTCTGTCTGGTCTCACCGACACCGGTGGTGGCACAGCAGAAAGCGGAGGCCGCGACGCCGTGAATCGCACCGCACTCATCGTCGGCGTCCTGGTGATCACACCACTGCTGATCTTCCTGGCGCTGTCGTTTCGCTCCGATCCCCGGGATATCGCATCACCGCTGATCGGTAAGACCGCCCCCCTGTTCACCCTCCAGGATCTGGAGGGCGAGGTCTACAGCCTCGAGGAGCTGCGCGGCCAACCGGTGGTGATCAACTTCTGGGCCACCTGGTGTCAGCCCTGCATCGCCGAACACCCGGTGCTGGTGGCCGCCTCACGTCGCTACGAAGGCCGGGTCAAGTTTCTGGGTGTCATCTACAACGACGATCCCGATCTGATTCAGCGGTTTGTCCAACAGATGGGCGCCTGGGGACCCTCGCTCGTCGACGAGGACGTGAGTGTCGCCATCGCCTACGGAGTCTACGGCGCACCCGAGACCTTTTTCATCGATGCCGGGGGGACCATCGTCGACAAGGTCACGGGTGCCGTCCCACCCCAGTATCTGGTGAACCTGCTCGAGAGCCTGCTTTCATCATGACAAAGATCAACCGCTCGCTGCTGCTTTGCGTACTCCTGCTGACCGCTTGGGGAGCCATGACTGCATTCGCCCAGCAGAGCTCTCTGGGGGTCGAGGGCCAGACTCTGATCGGTGAGCCCCAAGGCCGACCCCTGACCGGTGAAGAGCTCGATCGGGTGACCAACGAGGTCTCGAGTCGCATGCGCTGCCCGGTCTGCCAAGGCCTGTCGGTTGCCGACTCGCCGACACCGTCGGCGGTGGCGATGAAAGCCGAGGTGCGACAGTTTCTCGCCGCCGGCTATACCGACACCCAGATCCTGACCTACTTCGAGCAGTCCTACGGCGAGTTCATCCGATTGGAGCCCAAGGCCAAGGGCTTCAATCTGCTGGTGTGGATCCTGCCGATCGCAGCCCTGCTCGGCGGGCTGGCCCTGGTGATAAGGCGAACCAGGCGACCCGACAGCTCCGACGCCCAAGGCGACACTCCGACGCCTGCCGAATCCGACCTCGAGGTCTATCTGGAGCAGGTCCGCCGCGAGGTGAGCTCTTGAGCGGATCCATCTGGGTACCGGGACTCCTGGTGCTGGCCGTGGGTCTCGCCGGTGGTCTATGGGCGGCCTTCCAGCTTCGCCGGCAGGGCAAAGCGAGCAATGCCACTGGCGACGGCGACGTGCGCCTCAAGATCGCGGATCTCGAGAACCGGAAGGACGAGCTCTACCAGCGGCTGAAGAGGGCGGAGGAGGAGAAGGCCGATCCCGGCGATCGCCGAGAGTTGGAGCTTGCGGCCGCCCGTACTCTGCGCGAGTTGGACAAGCTGCGGCGGAGAATGCCGACCCAGCCGCCGGCAAAGCCGGCGCCGACCCCCCTGGCGACACCGACCACAGCAAGCCTCGGTACCCGTCATCCCCTCCTCGTCGGTTTCGCCTTTGGCGCCGCCCTCGTCCTGCTGGTCACAACCCTGATCTATCTTGCTCTCCGCGATGCCAAGCCCGACGCCCTGCCGGCAGCCCAGGCTCCGGCCGCCCAAGGCACCCCGAGCGAGCCGCCACACCAGGCGACGGCCCCGGTACCACCCGAGCTCGCCCAGCGGATCGCCGAGCTGGAGGGGCATCTGGCCACGAGCCCTGAGGACATCATGGCGCGCAAGGAGGCGGCCATCATCCACCTGGCTGCCGGCCAGTTGGTGGAGGCTTTCGAGCACGCTGGAGTGCTGCTACAGCAGAACCCCGATGATCCGGACGGTCTCTATGTTCACGGGGTCGTGCGGCTCAGCATGGGGCAATACGCCGTCTCGGTCGATCTCCTCGACCGCCTGCTCGCCCAATACCCGGATCACCCCGATGCCTTGATGTACCGGGGCCTTGCCCTCCACCAGCTCGGGCAACCCGATCAGGCGATGGACAGCTGGGAGCTGGGTCTGGAGATGGCCGGTGGCAGCCACCCCCAGATTGAAGAGCTGATCGTCATGGCCGAGCAGGGTAGGCTCCAGGCACCGGCAACACCACAGCCGGCGGCGGCGACGGCTCCGCCATCTCAGACCACGCCGGCACCACAGACCGCCGCCGACAGCTACGGCATGCGTCTCGAGTTGGGCGCGCCAGCCAGCCCCGGTGCCACTCTCTTCGTTTTTCTGCGGACAGGCGAAGCGGGGCCGCCGGTGGCCGCGAAAAGGATCAGCCAACCCACCTTCCCCCTCGATCTGACCTTGGGATTCGCGGACAGCATGATGGGAGCCGAGCTGCCGGAATCTGGCATCCTGGTGGCCCGGCTGGACGGCGACGGCGACGTCTCGACCACCGGGCCGGGAGATCTCCAAGCTCAGTCGGCTGCTGAGATGGGGTCTACTACTCGTCTTGTTCTAGGTCAGTAGCCTATCGCTCCCACCCACCCCGGCCGGCACCACCGAGGGCCGGCCGCTTCGTCCCCAAGGGCCCCAAGCCCTCAAGCCCCCAAGCCCTCTCTTAGTATCCCAGTGCCAGTCGATCCGCCAGCAACCTTGGCAGACCGGCCTCGATGATCCGCTCCTGCGCCTCGCTCACCGGGTATTCGACCCGGCGCAGCAGGACCACCTGGGCTTCGCTGTCATAGATCATGTAGGCGGCTCGCGGATCCCGGTCGCGCGGTTGCCCCACCGAGCCCGGATTGATGAGGTAGCGGACGCCGTAATCCACCTCCAGGTCGAGTTTTACCTCGTCGCCGTAGAGCACCTCGATCTCGATGCCGCCGCCCTCACGGCAAGCAAAGGCGGCGGGCACATGGGTGTGCCCGAAGAAGGTGACGGCGGTCTTCCAGGAAGAGAAGATCTCTTCGGCATCGAAGACCGACAGCAGGTAGTAGTCCTCGTCAAAAGGTGAACCGTGACAGATGACCAACCCCTCGTCCACCTGTTTGGGGCCCTGTGGCAGCTCACGGACGCGTTCCAGATTGGCGGCAGTGAGCTCTTCCGCCGTCCAGCGGGCCGCGGTCAGGGCCGTGGGGTTGAACCCCATCCCATCGTCGATGCCGGCCACCACCTTGTCATGATTGCCGCGCACCGTATGACTCGGTAGCGACAGCTCCTCGAGCGCTTCGACGACTTCGTTGGGGCTAGCGCCATAGCCGACCAGGTCGCCCAGATTGAGCACCGCATCGAGCTCTTCCCCGGCCGCATGGTCTAGAACGGCCGTCAGTGCATCCCAGTTGCCGTGCATGTCCGAGATGATCAAGTAGCGCACGGGGTCTCCTGCAGCTGCTGCTGAATCTTGGCGGCGATCTTCTCGGGACCGTCCTCCGCCTTTACGGCGATCCTGAGATTGCAGGCTTGATAGGCAGAGAGGCGAGCCTGAAAGAGGGCATGCGCCTGGCTCCGGTCCTCAAAGAGAGGACGCTCGACTTGCTCTTCGCCCACCACCCGGCGCGCAATGCTGGCGAAGGGGAGATCGATCCACACACTGACGCCGTGAGCTTCCATCAGCACCCGGTTTTCCTCACTGGTCACCGTGCCGCCACCGGTGGCGATGACCGCCGGTGGACGTCGCACGATAGCGGCCAGCACCTCACTCTCTTGCTGGCGGAATGCCGCTTCTCCTCGCTGGTCGAAGACGCTGGCGATCGACTCGCCCGTGCGACTCTCGATCTCCTCGTCGAGATCGACGAACGGCAGCTCGAGCGCTGCCGCCAGACACCGACCGACCGTCGATTTACCCACGCCCATGAATCCGGTTACAAAAATATGCATCGAGAATGTCTTTGTCGGTCACCCTTCCACCCTATTCATCGACCCGTTGCTTGTCGCCTTCCCGGCGGATCGCCCGCGTCAGAAACGCCGAGAAGCCACCCCAGATAAAGCCGCAAATCAGCACCATCATGACCGCCGCCGACAGACTCATGGGCTCGCCTCACCTTTCATGGTCTTCCTGCTCATCCACTTATTGAGCGCCAGCAGCGCCACCAGCGCCACCGCCCACTGAGCCAGGACGGTACCCACCGAGCCGGCGTTGAAGGGGTTCAGCCACTCGCTGGCCTCTTTGCCGACGCTGGCTCCCCAGAGCCACCAGATCATCAGCACCAGCGCCTCGACCGGGATGACGACCGCTACAAGAAAGCTCCACCAGCGCCCTACCTGGAGATCCGCACCCTCGGCATTGACCACCTCTCGCCGCAGACGATCGACACCAAAGCTACGGGCACCGAGAGCAAAGAACAACCCGGAGAGCATCAGCCCGACACCCCAGACCCAGTCCTGGTTGTTGAGGAAAGTGACTGAAAGGGCCGAGGGCGTGCCAAAGATCAGACCCGCCGTGGCGACGATGCCCACCGCCCGTTTGCGCGACATCCCGGAGTCCATCAAATTGCGCGCCGCGAGCTCGACCATTGAGATCAAGCTGGTCAGGGCGGCAAAGGAAAGAGCCAGGAAGAAGAAGATCATGAAGAAACGGCCGCCCGGCATCTGCGCAAAGAGCTGTGGCATCCAGATAAAGGTCAGTCCCTCGTTTCCCGCGCCGACGATCTGATCGCGGGCACCGGGGTTGATCGCAAAGACCGTGCACAGCACCATGATGCCGGCTAAGAGCGACATGGCGTTGTTGCCAAAGCCGATAAGGACGGCGTTCAGGGGAATGTCCTCTCTCGATTTCATATAGATGGCATAGGTGAGGATCAGACCCCAGCCCGCCCCCGTGTCCCAGGCATTCTGAGTCAGAGCAGCGAGCCAAACGCGAAAGTCTCCCAGCGCCTGGAGATCCGGCTTGAAAAGAAACTCGAGCCCAGCGGCAGCGCCGGGCAGCGTTACCGCTCGGATCGCCAGAATCACCACCAGCACCACTAGAGTCGGGATGAGCACTTTGGCCACCCGCTCGATGCCGCGGACACCGAACCAGACCACCCCTATCGCCAGCCCGAGCGCCACGGCGTGGGTCCAGAAGGCCTGCGTCGTGCCGGCGTAGGACTCCCAGAAGGCCTCGGGGTCGGCACCACGGAGCTCCCCCAGGATCGCCGCCACGCAGTACCGGATACACCAGCCAGCCACCACCGAGTAATAGAACATGATGGCGGTGGCGCACAGCGCCACCCAGCCCCCCATCCACCCCTTGCCTTCGCCGGCTATGCGGATGAACGCACCCACCGTCCCCTTCCGCGCCCGCTTGCCAAAGGCGAACTCGGCGATCATCAGCGGCACCGACCAGATCAACAAAAAGATCACCCAGGCGATGAGAAAGCTGCCGCCGCCGTTGGTGGCCACGATGCGGGGGAAACGCCAGATGTTTCCGGTGCCGACCGCCATTCCGAGGGTGGCCAGAACCAAACCCCACCGTGACTGGAATTGTTCGTTGGCGCTCACGGACAGCCCTCCACAGTGGTCAACTCTCCACCCCGCTCGCTACCCCGGCGGGGGTCTTGTGCAGAAACCGCTCCATAAAGCGCGTCGAGATGTTGCCGGCTCGGAATCTCGAATCTCGCATGATCTTCTGGTGGAGCGGGATGGAGGTGTCGACACCATCGACAACAAAGAAGTCCAGGGCCCGCTCCATGCGGGCAATGGCCTCCTCGCGGTCGCGACCGTAGGCGATGAGCTTGGCCAGCAGCGAGTCGTAGTGTGGAGGAATGAAGTAGTCCTCGTAGACATGGGTATCGACACGGATGCCGGGGCCACCCGGGGGGTGGAAGGTAGAGATGCGACCGGGAGACGGGTTGAAGGTCTCAGAATTTTCGGCATTGATCCGACACTCGATGGCGTGCCCGCGAGCGACAAGGGCGTCGGGGAGCGTCAGCCGCTCACCAGCGGCCACCTGGATCTGGAGCTTGACGAGATCGGTTCCCGTCACCACTTCGGTCACCGGGTGCTCGACCTGTATGCGGGTGTTCATCTCCATGAAGTAGAAGCTGCCATCCCGGTCGAGAAGGAACTCCACCGTGCCGGCGTTGGTGTAGCCGGCGGCTGCCGCCAGCTTGACCGCCGCGTCGCCCATCTGTTGGCGCAACTCGGCGGTCAGCGCCGGTGAAGGCGCCTCTTCGATGAGCTTCTGATGGCGCCGCTGGATCGAGCATTCGCGCTCGCCAAGATGTATGACCCTGCCGTACTTGTCGCCGAATATCTGGAATTCGATGTGCCGCGGCTCCATCAGAAACCGCTCGAGGTAGATCGAGCCGTCGCCAAACGCCTTGAGGGCCTCGTGACTGGCGGTCTCGAACTGGCTGGCGAGCACGTCGGACTTCTGAACGATCCGCATGCCTCGCCCGCCACCACCGGCGGCCGCTTTGAGAATCACGGGGAAACCCACTTCGGCTGCCACCCTGGCGGCCTCGGCGGCGTCGGCCAACGGCTCGCGGCTCCCCGGCAGCACCGGCACCCCGGCCGCCGCCGCAGTCTGGCGAGCCTTGGACTTGTCACCCATGAGACGGATGCTGCTAGGGGGCGGTCCGATCCACTCGAGTTGGCACTCCGCCAGCACCTCGGCAAAGGCCGCGTTTTCGGCCAGAAAGCCGTAGCCCGGATGCACCGCGTCGGCGCCGGTGATCTCGGCGGCCGAGATGATCGAGGTGACGTTTAGATAGCTCTCGGTGGAAGGAGGCGGACCTATACAGACCGCCTCGTCGGCGTAGGCCACATGGAGGGAGTCGGCGTCCGCCGTGCTATGGACGGCAACAGTCTTGATGCCGAGCTCGCGGCAGGCGTGAATGACTCGAAGGGCTATTTCTCCCCGATTGGCGACAAGGATCTTCGTGAACATGGGGAGCTGGCCGCTTCAGGCGGGCCGGATCAGGAATAGAGGCTCTCCGAACTCGACCGGCTGTGCATTTTTGGGGTAGACCTCCTCGATGACTCCCGCCTGGTCGGACTCGATCTCGTTCATCAGCTTCATGGCTTCGACGATGCACAGAACCTGACCCTCTTTGACCTCGTCGCCTTTCTTCACATAGGGATCGGCCTCGGGATTCGGAGAGCGGTAAAAGGTACCAACGATCGGGGATTTGAGGACGTGCCCGTTGGCGGCCGTCTCCGCTGCCGCCTTTTTCTCCGCCGGCGCCGCCCTCTCGACGGCCTCCGCGGCCTCCGGCCCCGGGCTCGCCGACGGCGACCTGGGTACATCCGCTCCTGCACCGCTCACCGCCACCCGGTCCGGGATCTCGACCCTGCCGTCGATGCGGATACGAAACCCCTGACGCTCGATCTCGAGTCCCTGGAGCCCACGCTCCCACACCAGGTCGATCAGCTCCTTTATCTGCTCGAATGTCAGCACTCACCAACCTCGTTTCAATAGAGATCCTTCTCGAACTCCAACAATGCGCGCCGTAGCTCGAATCGGGCCTTGCCGTAGATTCCTCTGTCACCAAGCACCAGGAGGAGATAGTAGCCCTTGTCGAGAGCGCTCACCAGAATCGTATAGCGCTCGGTGGTGACGGAAAACTGACGGACCTCCCCCACGTCCAGCTCGCGGTGGTCATCGGCAATCGAACGGGTCTGGGCCATCAGCTCGGCTGCCAGAGCTTCGAGATCGAGCCCGTCACTACCACCTGCCGACTCGACCGGGATACCGTCCTGATCGACCAGCGAGACAGCCAGGGCGCCGTTGATCTGCTGCAGGAGGTGCTGGAGCCGACTCTCGAACATCAATGGTCCTTCTCGTCGGCTCCCGTGCGCAAGCGACGAAGATACCTCTTGAGGGCTCGTGCCTTGCGCTCCTTGCTCTCGACCTCGCCATCCTCGGCAACCGGGGGCACCTGGGCAGCCGGGGGTGTCTGGGCAGCTGGGGAGGTCTGGATAACCGGTGGCGCCAGCTGGAGCTCGATCTCCTCCAAACCCTCGCGGGCCGCAACATTCTCGGGCTCTCGCTCCAAGACCTCGCGAAAAGTGCTCGCTGCCTCTTGCAGATGACCCTGTTGCAGGTAGAGCTCAGCAATCGTCACCGTGGCATCTTCGGTCGGTGAGACGGGCTCGGGCGGAGGGACGGCGGTATCCGCCGGCAGCGGAAAGATCCCCTCGGCAGCGATCCGCCGCCAGTAGTCGCCATCTCCGATGCCCTCCCAGACCTCGGGGAAGGGATCGGCTGCCGGCGTCACCAACGGTCTCGCGGCCGGACGCGTCGGGGCAGCCGCGACGACCTCGGCAGCCCTCCCTGCCGGCGTGGTTGGCTCGAGCGTCGCCAGATCGGGTGGTGGTGGCGGCAGCGACGGCAGCCTGAAGACCACATACGGTGCAAACTTTCTTTCGAGCTGCTCGATATCGGGGTCACTCTCGTTGAGCAGCGCGTAGAGATCCAAGCGATCCCTGGCCTGTTTTTCTTTTCCCAGATCGAGATAGAGGTTGACCAGGAGCTTGTTGGCCACCAGATGGGTCGGGTCGTCGGTGACCACCTTCTCCAACACCTGTGACGCCGCCACCTGCTGACCGAGCACCAGCCGGAGGCGGCCCAGGGCCACCAGGGCCGCGACGTGCTCCGGGTGGGCCCGCAGGGTCTGCTCCAGGACCTCCACCGCCTCGGCCTGGCGATTGTGACGTCCCAGCTCATCGGCCAGATGGAGTGAGAGCTGGGGGGTCGGATCGACCTTCCAGCGCTGGTGCAAGGCGTCGAGCGACGTCGGCTGCGATGTCTCGGGCATGGTGGAGTGAACCCGTGTCCAAGCGACTTTGCTTGGAGTCGTGAATTCGGGCGGATTGTACCAGGATCAGCGCTTTTCTTCTGTGGAATTCGAAGGGTCTCCCAATCGGGCTCGCCGCGCGACCGCGCGCGCCCTCTGCCACGGACTATTAGGGCTGCGGGGTGACGTTCTTTTGGACGACGTCGTTGCCAAAGGCGTTGGTGACGCTGAGGGTGACGACAAAGCTCTCGATACCGGTGCAGACATACGTGTGTGAGGTCGTGCCGCCCACCGCCGTCCCGCCGTCACCAAAGCTCCAGCTGTAGGTCAACGGGGCCGTACCGGAGCTCACCGTCCCGTCGAAGCTCACCAGACAACCCCCCAGCGAGGTGATGAAGGTGAAGTCGGCTATCGGCGGCCGCCCGGAGACACTGACCGTGGCGGTCGCCTGGAGCTGCGCGCCGGCGCTGCCCGTTGTCTGTGCCCCAACGCTGAAACCGGTGCTCACGGCGTTCAAGTCCTGCTCCGTCACCGTCAAGGTGTCTCGGGCCTCTCCCAACGAGTTGGTGACGACGATGCTGCCCCCCGAGGCCAACGAGCCGACATCGGTCGAGAAGGTCACCCCCTCGCCGGCCTGCGGCTCGCCGTTGTTGGCGCGCACTACCGCCAGCAGCTCCGAAGTGCCGCCCGCGTCCGGGATGGTGCTCGGGGTGGCCTGGAGCACGATGCTGCCGGCGCCTCCTTCGATCTGGATCGTCGCGGTGGCCTCGATCAGCGAGCCCCCTTCGGTGGCGGCCAGCGCCGAGACCACAAACGAACTGGTGACCAGAACGGTGATGTCGGAACCGGAGACCGCCAGTCGGTCGCGGGCCTCGCCCAGGTTGTTGCTGAGAACCGGTGAGCCGCGAGAATTCAGTACCCCCAGCTCGGAGTCGAAGGTCACCGCGATGCCCGAGACCAGCTGTCCAAAGTCGTCGCGGACCGTGGCCAACAGATCCACCCCGCCACCGCTGCGCGAGATGGTGCCGGGAGTCGCTACCAGGGTCACCGAAAAGGCGAAAGAGCCGATGGCCACATCGACCGAAGCCTCGCTGGCCCCGCCCGAGTTGGCGACCACAGTCGCCGTGCCCACCCGTCCGTCGCCGCGCAGCGTCGTCAGCGCCACACCGCCGTCGTCGGTGGGGACGACATTCTCTGCCAGGACGCCGAGGGTGGTGGTAAAGGTCACCTCGGTACCGGGGTTTACCCGCGATCCATCGCTCTTGCGCAACAACGCGGCAATCGTAGTCTGGCCGACCTTCTCGATCCGTTCGGGTGAGGCGCTGAGCGTAATGCTGGCGCCGGTCGGGGCGACCGGGGTCGCCTTGTCACAGGCCGGCGTGACCAGGACCGCGACGAGGACGAGAAAAAACCAGGGTGAGCGCATCTGACTCGAGGAGTATACGCACCAAGGCGGCTGACCGTCTAGCCTGCACCTCTCACCGCCGTTCGTGGCGAAGCGGCGTAGGTGCCTGTAGCTGCAAGGCTTGCGAGGGAGGGCCTGCGAAGGCGTACTCGAAGTACGTTGAGTGGGCCCGACCGAGCGTAACGC
>JBAUDS010000412.1:0-49218 GCA_049678185.1 Thermoanaerobaculia bacterium
CACAGGGAGGGTGCATCCTTGTACATTGATTCCAGTGAGATCGACCGCGACGAAGTCATCGAAGCGGATGTCTGCATCGTCGGTGGCGGAGCGGTGGGGATCACCCTGGCGCGGGAGCTCTCGGACACCCAGCTGGAGGTCGTGTTGTTGGAGAGCGGATCGCTCGAGTTCGACCAGGCAACACAGGATCTCTACGCCGGCGTCGAGAGCGGGACCGCCCTCGGACCCGACACCGAATACCTGACCGAAACCCGCAACCGCTACTACGGTGGCACCACCAACACCTGGAACGGCTGGTGCCGCCCGTTGGACGCCGAGGATCTACAGGTCCGGGAGTGGGTCGCAGACAGTGGCTGGCCCATCGCGCAGGAGGAGATGCAGGCCTTTCATCGACGGGCGGCCAGAATCGTCCAGATTACCCCTTTCGACGAGGCCGAAGGTAATACGCCAACCGAGATTTTGCCCATTGGTCCCGAGGCGCAGATCGAGAATTCCTTTCTTCACTGTAGCGCACCCACCCGCTTCGCCGAGCGCTTCAAGAAGGCGATGCGTCAATCCAGGAATTCCCGCGTGCTCTTCAACAGCAATGCGGTGGAGATCCTGACCAACGACGAGGCCTCGCGTGTCGAGGGGATCGCCGTCGCCTCCCTGGCCGGCAACCGCTTTCGCGTGCACGCTCGCGTCTATGTGCTGGCCACCGGTGGGATCGAGAACGCCCGCATCCTGCTTGCCTCCAACCGGGTGCAGAAAGAGGGCCTGGGCAACGGTCACGATCTGGTGGGACGCTACTTCATGGATCATCCCCTGTTGCGGGTCGGCTTCCTGGTGATGCCGGGACGGGCGGCCTCGATGCGCGCCTACAGCACGACCGGTCCGCAGAAAAGGAGATTCCGCGGCATCATGAGGGTTCGCCCGGAAGTCCAACGAGAGCATCAACTGCTCAACGCGTTGGCGATCGTGAAGCCGAGAAAGCCGGAGTTCCTATCCGATATCGCGTTGGAAGTCGACAACATGGCCGGCGAGATTCTCTCCTTCACGGATCAGGAGCTGGCCGCGGGTGCGACCTACTTTGGCACTCTCGGCATCGCCAGCGAGCAGGTACCCAACCGCGACAGCCGTGTGCGTCTGGCCGATGAGCGGGACGAGTTGGGTATGCCGCGCACAAAGCTGGAGTGGCAGCTCACCGAGCAGGATGCCCGCAGTGTCCGTCTGACCTCCGAGATCATGGTGCGCAGCCTCGCCGCGAGCTTTGGCGGGCGTGGAAAGCTGCTGGTCACCGAGACCGAGCCCTGGCCCCGGGCCTACACCAGCTTCCACCATATGGGGTCGACTCGCATGGACCCCAACCCCAGCAAAGGGGTGGTCGATGTCGACTGCAAGGTACACGGTTTGTCGAATCTCTGGCTGGGGGGCAGCTCGGTCTACCCCACCGTCGGCTGCTCCAATCCGACGTTCGAGATCGTGACCCTTACCCTGAGACTGGGCGATCACCTCAAGGGCGTGTTGGCAGCCTAGTCGGAGATCCCCGCCAGCTCCAGGACCTTCTCCACCGGTAGGGCCGGCACGGTGCCGTGAAATCCCTCGGTGGTCGTGGCCGCAAACAGGCTGTCGACGATGGCCTCCTCGGTCGCCTCGGTGGCGGCGAGGAAGAGCCCACTGGTGGCCGAGTTGTCGAGCACCGGTCTTGGCGAGACCGCCGGATCGGTGCTGCGCCGGATCCTCCAGGCCTCGTGGGTCGAGAAGGCGATCGCGTAGTCCCCGCTGCCGTTGCTCCCGTAGCCGCCGGTGCGGGCCATGCCATAGAGGCTCCGCTCAGCCAGCCGCCGCAGGTTGCGGTGGGTCAGAGGCGCATCCGTGGCCACCACGATCATCAACGAGCCGTCGGGATTGGGGGTCTCCGCCATCGACATGGTGTGCTCTTCGAGAAACACCCCCAGCGGCTTGCCATCGATCGAGGTGGGCAAGCCACTGATCATCAACGGCCCGCCAAAGTTTGTCTGCACCAGGACTCCCACCGTCCATCCACCCTTGTCTTTATCGAGGCGCCGTGAGGCCGAGCCGATGCCTCCCTTGAAGTCGAAGCAGACGGTGCCGGTCCCCGCGCCGACGGTTCCCATTACCACTGGACCCTCCCCAGCGCTCTCGATCGCCTGGCGGACCTCCGGCGCGCCAAGCGGACGCGCCCTGATGTCGCTCAGATAGCCGTCGTTGGTCTCCCCCACCACCGGGTTGATCGACTGCACATCCTCCATCCCGGGTAGCGAGAGCATGTAGGTGATGAGGCCGTCCGCTACCTTGGGAACGTTGAGGGTGCCGGTCAGGAGTATCGGGGTCTCGAGCTCACCCAACTCGTTGACTTGTGTGCTGCCCAACAGCTTGCCAAAGCCGTTGCCGACGACGATGGCGGCCGGCACCTTCTGGTGGAAGACATTGCCGCCGTGGGGAAGGACTGCGGTGATACCGGTGTTGAACTGTCTACCCCGCTGCAGAGTGAAGTGACCCACCCGCACTCCCGAGACATCGGTGATGGCGTTGTGTGGGCCGGTGGGGAGTACGCCGAACACGAGACCGAGCTCGCGCGCGCGGGGCTTCGGCCTGTCCGGGTCGGTCCGGCCATCGCTACCTTCGACTCCTGTCGCCCCGGTAGAGAGCAGGCTGAGCGCCATCAGCAGGAGAAGTCCTCGACCCATGATCGCCTCCCTTCAGGTTTTGGGCACGGCTGTGGGATGCTTCGACTCCAGTGGCAACTGTCACTGCACCGATTTCTGGCGCAGGCTAGCATGCAGCCTATCCGGCAGCTATCTGTGCACGATCGACCGCCCCTCGGGGCCGATGGCAACGCACCACGAGAAAGGAACCCACCTATGACTTTGCTCAGAAGATTCGAGCTGACTCTGTGCCTCGTTGTGCTCCTCTTTTCTGGATCGCTGGTGACTGCTCAAGCCCCGGGCGCGACCCCGCCGTCCCAGCAGGAGGAGGCACCAGTCGACACCGGGTGGCCCCGGGTCGCGACGAGCGACGACCTCACCGTCACCCTCTATCAACCGCAGCTCCAAACCTGGGACGAATACAAGCTAAAAGCCTACGGTGCGGTCCTGATCGAGTCCGCTGGGGCCGGGTCATCCAACTATGGGGTCTACTGGTTCACCGCCAAAAGCGATGTCGACAAGGGGGCTCGACGGGTTGACTTCAGCGACCTCGAGATCACCAAGGTCAGCTTCCCCACGGCACCGGACGAGGCCGCGAGCTACCAGCGGGCACTCCAAGGCGTGGTCACCTCCACCTCGCGAACCTTGTCGCTCGATCGCCTCGAAGCCGATCTCTCGAGGCTGCAGACCGACAGCAAGCGGTCGCAGGCGCCGTTCGACAACACACCGCCCCACATCATCATTTCCAACAAGCCGGCGATTCTTGTCTACATCGATGGCGATCCGGCCTGGCGCGAGGTCGAAGGGACCAAGTACCAGCAGCTGATCAACACCACGGTTCTCCTCCTCAAAGCGCCGTCGGGGGTGCACTACCTGCACGTCTTCGACGGTTGGATGCAGGCCCTGCACCTCGAAGAACCTTGGACCGTAGCCCGGACCTTTCCACTCGAGCTTGCCCAGGCGGAACAGCAGGTCCTGGCGACACGCCGCGTAGATCTACTCACGGGCAAGAGCGAGTCCCCACAAGGGGAGGATGGGCAAGACCAGACAGAGCAGAAAGCGCCGTCGCTTGCAGAGGGGCCGGTACCCGAGGTCTACATCGCCACCAGCCCGACGTCTCTGGTGGTCATCGACGGCGAGCCCGATTACAAGCGGATCCCGGGAACCGACCTTTTCTACGTCGCCAACACCACCGGACAGATCTTGGTCGACGATTCCAACCAGCAGCTCTATGTGTTGCTCGCCGGTCGCTGGTTTCGAGCCGCCACCTCCGAAGGACCATGGGCCCATGTGACGAGCGCCAGCTTGCCGGCGGACTTCGCCGACATTCCGGACGACAGCCCCAAGGAGAATGTCAAGGCGTCGGTGTCCGGGACCTCCCAGGCCAGGGAGGCGGTCATCGCCAACAGCATCCCGCAGACGGCAAAGGTCGACAAAAGTACTGCCAGGATGACACCACCGGAATATGACGGCGAGCCTCAGCTAAAACCGATCGAGACCACCTCGCTCCGGTATGTCGCCAACAGCTCGGTTCCCGTTATCGTGACCACGTCTGACTCCTATTTTGCCGTCGAGAACGGCGTCTGGTTCCAGGCTTCGTCGCTCGACGGCCCGTGGACCGTTGCCTCCACCGTTCCAGCCGAGATCTACTCGATCCCCGCCACCTCCCCCCTCTACTACGTCACCTTTGTCGAGCTGTACGAGGCGGACTCCGATTTCGTCCACGTCGGCTATCTCCCCGGCTACTACGGCGTCTACACCGACGGGGAGACGGTCGTCTATGGCACCGGCTATCACTACACTCCGTGGCTTGGAGACTACTGGTACGGACCCGCCGTCACCTACGGCCTGGGCAGCAATCTGACCTTCACCCCCTGGACCGGCTGGGCGATCGGCTTTGGCTTTGGCGGCGGGCGGGGGTGGGGTGCCTATCCCTGGTGGGGTCCGGCCGGGTGGCGCTATCGTCACGGCCCGGAGGGAGACTGGGGGGCGACCGGCCCGGCGCACTGGGCGGCAACCACCGGCAATGTCTACCATCGGTGGGGCGATGCCCAAGCCGCCAACCGGGGCTCGAGAGGCCTGCACGCGTGGGGCAACGAACCTTGGGCGGAGCACGTCGGCAAGTCGTACAACTCCCGCACCGGTGCCCAGGCCGCAGGACATCGAGCGGCTGTCGACAACGTCTATCAGGGCAATCGCGATCCAGTGGGCGCCACTACCGCACGCAGGGAGGCCACCACCAGCAAGGCCGCAGCCACCAGCGGTATCGACGTTCTGCGTTCCGACACCGGTATGAGCGATGTGCAGGTCGGTAACAATATCTACGCCGGCCAGGGCGGCGGCATCTACAAATTCGACGATGACGGCAATTGGAAGCAGATGGACGGCGGTGGCAACTGGGGCCACGCCCGGAGTGAGCCACTGGATGTCGCGCGCAACAACGCCCAAACCCCCGACCGCGCCAGCCTTCCGGACGGAGGCTCTAACCGCGCCCGTGCCGACGTGCCGAACACCGGTGCCGGCGGCTTCGCCAATACCGGTGGCTATAGCAATATGGGGGCACTCGACAGCCAGCGAGGAGCCCGCATGAGCGGCGGCGCGAGGGCCAACGGCTTCAGCAGCGGTAGCTTTCGATCGGCCGGTGGCGGGGGTGGCCGCGCTGGAGGAGGCCGCCGCTGACGAACGGCCGTTTCCGCTCCTGACGGTGGCGTGCTAGCGTCGCTCGCACACGACCGCCGCGGAGAGACTATGGAATCTGAGCCCGTCTTTACCGATCTCGTCGGGGTGATGGCCGTCATCACCATGATCCCGGTTTTTTTTGTCTGGCTCGAGAGGAAGACCAAATGGAAGGTCTTCAACTTCTTGCCGGCGATCATTTGGATCTTCTTGACGCCTATTTTCTTGAGCAATCTGAGTCTTGTCCCCTTCTTGAACAGCCCCGACATCATCCCGCGCTCGAGCCCCATCTACACCACCTTCAAGTCCTTCGCCGTGCCGCTGTTCATTGTCCTCATGTTGCTGGACATCAACATCCGCGAGGCCATGCGGGTGGCTTGGCGTGGCGCCGTCGTGCTCGTGATCGGAGCGGTCGGCATCGTGGTGGGTGCCGCCGTCTCCTTCTACCTGTTCAGGTCCGGTCTTCCCGAGAACGCCTGGTCCGGCTTTGGAGCGCTGGCCGGTAGTTGGATCGGTGGCACCGGCAATCTGGCCGCAGTGGCCGAGAGCCTCAAGACACCCGAGGAATTTGTCGGCGTCGTTGTCATCGTCGACAACTTCGTCTATCTCGTCTATTTCCCCATCATCATCACCTCCAGAAAATGGGCCAGCTGGTTCAATCGATTCACCCGTGTCTCGCAAGAGCAGATCGATCACATCGCCGAGTCCACCAAAGAAGTCGAGAAAAAGAGCCATGAGATTCACTTTCGCGATCTGCTGACCCTGCTGGGTTTTGGCTTTACGGCGATATTTGCCGCCAGGTATCTGGCGGGCTTCTTTCCGGAGTTCCCGCCGGTGTTCCAGCACAGTACCTGGGCAATGCTGCTGGTCACCACCATCGGTATTCTGCTCTCGGCCACGCCACTCAAAAAAATCCCGGGAACCGAGCCGCTGGCCATGACCTTTGTCTACATCTACATGACCATGATCGGCGCTTCGGCCGACCTCTCGCAACTGGCCGGGGCTCAGTGGTTCCTGGTCGCGGGGTTTGTCTGTATCGCGGTCCACTTCGTCTTTATCTTGTTTGGTGCGCGGCTTCTCCGCCTCGATGTCGGCATGGCCGCGGTCTCGAGCGTGGCGGCGGTAGGTGGGGCGGCCTCGGCACCGGTGGCCGCCAGCTTCCACCGCGAAGAACTCGTACCGGTTTCGATCATGTTGGCGCTTATCGGCTACGCCCTGGGGAACTACCTGGGTGTCGCGGCTGCCTATCTCTGCCACATGATGGTTTGAAAAAGGAAATAGAAGAGCCTTTATGTAGCTTTGTTTTCCGGCAGTTGTCGGAAAAACCCTTGACAAGGCTTGTGCTCAAAGTAGAATTGTCCGGTCGCTATCAATAGACCTGCTCGGGGGGCGGGTCGCATCATCTGCTGAATCATGGGCTTGAAACACCACACCGTGATTATTGTGCCCCATTCCCGGGCACGCTTTCGGAAATTCCGCATCACCAATCGCCAGGTAGCAATCGCTGTCGGACTGGCGCTGTTCCTCCTGGTGGTGTCGGCCTTTACGACCTGGTCCTACTTCACCATCAAGATCGACGAGAGCGAGCTGGCGCTGTTGGACACGGAGAACGACGAGCTCCGCCAGGTCAATCAGGGCTTCGAAACCAGCATCAGAAAGCTACAGAAGCAATTGGTCGATTTCGAGGACCGGACCCGTCAGCTTGCCATCGTTGCCGGTCTCGACGGACTGACCGTCAGCCAGGAGACGGGTGTGGGTGGCTCTGATATCCCGGCCTCGGTAGCAGCGGCGCCGGGGGCCGTGCTCGACGACATGCAGCAGCGGGCCGAAACGCTGGCCGGCGAGCTCGAGGCAGTAACCTCGCAGCTCGACGAGCGGTTCCGTCTGATCTCCTCTACACCGGCTATCGCTCCGGTCAAGGGACTGCTGACCAGTGGGTATGGTTGGCGACGCGATCCGTACTCCGGCGAGCGCGCACTGCATCAGGCGATCGACATCTCGACTTCGCCAGGTAAACCGGTTGTGGCGGCGGCCGATGGCATCGTCGTCCAGGCCGAGCGCAACGGCCGGCTGGGCAAGGCGGTATATCTGTCCCATGGCTATGGCCTCACTACCCGCTACGGCCACCTTTCACGATTCAATGTCACCCCCGGTCAGCGGATCAAGCGCGGCGACACCATTGGCTATGTCGGCAACACCGGACGCGCCACCGGCTATCACCTCCACTACGAAGTGCGTCTCGACGGCCGCCCGGTCAACCCCCTCGGCTACATCCTCGACGGCACCTCCAACCGCTCGTAGCGGGTCCGGGTCAGCAGGGAATCTCTGCTAGACTTCTGTTGTTGTTTTCTTGGCGGAGCGCATCCGCTCCAATATCTTCTTAGCCACGGAATTTCTCATGATCAATCAGGCTCTAGCCAAGGTCTTTGGTAGCAAGCACGAACGCGACATCAAGCGGATGCAGCCGGTGGTCGAGGCCATCAACGCGCTGGAGCCCGAAATCGAAGCTCTCTCGGACGACGAGCTTCGCGCCAAGACCGCCGAGTTCCGCCAGCAGCTCGACCAGGGGGTCGAGCTGGATGATCTTCTGAACCCCGCCTTTGCCGTGGTGCGTGAAGCCGCTCGGCGGACGGTGGAGATGCGGCCTTTCGATGTTCAGCTCATCGGTGGCATCGTCCTGCATCAGGGCAAGATTGCCGAGATGAAGACCGGCGAGGGCAAGACGCTGGTGGCCACCATGCCGGTCTATCTCAACGCGCTGACCGGCCGGGGTGCCCACGTCGTCACGGTCAACGACTATCTGGCGCGCCGCGACTCGGACTGGATGGGCGCCATCTATCGCTTCCTCGGTCTCACCGTCGGGGTCATCCAGAGCGACATGCCCGACATCGAGCGCAAGGAGGCCTACGCCGCCGACGTCACCTACGGCACCAACAACGAGTTCGGCTTCGATTATCTGCGCGACAACATGAAGTTCGATTTCGCCTACATGGTCCAGCGTGGGCACGTCTTTGCCATCGTCGACGAGGTCGACTCCATCCTGGTCGACGAGGCTCGGACTCCACTTATCATCTCCGGCCCGGCTGAACAGTCGATCGAGAAGTACTACCAGATCGACCGCATCATTCCCAAGCTGGTCAAGGGCGAGGAGATCGAGCACGAGGACGGCAGCAAGACCACGACCGGTGACTATCTGGTGGACGAGAAGGCCCACACCATCGCTCTTACCGAGTCAGGTGTGACCAAGGCCGAAAAGCTCCTCGGATTGGAGAACCTCTACGAGATCGAGAACATGGAAGCCCTTCACGGCATCAACCAGGGTCTGCGCGCTCACGCTCTTTTCAGACGGGACGTGGACTACCTGGTAAAGGATGGGCAGGTAGTGATCGTCGACGAGTTCACCGGTCGCATGATGACCGGACGCCGATGGTCGGACGGCCTTCACCAGGCCGTCGAGGCCAAGGAAGGGGTGCGCATCGAGCGCGAGAACCAGACCCTGGCCACCATCACATTTCAGAACTATTTCCGTCTCTACGACAAGCTGGGAGGTATGACCGGTACCGCCGAGACCGAAGCCACCGAGTTTGGCGAGATCTACGATCTGGATGTGGTGGTCATTCCCACCAACATGCCCATGGTCCGTGATGACCGGGCCGACCTGGTCTACCGCACCGAAAAGGAAAAGTGGGCTGCGGTCACGGAAGAGATCGTCGACTGTCACGAGCGGGGCCAGCCGGTGCTCGCCGGCACCATCTCGATCGAGAGCAGCGAGATGCTCTCCAAGCTGCTCAAGCGCAAAGGTGTGCCCCACGTGGTGCTCAACGCCAAGTATCACGAGCGCGAGGCCTCGATCGTGGCCCAGGCCGGACGCAAAGGTGCGGTCACCATCGCCACCAATATGGCCGGGCGTGGCACCGATATCGTTCTGGGTGGTAGCCCCGCGGGTTTGGCTCATGGTGAGGCCGACCCCGAGCAAGAGGCCGATGACTATCAAAACGCTCTGACCCGCTACCACCAGATCTGCGGAACAGAAAGAGAAGAGGTCCTCGCTGCCGGCGGTGTTCACATTCTGGGCACCGAGCGGCACGAAAGCCGACGTATCGACAACCAGCTGCGGGGCCGCTCGGGTCGACAGGGAGATCCGGGCTCGTCGCGCTTCTTTCTCTCCCTCGAAGACGACCTGATGCGCATCTTTGGCTCGGAGCGGATCCAGGGTCTCATGGGGCGCCTGGGCATGGAGGAAGGCGAGCCGATAGAGCACAAGATGGTCTCCAAGGCCATCGAGCGAGCCCAGGGGCAGGTCGAAGGACGAAACTTCGAGACTCGAAAGCACCTCCTCGAGTACGACGACGTCATGAACAAACAGCGCGAGGCGATCTACGAGCTGCGCAAGGACGTCCTCGAGGGCAAGGAAGGCAAGGACTACCTGCTGCGCACAACCTCGGAGATCGTCGGCTACTATCTCGACGCCCACTGTCCGGAGAAATCGGATCCTCGGGACTGGGATTTCCCCCAGATACGAACCGACACGCTGGCCTACTTCGACATCGACGTCAACGAGTTGGGTGTCGAGCTCGAGGAGCTGGGAATCGCCGAGATCGAGGAGGCTCTGTTCGGAGCCGCCAAGGCCAAGTACGAAGACAAGGAAGAGCGCCTCGGCTCCGAGATGATGCGCGCCCTCGAGCGCGATGTGATGCTGCGGGTGGTCGATGGGGCCTGGAAAGACCACCTTTTGGCCCTCGACCATCTGAAGGAGGGCATCAGCCTTCGCGGCTACGGCCAGCGCGATCCAAAGCAGGAGTACAAGCGCGAGAGCTTCGAGCTCTTCCAGGCCATGAAGGAGCGCATCGAGGACACGATCATCAAAGGGCTCTTCCGTCTCGAGCCGGTCTCCGAGGAGCAGATGGCCGAGGAGCGCCGACGGCGGCAGGCCCCACCGGCGGGTTTCCGCTTCTCCGCCCCTCCAAAGACAGGTGCACCAGCTACCCGACCCCAGACCATGGTCCGCAAGACCGACAAGGTGGGCCGCAACGATCCCTGCCCCTGTGGCTCGGGCAAGAAGTACAAGAAGTGCTGCGGCGCCCCTGCTTCAGTGGTCTCCTGAGCATTTTGCCGCCCACGGAAGAGCCGACACCACGGCTCGACGGGTCTCTGGATCTCGACCGCGAGTCTGATAGCCTTGGCGCCACCAGTTCGGTGATGCCTCTTCACCGCTACATTCCTCGAGAGATCCGATGAGTCCGAACGAGAACGCCCCAACTGCAGCCCTTACCTTCGACGACGTCCTCATCGCCCCGGCCCTGTCCGAGGTCCACCCCAACGATGTGGATCTCAGCACCGTCCTGTGTCGGGGTATCGAAATGAATGTCCCGCTGCTGTCCGCCGCCATGGATACGGTGACCGAGTCACGGCTGGCAATCGCCATGGCACAAGCCGGTGGGGTCGGCGTCATCCACAAGAATCTGCCGATCGAAGTCCAGGCCGCGGAGGTCGACAAGGTCAAACGGAGTGAGGCGGGGATGATCGTGGACCCGGTCACCATGCGTCCGGAGCAGAAGATCCGCGAGGCGCTGGAGATGATGGCGCACTACAAAATCTCCGGAGTTCCGGTGACGGACAACGCTGGACACCTGGTGGGTATTCTCACCAACCGTGATCTTCGCTTCGAGGTCGACCACGACAAGAGGATTGACGAGCTGATGACCAGCGAGAACCTGGTGACGGTGCCCGAGGGGACGACCCTCGACGAAGCCAAGGCTCTCTTACACGAGCACAAGATCGAGAAGCTTCTGGTGGTCGACCGGGACGGTAATCTCAAAGGCCTGATCACCGTCAAGGACATTCAGAAGGCCATCAAGTACCCGCTGGCCTGCAAGGACGAGTTGGGCCGCCTGCGAGTGGGGGCGGCGGTAGGGGCCGCAGGAGACCTTCTACACCGCGCCGAGGCGCTGATCGATGCCAAGGTCGACTTTCTGGTGCTCGACTCCTCGCATGCTCACAGCCGGGGAGTACTCGATTCCATCACCCGGCTGAGGGAGCGGTTTCCAGAGGTGAGGCTCATCGCCGGCAACGTGGCCACTGGCGAAGGGACGCTCGCTCTCATCGAGCGAGAGGTCGACGCGGTCAAGATCGGCATCGGTCCCGGCTCGATCTGTACGACACGCGTGGTGACCGGTGCCGGCATGCCCCAGATCACCGCTATCCTGGAATGCAGCCGGGCAGCGGCTGAGCACGGAATCCCTGTAATTGCCGATGGCGGCATCAAGTTCTCGGGCGACGTCACCAAAGCCATCGCCGCCGGTGGACACTCGGTCATGATCGGCTCGCTCTTTGCCGGTACCGAAGAGAGTCCGGGCGAGACCATTCTCTACCGGGGGAGGACCTTCAAGGCCTATCGCGGCATGGGGTCGATTTCGGCGATGTCCGAGGGGAGCGCTGATCGCTACTTCCAGGAGAGCGAAGCCTCGCTCAACAAGTTGGTCCCCGAGGGGATCGAGGGGATGGTTCCCCACAAAGGGAGCCTGCACCAGATGCTGCCCCAGCTGACCGGGGGGCTGCGGTCGGGGATGGGGCTTGCGGGATGCGCCAGCATCGAGGAGCTGCGTACCGCATCCCGGTTCGTCCGTGTCACCAGCGCCGGTCTCAAGGAGAGCCACGCCCACGATGTGGTGATCACCAAAGAAGCTCCCAACTACTGGATCGAGCGCCCAAGCTAGGCAACTCAGCTCTCCCACTCCCCTATCTGGGATCCCAGGCCAGGGCCACCAATCGCACCTCGACATCGCTCTTTCTCGGGCGCACGGTGACGGTCTCGAGCTCTTCCAGCTCGGGGTCGAAGCGGTTCTCGAGCTCCCGAAGATCGCCCTCGAGCTCGCTCTCGAGCTCTGCGAGTTTGCCGGTCAGCGTGTCGATGTCCTCCTCGGCCCGGTCGACGTCTCCCGCTTCTTTGGCAGACCGACCCACGCCCCGGGCCGCGGTCCTGGCTTTGCCAATGGTTGTCGAGCTCACCTTCTTGCCGCCCGTCAGCACCGACAGCAGGGTGGTGCCAACCGAGATCGCCGTCTGCCACTTCTCCTGCTTTGCCTGCTCCTGTTCCTTTTCCAGCTTCTGACGGGCCCGCCGCAGGCGCTCCTCCAACTTCTCCACCTTCGCGGCGTGCTTTACTCGCATCTCCTCGACCCGCTGATCACGCTCCTCCCGCGCCAGATCCGCCAAGCGCACGCGAAATTCCTTCTCCGATTCCCCGGGCTCGGCGACGATGCCGAAGGTCGGGCTCTTGAAGAGCTCGAGCCGACTGTTCCGATAGAGATGGTCGGCCAGCTGTCGGCTCCACCCGGAGTAGCTTTTCGCTTTGGTCGTCGCCGCCGGCACCGGCTCCCACGCGGCCGCAGTCAACGGTTGGCGGTCGAAGTCACTCTCATCGAATCCCAGCTCCTCGGACCGACTCCAGTCCAGGGCAAGCGCTCCTTCTGCGAGTGGATGAAGAAGAGAGCTCTCCGCCGTGTCAAGGGTGCGACGACTCTTGCGATCGACAAAGTCGACGCGCGCCAGTCCCAGGACACCCGGTCGATAGGTGACCGGTTCGGGACCTCCGCCAGCCGGCAGGAACATCTCGGCGATATCCGGTGGCAACGACGGTCGGGTGGAGGATTCCTTCTCTGCTGCCGGGATCTCGGCGGTCCGGCTCGCCGGCGGGGGTGCCGCAACCGTATCCTCCTCCGCCACCTCGGGCTTTTGGTCCGCCATCAACTGGGCGATCTGATCGCGGGTCAGCGGTCCCCGCAGATAGGACATGACCCAGCGGGTCTGAAACAGCACCGGGGCCTCCTGATGGACGTTGTGGAGCAGAAAGACCCGTTTGCCGACGCTGCCCAGAATCTGCGACAGGGTCTTGCGGTCGAATCCCTTTTTCGCCGCCGCGATTCCTTCCAGACCGTCGAGGACCCGGTCCCGATCCTGTTCGGTTTGCAGCCGACCCAGGAACCAGGTGCCGGTGTTGGACAATCCCTTGTAGTCGAGATCGACCGGATTCTGGGTGGCCAACACCACACCCAGCCCGTAGGCCCGCGCCTGTTTGAGCAATGTCAGCAGCGGCTTCTTCGACGGCGGTTCGGCAACCGGTGGGAAGAAACCGAAGATCTCGTCCATGTAGAGCAGGGCTCTGAGGCTGGTTGTTCCGGGGCGCGTCCGCATCCAGTCGACCGTCTGATTGAGCAGCAGAGAGACAAAGAACATCCGCTCGCGCTCGGAGAGATGGGCGATCGACATGATCGCTACCCGTGGCTTGCCCTTGGCGGTGTAGAGCAACTGTCCCGGGTCGAGCGGTTCGCCTCGGAGCCAGGTCTGAAAGCCGGGGGCCGCCAGCAGGTTGTTGAGCTTCATGGCCAGCTCGAACCGCTCTTTGGCGGGATAGAAGGACTCCAGATCGAGCAGCCCCACCTGCTTGAAGGGTGGCTCTTGAATCACCCGAATGAGGCCGGCCAGATCGGCGTCGGTACCCTGCTGCCAGAGGTGATCGAGGATGGTCGATAGGAGAATATGCTCGCGGCTCCGGATCGGATCGGCGTCGATCCCCAGCAGACCGAGGACGCTGGTCACGGTGCCGGCGATTCGATCGCTGAGGAGATCCCGATCCCCACGCACCTCCTTCGTCGGTGCCGCAAACGAGGCCAGGATGGAGACAGGCAGACCGGCCTCGCTCCCTGGGGTGTAGATGGCAAAGTCGGCGGCGGCCTTGAGACGTCCGATCCGCTCGCCGTCCTGCTCCCAGGAGGCGAGCCCCTGGCGCCACAAATCGGCCTGCTGGGTCGCAAAGGCGTCGAGCTCGAGCCCTTTTCTCCTGGCGTCGTCGGCGTTGACCCAGGGCAAGAAATCCTGGGGGCGGAGATCCGGGAAGGTCAAGAGAAGATTGGTGAGATCTCCTTTGGGGTCGATGACCAGGGAGGGGATGCCGTCGATCGCCGCCTCCTCCAGCAATCCGATACACAGACCGGTCTTGCCGCTGCCGGTCATCCCCACACAGACCGCGTGGGTCACCAGGTCCTTGGAGTCGTAGAGGACCAGCGGCTCGGCGCCTCGATCCTCCCCCAGGATGTGCTCCCGACCCAGGTAGAAGGCACCGATCTTCTCGTAGCCGGGCACCGTCGAGGTCATGATGGGTGCAGGTTAGATATGACGATCGATGAACTGTTCGAAAGCGCCTTTGGGCATGGCTCCCAGCATCCGGTCGGCGGCCTCGCCATTCTTGAAGAGAATAAAGGTGGGGATACTAGACACCTGGAACTGGACCGCGATGTCTTGATTCTCGTCGACGTTGACCTTGGCGATGCGCACCTTGCCGTGCATCTGCTCGGCCAGCTCCTCCAGGACCGGTGCCACCATACGGCAGGGACCACACCAGGCGGCCCAGAAGTCGACCAGAACCGGCACGTCTGCCCCCAGAACCTCAGTTTCGAAGTTGTCGGAGCTGATATTCAGGATTTTGTCGGATGCCATGTTTTTCTTCCTCTCGTCGCTGGCTGCTTGACTTGCTGTGGGACCGGCCGCTTCTGCTTCATTCCTATTCTTCGACCGCCGCCCGCTCTAGTAAACATCGATCCCCCGCCAAGTATTCTCTCGCCTCTGCCACATCTTGTGCAATCTGCTCCGCCAGGGCCTCTGCGGAGGGGAAAGCACGCTCGTCGCGGAGTCGCTCCAAAAAGTGGAGCTCGACCTCCTCACCATACACCTCCTGGTCGAAATCGAGGATATGGCTCTCGACCACACGTCTGGGGCTGTTGGGAAAGGTCGGCCGACAGCCGATATTGGTGACGCAGCCATGTGATGATGCGAGCTGGGGAAACTCGACCTTCGTCACGTAGACGCCATCCGCGGGCAAGAGATCGCTTTGCGGCTCGATGTTGATGGTTGGCCAACCCAGAGTCTTGCCTCTCCCCTTCCCACGCGACACCCGGCCGCGGATCGAGTAGGCCCGGTCGAGCATGGCGTTGGCCTCTTCCACATTTCCCGCTCTCACGGCTCTGCGGATCCTGGTGCTCGAGACCGGCTCCCCGCGAAACTCGACCTCCTCGATTCCACAAACCGCAAATCCCAGTCGTGCCGCCATACTCTCCAGTAGCTCCAGATCTCCCTGTCGCTGCCGGCCAAAGGCGAACCGGGAGCCGACCACAATCTCGTCGACCCCCAACTTCTGATGCAGGAACTCCTCGACAAACACCTCGGCCGGGGTTTGTGAGAACTCGGCCGTAAAGCTCACCACCGCCAACACGTCGACACCAATCTCCTCGAGCAGCTTCGACCTTTGCTCCAGGGTGGTCAACTGGGGGGGGGCCTCGTCCGGCCGCAAGACGGCCACCGGGTGGGGCTCGAAGGTGACCACCACCGATTGCAGATCTTTCTCGACAGCGCGCGCGGTGACGCGGCTAAAGATCGCCCGTTGCCCGCGATGGATGCCGTCGAAGTTGCCGATGGCGGCAACGACCCCATGTGGTAGCTGGCGGCTGTGCCAGGCGTCGAGGATTGTGCGCATGCTCAAGGATGGGCGACCTGACCGAGGGCTAGCTCGATTCCGGGCGTTCCCCGCGGACCCACGATCCGGCCCACGAGATCGTCGGCGTAGGCCTCGGTAATCTCGACCTCGGCAAGCTCTCCTGCCGGTGCGGTGCCGTCGTTGATCAGAATTCGGCCGTCGATGTCGGGAGCCATGCCGTGGTGGCGGGCCTGCAGAAGATGCTCGGTCTCCTCACAGACACCCTCGACCAGGACCGGGAGACGCATGCCTACGAGACGCTGCCGCCGGTCGAGCGCGATGGGCCGTTGAGCCTCCAGCAGCTGCCGATGGCGGCGACGGGCCTCGGCCCGTGGCACCAACCCCGCGCTCGACTCCGCTGCCGGTGTTCCCGGCTCGGGGCTGTAGGCAAAGGCTCCCAGGTGGTCGAGCTTCGCCCGCTCCACGAAGTCCAGGAGATGGCCGAAGTGCTCCTCGGTCTCGCCGGGAAAGCCGACAATAAAGGTCGACCGCAGAAAGATGTCGGGCGCCAGCTGGCGTGCCCGTTCGAGGATGCGGAGATAACCCTCCGCCGAGCCGCCACGCCGCATCGCCGTCAGAATCTCCGGGTGGCTGTGCTGGAGCGGGATATCCAGATAGGAGACAAATCTCTCCTCCGCCCCCATAAGGCGCAGGAGCTCGGTATCCAGCGTGGTCGGATAAGCGTAGAGAAAGCGGATCCAGGGGACCTCGGTGGCCGCCAGCAGGGCCTCTACCAGCCGCAGCAGACCGTGCTTGCCCAGCCCCAGATCCTCGCCGTAACGGGTCGTATCCTGGGCCAGAAGACAGAGCTCATGGATACCTTCGCTCTCTAGCTCACGGGCCTCTGCGACCAGGCTGTCGATAGAGCGGCTGCGGAACTGCCCGCGCCAGCTGGGAATGGCGCAAAAGGTACACGGATTGTCACAGCCCTCGGCCACCTTGAGATAGGCATAGCCCCGGGTGGTGAGCATTCTGGGCGCGGTGTGGTCGAAGACCAGATGTGAGGGCCCCGGCAGGGGTGGACCGCTGCCGATTTGGACGAGCTCGCCGACCTCCCGAAGCTGGTCGAGCGATACAAAACCGTCTATCTCGGGGATCTCCTCGGCCAGCTCTGCTCCGTAGCGGTTGACCATACACCCGGCCACCAGCAGTCTTTCGAGACCGTTCCCCTTTTCCGCGGCTACCTCCAGAATGGTGTCGATCGACTCCTCCTTGGCCTCGTCGATAAAGCCGCAGGTATTGACGATGACCGTGTCGGCCTCATCGAGGCTGCCGACGATCTCGTGCCCCTGCCGGCGTAGCTCGCCCAGCATGACTTCGGTGTCCACGAGATTCTTGGGGCAGCCCAGGCTGACGACTCCGATCTTCTTGGTTGTTCCGCGTCCGCTCATAGGCGAGCCAGAGTCTAGCAAATGGGCTATTCTCGGGTCCGTGATCTGGCTCCGAGACATCGCTGTCGCCATCTGGGAGGTCTTTTTCGTCGCCAGCCCCTACATCTTGCTGGGGCTGGCCGCGGCCGGCCTGCTGCACGTTCTGGTGCCGGCCGACAAGGTCGCCCGCTGGCTGGGTCGCCCCGGCTTTGGCTCGGTGGCGCGAGCGGCCTTTCTCGGCATCCCCCTCCCATTGTGCTCCTGCGCCGTCGTACCGGTATCCATCGAGTTGGCGAGAAAGGGAGCCTCGCGCGAGGCCAGCCTGGCCTTCCTGGTATCGACACCGGAGACCGGTGTCGACTCGATCCTGCTCACCTACGGTCTGATGGGTCCGGTCATGGCTGTCGCCCGACCGATCGCGGCGCTCGCCACCAGCCTGGTGGCGGCTGCCGCTTCGCTGTTGAGCCCGGCGCCGGTGGCCGAGAAGCCGTCAGCCGCCTCTACAGCAACGGCGCCGGCGGCAGACGCCGCTTGCGGGGACTGCGCCGCGCCCAACCCGGTAGCCGCGGGAAGGGCCCGCAGGGCGCTTCGCTACGGCTTGCTGGAGATGGTCGACGAGATCGGTTTCTGGCTGGTGATCGGTCTGGTCCTCACCGGGATCATCACGGCCCTGGTACCCGAAGGGGTCATCCAGGCCAGCCTCGGCCAGGGTCCGTGGGCTCTTTTTGCTCTCCTCCTCCTCGGCATCCCGCTCTACATGTGCGCTTCGGCCAGCACCCCGGTAGCCGCCGCCCTGATGCTCAAAGGGATCAGTCCAGGGGCGGCGCTGGTCTTTCTGCTCGCCGGACCGGCCACCAATGCCTCGTCGCTGGTGGTGATCGCGCGTTTCTTCGGGCGCCGGTTTGTGAGCATCTACCTGGCCAGCGTCGTGGTGGTTGCCCTGACCTCCGGTTTTCTGCTGGATCTGCTGGTCAACCGGCTCGGTTGGTCGGTGGAAGCGACGCTGTCGGCCGGGGAGAGCCGCCGGTGGCTACTCCACCTGTTCTCCACCGGTTTCCTGCTGGTCCTGTTGACCGCCAGTTTTGTCCGTGGCTCGTGGCGGACGTCGATCCGCGATGTGGCGCGCGATCTGCGCCAGTGGCGGACTCTGTTTCGCGGCGAGCTCTCGAGCTAGCCTGCCAGAGCTGAGACGCTCGGGCTGAGTCTTGTTTGGCTTTTTGAAATGGAGTGGGGTGCCCGTCCGGTATCGATGCCTAGTGCGTCGATAGCCCTGACGGACACCCCGGTGCCTCATCCGCATAACCCGCGATGCTCCTCCACATCACGGGTGGTTCCTCCCCCTTCGTCGTCAATTCCCCAAACTGGCGACAGGTCGCGCTCCAGGCGCTTCCTCGAATTGTCTGTTGCTGGCTCTTGTTCACGTCCACGAGACTCCCTGCTCGGGATCACCGTTCGTCTTTGTGGTCTCCTTTTTAACCGACAGGCGTCAGGAGAGCGCCAGGAGAAATAGTCTTATAGCCACGGCCCTATCCTGACGATAGACGTGGCCGGGGCAGAATCTGCGGCTTCACCACCCCCTGGATGTAGCAAAAAAGCCTGTAGCTGTCAGCGAAAATCCGGTATCAGGGATAGATCTTGTAGAGCAGTCTGGGGTACGGAATGCTCTCCCGCAGATGCTTCAAACCGCACATCCAAGCGACAAATCGCTCGATGCCCATGCCAAAGCCGCTGTGCGGAAAGCTGCCGTATTTGCGGATGTCGAGATACCACTGGAAGGCCTTGCGCGGCAGCTCGTGTTGGCGGATGCGCTCCAGCAGCTGGTCGTGGTCGTGCATCCTCTGGCTGCCGCCGATGATCTCTCCATACCCTTCCGGGGCCAGGACATCGAGACCCAGGACCAGATCGGGGTTGTCGGGATCGGGCTCCATGTAGAAGGCCTTGAGGGAGGCCGGAAAGTGGGTGACCATGAGCGGTCGCTCGTGCTGGCTCGCCAGCACCGTCTCCTGGTCACCGCCGAAGTCCTCGCCCCACTGGATCTCCACACCTTGGCCCTGCAGAGTCTCCACGGCTTGCGTATAGGTGATGCGCGGGAAGGCTCCGGTCACCTTTTCGAGGAGAGACTTGTCCCTCTCCAGCACATCCAGATCGGGGCCACAATTCTTCAGCACGCGGCCTACCAGGTAGACCAGAAACTCCTCGGCCAGCTCGCAAAGGCCTTCGAACTCCAGGAAGGCGACCTCGGGCTCGACCATCCAGAACTCCATCAGGTGGCGCCGGGTCTTGGACTTCTCGGCCCGGAAGGTGGGGCCAAAACAGTAGACCTTGCCAAAGGCAGCCGCCGCCGGCTCGAGATAGAGCTGGCCCGATTGGCTGAGGAAGGCCTGCTCACCAAAGTAGTCGGTCTCGAACAGGGTCGAGGTACCCTCGCAGGCAGCGGGGGTCAGGATCGGTGAGTCGATGAGGACGTAGTCGCGCTCGTAGTAGAAGTCACGGATGGCCTGGCAGACTTCGCTTCTCACCCTGAGCGCGGCCCGCTGCCGGCTGGAGCGCAGCCAGAGATGACGGTGCTCCATAAGAAAGGCGGTGCCGTGCTCCTTGGGTGTGATCGGGTAGTCGACCGCCAACTGGAAGATGGCAAAGTCGGTCACATGCACTTCCACCCCATCCGGCGCCCTTTTGTCCTCCTGGACGGTGCCCGTCATCCGCACGGTGGACTCCTGGGTCACCCTTTGGGCTTCCTCCCAGGCCTGCTCGGTGAGATCGGCTCTACTCGCCACCCCCTGGACGATGCCACTGCCGTCCCGGATCTGGAGAAAGGAGATCTTGCCGCTCGACCGCTTCTTGGTGAGCCAGCCCTGGAGGATCACCTCCTGGCCGATGTGATTTGCGAGCTCGTTGATCAGGTGCATGGTGAACCAGCCAAGTCAGACAGCGTCCAAGTTGCGCATTCTACGACGAATCCGGCATTCCCAAAGCATCGACCGCCGCCCTTGCCGCCCGCTGTTCGGCCTCCTTCTTGGTTCCCCCTTCGCCGGCACCGGCTTGTCTCCCCGCCACCCAGCACTCGACGTGAAAACGCTTTTGGTGATCGGGGCCCTCCTCCGATATGTGCCGGTATTCCGGCAGGGCCCATCCCTCACCCTGCACCAGCTCCTGGAGCTCGGTCTTGGCGTCGTGGAGATCGCTCTCCGGGGCACCGGATGCCGTCTCCAGAATGGGGAGAAAGACTTTGCGCGCCGCCGCCAAACCGCCGTCGAGAAAGACCGCACCCAGCACCGCCTCCAGCGCGTCCGCCAGCAGCGACCGTTTGCACCGTCCACCCGAGCGCTCTTCGCCGACACCCAGGCGTAGGATCTCACCCAGCCCCAGCCTCTCGGCGCAGCCGGCAAGCACGGGCTCGCTCACCACGTAGCCCTTGAGCTTGGACAGATCGCCTTCGGCCAGATCCGGATGTTGGCGATAGAGCCATTCAGCGGTGATCAGACCGACGACAGTGTCCCCCAGAAACTCCAGTCGCTCGTAGTTCTCATCCAGATCGCGCTCGTTGGCGAAGGATCTGTGGGTAAGAGATTTCTCCAGCAGAGAGGGGTCTTTGAAGTGGTACCCGAGATCTCGCTGTAAAGCGTCGATGGGGTCCGATCTGAAAATCCTCCGCAGTGCTCTCAACATCGGAAGCCGAGCCTCCCTCTATCTTCTGCCGAATCCCTTCTCCAGATCGGCGTCCGACATCTTGAGCACGATCGGTCGCCCATGGGGACAGGCGTAGGGCTGCTCGGCGGCAAACAGCTCCGCCATCAGCGCCTCCATCTCCTCGGGTGTCAGCGGATGGTGCATCTTGATGGCAGCCCGGCAGGAGAGGCTGGCAGCCAGGGCGTCCAGGAGCCGGCGTCGGATGTCGGTCGGCTGCTCGCTCTCCCCCACTTGCTCGTCCAGCAGGCTGAGCAGGAGCTGCTCGGCCTCCCCGGCTCCAAGCACCGCCGGCACCGCCTGCAGGGCCAGGGTCGAGCCCGACATCTCGCGCAAGGAGAAGCCGCATTTGTCCAGCTCGGGGATCATCTCGGTCAGCCGCAAGGCCTCGGCCGCCCCCAGCTCGAGAAGAATCGGCTCCAGCAGCGCCTGCGCCGCGGTGTCGGTCCTTTCCAGCTGCCGCCGAAAGCGCTCGTAGAGGATCCGCTCATGGGCCACGTGCTGGTCTACCAGATAGAGGCCATCGGGTCCCTCCAGCAGGATGAGGGTGCCCTTGTATTGACCCAGCAGCCGAAACGCTCTTGTCTCTCCCGAGCGGCCGGTCAGCGGCACCGGCCGGCGCTCCAGAGGTGCGTACACCGCTTCGGCGAGTCGGGGTGACGAGGCCGAAAAGTCGCGTTGAATGTGGCCTTCTCCCACCTCGTCGGCGGCCGACCACGCCCCCGGGGCACCCGGATCCCGTCGACCACCCAGCCCCTGCCATACCAGGGGTGCTGGAGGATGTCCCGAGGGCTGGGTGAAGGCGACGGGCTCTTCTCCCCGCGCCAACTGCAGACCCCGTCGCAGACTGTCGAACAGATGATCCAGCAGAGCGCGGTCGCGAAAGCGCACCTCCGCCTTCTGCGGGTGGACATTGACATCCACGTCCTCGGGTGGGATGTCCAGAAACACGAACAGGGCCGGGAACTCCTCGCTTTTCCACTCTTCTCGAACGGCGCGGTAGAAAGTCGCCAGGATGGCCCGATCCCTGAGCAGACGACGATTGACAAAGGTGAAGTAGCGACGGCCGCGCGTCGTTGTGGGGTCGCCCACAAAGCCCCAGATCTTGCCGCCGGCGGCGAGATTTGCCGGCGCCAGCTCGGCCAGGGCGCCGGCCAGATCCGGGCCAAAGATCTGACCTATCCGTTGGCGAGCCCCGCTTACCGTGTTCTCGGCCGGCAACACCTCCAGCAACGATCTGCCTTCGTGGCTGAGGGAAAACCGCACCTCCGGTCGCGCCAGCGCGTAGCCCTGGGCCACCTCGACCGCCCGGCGGAGCTCGGTGCGGGGAGCTTTGAGGAACTTGCGCCGCGCCGGCACGTTGAAAAAGAGCGATGCCACCTCGACACTGGTGCCACGAGGATGACCTATCGGCTCGGCCGTGCGGATCTTGCCGCCTTCGATTCGCACCAGGTGCCCTTCACCGCTCTCCTCCGCCGATCTGAGCTCGACCCGGGAGACCGCGGCGATCGAAGCCAGGGCTTCACCTCGAAACCCGAGGGTGCCGACCCGCTGCAGCTCTTCGAAGCTGTTGATCTTGCTGGTCGCGTGGCGATCGAATGCCAGCAAGACGTCGTCACGTCCCATGCCCCGGCCGTCGTCGACCACCCTCACAAGCCGCTTGCCACCGGCTTCGAGCACGATGCCCACTTCGTCGGCACCTGCATCGAGCGAGTTCTCGACCAACTCCTTGACCACCGACGCCGGCCGCTCGACGACCTCACCGGCGGCGATCTGACTGACCAGATGGTCGGCCAAGATGTGAATTTTGGCCATGATGATCAGGTCTCGGCCGAATCCCCTTCGTCCTCCTGCCGGGGAAACAACGGCGCGTAGGCGCGCTCCACATAGTCCCGCACCATGCGACCAGCGGCAAATCTGGGGGCGATGGTGGCAATCGACCGCTTCATCATCGCCACCCAGCTCTCTGACAGCCCCTGCTCGTCCCGGTCGTAGAAGGTGGGGACGATGTTCTCCTCCAGAGTCCGGTAGAGCGAATGGGCATCCTCCAGGTCTTCACGCCAATCCTCACCCGTGGGTGTGTCGGCACCGATTACCCAACCGTTCTCGCCATCGAAGCCCTCCGGCCACCAGCCGTCGAGCACGCTGAAGTTGAGCACTCCGTTGACCGCGGCCTTCATCCCGCTGGTGCCGCTGGCCTCCAACGGCCGGCGGGGAGTGTTGAGCCACAGGTCGACACCCTGGACCAGCATGCGCGCCACACGGATGTCGTAGTTCTCGAGAAACACGACGCGGCCACGAAGATCGCCCTGTTGGCTCAGCTTGAAGATGTGCTGGATCAGCTCTTGGCCCGGCCGGTCGGCTGGGTGGGCTTTCCCCGCCAGAAAGATCTGCACCGGTCTTTCGCCATGGCACAACAGCTGGCGCAGCCGGTGCAGGTCACTAAAGATGAGATTGGCCCGCTTGTAGGTGGCAAACCGCCGGGCAAAGCCGATCGTCAGTGTCTCCGGATCAAAGAGCCCCGCCACCGAGCGCAGCTCGGTCGGGGACTGCCCATGCCGGGCGTACTGCTTCCTCAGGCGAGATCGGGTAAAACGGAGCAGCCGCCCTTTCTGCGCCTGGTGGGCCGCCCAGATGTCGGCATCCGGAATCTCGTTTACCGGCCACCAGGCCTGGGCCTCGAGCAGATCCTCGATCCACAGTGGCCCGAGCGCCTTCTCCAGCAACGTACGCATCTGCAGACCTATCCAACTCGGTAGGTGGACCCCGTTGGTGATCGCCTCCACCACCGGCTGTTCGGGTGGATTGTCCGGAAAGAGATGCCGCCACATCCGGTCCGATACCTCGGCATTGAGATGACTGACACCGTTGGCAAAGCTCGAGGTGCGGAGCGCCAGCGCGGTGAGGTTCAGAGGTTGGTGGGGCTCGCCGTGATCGGCCTTGCCCAAATCGAGCAGGGTGTCGACATCGGTCCGCAGGCCATCGGTCCAACTCTCCAGGTGTCGCCTGGCCAGGTCGTGATCGAACTGCTCGTTGCCAGCAGGGACCGGGGTGTGGGTGGTGAACGCCACGTTCTTGCCTATGGTCTCGACCGCCGCCGGCAGATCCATCTCGGTCTCTGCCTTCATCAGACTGCGAAGACGCTCGAGCTGGAGGAGCGCACTGTGGCCCTCGTTGAGATGCCAAACCGCCGGCTCGATGTCTAGCTCAGCAAGCGCCCGGGCGCCGCCGACTCCCAGCACCGTCTCCTGGGCCAGACGAACTTCCCGGCCGCGGACATAGAGGACATTGGTGATGGGACGATCGGCGGGATCGTTCTCCCGCAGGTCGGTATCCAGCAACAGCAGCGGCACTCTTCCCACATCCGCCACCCAGACCTTGGCCGCCACCTCTCGGTCCGGAAATGGGACACGGACCACCAGCTCGCCGCCGCGGGCTCCCTGGGCGGGATGCAGCGGCAGCCGGGTGAAATCGTAGTCCGGGTAGGTGTGTTGCTGAAAGCCGTCGGCGTCGATGGTCTGTCTGAAATAGCCGTGTCGATAGAGGAGGCCCACACCCACAAATGGAATGCCCAGGTCGCTGGCGCTTTTGCAGTGGTCGCCGCTGAGCACACCCAGACCCCCCGAATAGATGGCCAGGGACTGGTGGAGGCCATACTCCATTGAAAAATAGGCCACGCGTTTGTCCGCGAGATCGGGGAATCGACGCTGAAACCAGGTCCCTTCCTCGCCGCCCATGTAACTCTCGAACACACTCTTGACCGCGCTAAAGCCCTCCATGAAGGTGTCGTTCTCGACCAGAGATTCCCAGTGACTATGGTCGACATTGATCAGGAGCTCCACGGGGTTCCGATAACGACTCCATGACGCGCTGTCGATGGCGGAGAACAACTGACGCACCTGCGGATTCCAGGTCCACCAGAGGTTGTAGGCCAGGTCGTAGAGGCGCTCGAGATCGGCGGGCAGCTCGATGTCGGCCGCTTGTAGGCTCGGGATGGGAATCAGGGTCTCTAGACGCGTCACCGAACAGCTCTCCTTCTCAGAGTCGTCGACAATTCTATGGCGGAGGGTAGCTCGAGTCGCTGTAGATTCGAGCTTGTGAGTCGCACGAGGTTATCATCTCCTCCATGACGAGACGAGAGAGCGGCGTCCTTCTCCATCCCACATCGCTACCGGGTCGGATGGGCATCGGAGACCTCGGTCCCCAGGCCAGACGACTCCTCGACTGGCTCGAAGCCGCCGGCCAGAGCGTATGGCAGGTGCTCCCTCTTGGGCCCACCGGTTTTGGCAACTCACCCTACAACGCCTCCTCCACGTTTGCCGGCAACCCAATGCTGATCTCTCCGGACCGACTGGTCGACGCTTCCCTGCTGCCAGCGTCGGCGCTGGAAAAGCTGCCGCAGCTGCCGGCCGAGCGGGTCGATTTTCGTCGGGCAATCGAAAGCAAGAACAATCTGCTGCGCACGTCCTGGGAGTACTTCGTGGCCTGGGCGCCAGCGGGGGTCAAGAATGATCTGCAGGCCTTCAGCGAGGCACCCGAGCAGCGTGTGTGGCTCGATGACTGGGCCCTTTTCGCGGCCCTGAGAGAAAAATTCTCGGGCAAGCCCTGGCAGGAGTGGCCCCGGGAGCTGGCCATTCGATCCGCCACAGCGCTCGAGGAGGCTCGTCGGGAGCTCGACGACGAGATCGCATACCACCGGTATGTCCAGTTCCTCTTTTGCCAACAGTGGGACGAGCTCAAGGCCGAAGCCAATCGGCGCGGGATTCGGGTCTTTGGTGATCTCCCCTTCTACGTCGCCCTCGACTCGGCCGATGTCTGGGCCAACCCCCACCTCTTCTCTCTGGATGAAGACGCGCGTCCGGTAGACGTGGCTGGGGTCCCACCCGACTACTTCAGTGCTACCGGCCAGCTCTGGGGCAACCCCATCTACCGGTGGGACCGTCTGCAAGAGGAGGGTTATGCCTGGTGGATCGAGCGCCTCCGGAATAATCTTCGCCTGACCGATCTGTTGCGCATCGATCACTTTCGCGCCTTTGTCGACTTCTGGCAGGTACCTGTCGGCGAGCAGACGGCGGTCAATGGGCGGTGGGTCAGGGGGCCCGGGCGCCCTCTTTTCGACGCTGTGCGCGAGGCCCTCGGCGAGCTGCCGCTCGTTGCCGAGGATCTGGGCATCATCACCGACGAGGTCAGGGAGCTCCGGCAGACCCTCGGGGTGCCGGGAATGAAGGTCCTCCAGTTCGGGTTCGAGACGGTGGACAGCGAGCACCTCCCCCACCGGATCACCCCCGACACCGTCTACTACACCGGCACCCATGACAACGACACCGCTGTGGGATGGCACTCGGCGATGGGCACCGAGCAGCGTCAGCGGGTGCGGACCTACCTCGGGCCCTCGGCCTCGACCATCCACCAGATCATGATCCGCACCGTTCTCGTCTCGGTGGCCAACCTGGCCATCATTCCCATGCAGGACGTTCTCGGTCTGGGCACCGACGAGCGGATGAACCGACCCGGCCAACCCCAGGGCAACTGGGAGTGGAGGGTGCAGAGCAGCCAGCTGAGCGACAGCCACGCCACCTGGCTGAGGGAGTTGACCGAGCTTGCGGGGAGACTTCCCTGAGCCCGAACAACGGACCCCTGGGGGCTGTCTGGGATGGCAAAGGGGTCGACTTTTCACTCCTGTCGGTGCATGCCACCGGGGTGGATCTCTGTCTGTTTGCCACTGCTGCTGACATCGAGGAGCTCGAGCGTCGTCCTCTGACTCGGGATCGGCAGGGTGTCTGGCGGCTGTACCTCCCCGACGTCGGCCCCGGCCAGCTCTATGGTTACCGGGTGCGGGGGCCGTGGAAGCCCGAGGAAGGCCACCGCTTCGATCCCGCCAAGCTGTTGGTCGATCCCTCTGCCCATGCCCTATGCGGCGACTACATCGACGACCCGTCGCTGCTCGGCCGCGAGCTGGACAGCACACCTTTCGTTGCCAAATCTCTCGTTGTGGACCCTCGATTCGACTGGCAGGGGGACAGCCCCCCCGCAACCCCGTGGCGGGAGACGATCATCTACGAGTGTCACGTCCGCGGGATGACCCGCCTCCATCCCGAGCTCCCCGAGGAGCTGCGTGGTACCTATCTCGGGCTGGTGCAGGAGCCTGTTCTCGACCACCTGACGAGTCTGGGCGTCACCGCGGTCGAGCTGCTCCCGGTTCAGCACTTCGTCTCCGAGCACCATCTGAGCGACAACGGGCTCAGCAACTACTTCGGCTACAACCCCATCGCCTTCTGTGCCCCCCACTCGGCCTACGCCTCGGGAGATGCCGGGCAACAGGTGCAGGAGTTCAAGACGATGGTCCGGGGTCTCCACCGAGCCGGTCTGGAGGTGATCCTGGACGTGGTGTTCAATCACACGGCCGAGGGCGATCACCGGGGCCCCACCCTCTCTCTGAAAGGCCTCGACAATCGTCTCTACTACCGTCTGCGGGCCGACGACCGCAGGTACTACGAGAACTACAGCGGCTGCGGTAACACTGTGAATGCCGGTGATCCACGTGTGGCGCGGTGGGTGGTCGGGTGCCTCCGCCATTGGGTCGACGAGATGCACGTGGATGGCTTTCGCTTCGATCTCGCCGCCACCCTGGGTCGCCACCAGAACGACTTCGATACCCACAGCCCTTTCTTCGACCAACTCGAATCCGACCCGGCCCTCTCATCGGTGAAATTGATTGCCGAGCCCTGGGATATGGGGCCCACGGGTTACCGGTTGGGTCACTTCCCCAGCGGTTGGGCCGAGTGGAACGACCGCTTTCGCGACGATGTGCGCGCCTTCTGGCGAGGCGATCGCGGTAGCGCCCGTGCACTGGTCAGCCGCTTCGAAGGCAGCGAGGACATTTTCGCGCGAGAGAAACGCCCACCCGAGGAGTCCAGTGTCAATTTCGTCACCTGTCACGACGGCTTCACCCTCAATGACCTGGTGAGCTACGAGCACAAACACAATCTGGCCAACGGCGAAGGGAATCGGGATGGCCACAACCACAACCTGAGCCGCAACTGGGGGGTCGAGGGGCCGACCGATTCGATCGCCATCCGGGGACAAAGGGAGAAGGCAAAAAGGAGTCTGCTGGCGACTTTGGCGTTCTCCCGCGGCGTTCCCATGCTGAGTCACGGCGACGAGTTGGGTCGCACTCAACTGGGCAACAACAACGCCTACTGTCAGGACAACGAGCTCACCTGGATCGATTGGAACTTGGACGACACCAAGCGCCGCTTGCTGGAATTCGTGCGCCGGGTCTTCACTCTCCGGCGCCAGGGAGCGGCCGGCGGCTGGAGATCGTCTCCCGATACGGCTTGGACCTGGATCTCGGCCAGCGGTTGGGAGATGACCGCCGCCGACTGGGGACGGGCTGTACCCTCTCCCCTCGGCCTGCTGGTGGGTGACGCTCGGCAGCCCTACTGTCTGCTGTTCAACCCCGCCAACCAGGAACACCTTTTCAGTTTGCCGAGAACCGGGGAGCTCGGAGGATGGCGCCAGATCATCAACACCGACCGGCACACCGAGCGACGGCTCACAGGTCGGTCGATCCGGCTGGCGGCCAACTCGTTGTCGCTGCTCGAATGGGAGAGTCGTTAGCAGGTGGCGGCCGCTTGCGGGCTCCTAGTCTGCAGGGCTGTCCAATCGCCGACGATCGATGCGGAAACCGGCCTCCTCCGCCTTCCGATTCAAGTCGATAACGATCTCCCACCAGTCGGCAATCGCGGCCGGCAGATCTCTCGCCCGGCGCTCGGTAGCCGAGCTCCAGGCCAGAATCTCGAGCACCCACCTCCAGACCAGGATTCCCTCCAGCGATTCCTTGTGGATCCATTCCTGTCCCCGGACCGAGTGGACGCCGATAATCCCCCGTGCTCGATGACGATCGAGCAGGGTCTGCATGAGATCGGTGGCGCTGCCGGCACCGGTCTCGCGTGAGCGCTGACCCCAGCCCTCTTCCAAACCCAGGATCAGTGACAAAGCCGTCCGCTCCGCCCTCTCCGGGTCGATATCCGCAGCGACCAGACCCGACACCAGGGCCGCCTTGGCGTCCAGCTCCTCGTAGGTCGCCGCCGAGCCGGCCACGGCACCCCACAGGTCCCGAGCCAGCTCGATCACGATCCAGCCGTAGAGTCCCGGTGCCAGCTCGGGGGTCGAGATCAGAGTCGCCTCCAGGGCGCGACCGGCCTCCTCGATCCGGGGTGTGGTCGAGCCCGACAGTCGAGCTGCTAGCAGCGGCAGGGTGGTGAGCGCCAGCAGACGTCGCTCGGCCCGCTCTCGATGGCCTTTGAGCTCGGGATCGGCTTCGCCGTGTGGGGCGATCTCATTGGCGAGCTCTCGCAGCTCACCAGAGAGCCCTGCCAGCAGCTCCTCGGGTCTCTGCGCCTCGAGGACCGCCGTCGACAGCGAGGTAAGCTCGCCAACCCGCTCAGAAGTCAGGGCTTGGCGAAGATGCAGGCGGATCGGCTCGAGCTCGATCTCCCGGCGGGCGACCTCCATGTCCTGGACCCCACGTCCGGCCAGACGGTCGGCCAGCCGGGCCAGGGTATGGGAGTCGTCGTCTCGCAGCTCTCGAAAACCATGTAACACACGATACTCGAAGGCATTCAGGTCGAGCTCGAGACCACGTTCGGCAAGGTCACGGTTTCTGACCAGATAGTGAAGACCGCTGATGGAGTCGGTGAAATGGACAAATGTTTCCTCGCCACCGAGAGCCAATGCCGCCGCCAGGTTGCGAGTCTGGTGTTCTCCCGTGCCGTCGCCGTTGCGTACCCGAAAGGGCGCGGAGCCCCGGATGTGTCCGTGCGCATGCGCGTAGCGGTTGTTGAAGAGCACCAGCGCTCGCTCGGTACCACTGGCGTTCGAAAACGCGAAGACATCTTCGTTGACCTGGCCGTTGTCATCTATGCAATCGTAGAAGAGGAAGCTGTCGGCCCCGGCAAACAACTCGCGGCGGCGCAGCAGCGGCGCAATCACCCGCTCGTGTCTGGCGACGAGGTCGGCATCGGTCTCTTCCCGGACATAGGCCTGCCGGTACTCCATACCGTACTTCTCAGTCAGCCCCTCCACCTGACCATGGGCAAACATGGGCAGACCGGGCAAAGTCGCCATCAACACACAAACACCAAAGTAGCGGTCTTCGCGACCGAACTGGTCTACGGCGGTGCGCTCGTCGGGATTGCTCATGAAGTTGACATAGCGCTCGAGGATCCGCGGATCGAAGGCCAGGGTCTCCTTGACCAAGAGCCGAAACTTGGCGTTCTCCTCGTCACGCAGCATGTGCATGAAGGCGCTGTTGTAGACCCTGTGCATCCCCAGGGTGCGCACAAAGTACCCCTCCATGAGCCAGAATGCCTCTGCCAGAAGGAGGGTGTTCGGAGCCTCCGAGGCCACCCGATCCACGACTTCCCGCCAGAACTCTCGAGGCATCTCGCGGTCGAAGTCCTCACGGGTCATGGCGTGCGCGGCACGGGTGGGAATGGCATCACTGCCCCCCAGTTCCGGAAACCAGAGTCGCTGGAAGTGCTTCCTTGCCAGCGTCATGGCCGCATCGAAACGGATAACGGGGAATCGGCGCGCCACATCGACGATCGTCGCAATGACGGCTTCGCGTACCTCGTGGCGTCGGTAGTCGAGCTGGGCGGTGTCGTTCCACGGCATCGAGGTGCCGTCATTGCCGTGGTAGACGTAGCGGGGCTCACCCGAACCGTGGTCGATTCGCTTGAAGACCACCGCCGCGTCACTGCGATCGTAATAGTGGTCCTCGAGGACTATCCCCACGTCGGCTCGTGGGGAAAGATCGGGACCGTCGAACGTATAGGTCGAAAAAGGTGGGTCGGCGACGGTGACAAAGCGATCGGGGTGGTCCAACAGCCAGTCCGAGTCGATCCCCATGTGGTTGGGGACCATATCGGCGGCCAGACGGATACCGTGAGACCGGGCCCGCTCCTGGAGGTTTTGCAGTGCCTCATCACCACCCAGGTCGCCGGCGATGCTGTAGCTCTTGACCGAATAGGCCGATGCAACCGCCTCGGGATTGCCGCAGAGCTCTTTGATCCTTTTCGAGGCCGGACTCCGCTCCCAGAGACCGATCAGCCAGAGCCCGGAAAAGCCCCTGCGGGCAATGGTCTCCAGCGCTTCGTCGGGAATCTGGTCCAGGCGTTGTATCACCCGACCGTGCTCTCGCGACAGTTGATACAGCCAGACGTAGGTGTTCTTGGCCAGCAACACCAGTCGGGTCATCCAGCTCTGATCGGGGCTGTAGCGTTCCTCCTCGGCCTCGTCGGCAGGCCCGTACGAGGGCACCTGGCTCGGGCCCGGTCCCCCAACAAGGCCACCAGGACGCCGTTCTTCTGCCAGCAGATCGAGCCTCGTCGCCAGGCGACTGGCGTGCCCGCCGAGAAGGTGTCGCCAGCGGTCGAGAATAAACCTCAACTGCCCGGCGAGAGAATCAGGGGAGGCGCGGCCAGGGGCGAGCAGGGAGTCGAGTAGGCTCTCCTGATCCCCATCCAGACCGGGCTGACGGCTAAGAAAATCGGCCAGCAGCAGGAGGAATCGCGAATACTCGGGGGAGCCGACCAGCGAGCCCTGGTGTAGGGTCCGAGTGGCCCAGGCCGCCGCCGGGTTGCCGTTCATCAGCCAGAAGACGATCATCTCGCGCAGAATCGACCGCTGCCAATTCTCGGCATCGACCCCATCACGATCGGCCTTTGCCAGGGCACCCTCGGGCGTGGTGTCCTCGTCGAGAAACTCGCCGGCGAAGGACTGGAGGAGGTCACCGAGTGCACGAGAGCCGAGTCGACCGTCGAGTGTCTCGAGTGCACTGCGCACCAGGTCCGACTCCAGCTTGTTTAGATAGTGCGCCAGAAGGAGCTGAAAGGCCTCTTCCAGAAGAGCCAGCGCCTGCAGCTCGGCGGCCGAAGGGAGCTCTGTCTGTTCCGTCGATGGGTCGGCCGTGTCGGCAATTCTCTCCGCCAGCTGCCGCGCCTCCTCAGGCATCGCCAGCGTCAGCTTGCCGGCAACCGGGTGCGCAGAGAGCTTCTCCAGTTGGAGCCGGCGGCGAGCGCTACGGGAGATGAGAAGAGCCAAGGGTCAAAGGACCGTTCCAGAAGGAATGGTGCATCCACGGGGCACGACAATGATGCCGCCACGGATGGCATAGTTCTCGTGGTCCGCCTCCTCTACCCCATCGGCGTTGACCAACTGGACTCCGTCGCCGATCCGAGTGTCGAGATCGATGATTGCTCTTCGTATGGTGCAGTCGCTACCGATGCCGATGGGGGGCTCCCCCTCCACCTCCGACGACCATTCGTAGCGGTTGGCGCCCATGATCACGCTCTCCTCGATAATGGAGCCGTGCCGCACCACCGTCCGGATACCGATTACCGAGTCGCTCACCAGGGCCCCCGAGAGCACACTGCCCTCGCACACCAGCGACTGATGCACCGTGCAGTTATCGACTTTGGTTCCCGGTAGAAATCGCGGGTGGGTAAAGATGGGTGTCGCAGAGCTGTAGAGATCGAGAGGTGGTAGCGGACGGGCCAGCTCGATATTGGCCTCGTGGAAGGTGGGGATGGTCCCGATATCCCGCCAGTAGCCCGCATAGCCAAAAGCGAAAACACGGTGGCTCGGCACCGCCGAGGGGATTACCTCGTGCCCGAAGTCAGCGGCGCTGTTGCCGTCGAGAAGATTCTGCAGCACGTCCGGCTGAAAAACATAGATGCCCATGCTGGCCAGACAAAGATCGGGCCGCGGTTCGAACCCGAGGCGTGCCAGCGTCTCCGCGGGCACGATCAACCGGTCGATCTCCGCCGGGTCCTCCGGTTTCTCGACGAAGTCGACGACCCGACCGTCGCTCTCGATCTTCATCAGACCGAAGGCGCCTGCCTTTTCGCGGGGTACGGCACTTACCGCCACGGTGAGATCGGCATCTTTGTCTCGGTGCCAACCGACAAAATCGCGCATCGACATCAGATAGAGCTGATCGCCCGAGAGGATCAGAACTTCCGACGGCTTCATGTACATGAGACGCGGCAGGTTCTGGCGCACCGCATCGGCGGTTCCCTGGTACCAATCGGGATTGGTGACGCTCTGCTCGGCGGCCAGGATATTTACAAACCCACCGCTGAAGACATCGAAGCGGTAGGTCTGCGAGATGTGGCGGTGCAAGCTGGCGCTGTTGAACTGGGTGAGCACAAAAATCCGATCGATCCCGGCGTGCAGACTGTTGCTGATCGGGATATCGATCAAACGGAACTTCCCCGCCACCGGCACGGCCGGCTTGGCCCGAAAGCGGGTAAGGGGTGCCAGACGGGCACCCTGGCCACCACCCAGAATTGCTGTCACCACCTGCTTCATCGAGTCCCCTCACGCATTGTCGTCGAATTGCCGAGGCCGATCAAGTGGTTGACCGCTCCCAGCAACGCAGCCTCTTCGCTGACGATCAGATCCACCGGCACCGGCTCGAGGTAGGTGCGAAATCGACCCTTGGCCAGAAAGCGCGTCCGGAACCGCTCGTCGTCGAAAGCCTCTGCCAGCCGGGGCAGAACGCCGCCGGCCAGGTAGACACCACCCCGGGCCCCGACAGCACCCGCTCGACCGAGACATGGCCAAACCGGCGCTGTAGGACCTCGACCACCTGCCATTCGCGCTCGGTTGTGGCGGCCAGGTCGCGGTGGCCGCCCTCGGTGGCCAGTGCCGACACACCCAGCCCGGTTCCCGGACCGAGGATGGCGAATGGAGATCCGGCACGCGGCTCGCCCGGTTTGAGGCGTCGCCGGTCTTCGCCGCCAAGCGTCGGAATCGCCAGGGCGATGGCCGTGAAGTCGTTGATGACCTCGAGACGGTCGAGTCCGAGCTGGAGACCGGAGAGATAGCTCTCGCCCGCATCCGCCGGTGACTCGAAGTCGGCGCAGTCGAGAGTCTGTCGACACCCGAGTCCCCCCGATGCCGCCGACAGTGCGAAACGGACATGAGTACCCCCGATGTCTGCAACCAGAGCGGGAGCGTCCGGGTTCTCGGTCACGACACGGTCAGGTCTGGCAGGCTAGAACTTTGCCAGCAGCTCGATGAGATCGACGACCCGATTGGAGTAGCCCCATTCGTTGTCGTACCAGGAGACCACCTTGACATACCCCTCACCGCAGGAGCTGGTCGACAGCGCGTCGAAGATCGACGAATGGGGGTTGCCGATGATGTCGCTCGACACCAACGGCGCCTCACTGTACTCGACGACCTTCTTCATCGCGCCCTCGGCGGCGGTCTTGACCGCGCTATTGACCTCTTCACAGCTCGGGTGCTTGCTCAGCCGACAGGCAAAATCGACGATCGAGCCGTCGGGTACCGGCACCCTCATGGCCATTCCATCGAGCTTGCCGTAGAGGTTGGGCAAGACCTTGCCCACCGCTTTGGCGGCTCCGGTGGTGGTGGGGATGATGTTCTCCGCTGCCGCGCGGCTCCGGCGCAGGTCTTTGTGGGGGACATCGGCGAGACGCTGATCGTTGGTATAGGCATGTACCGTGGTCAGAAATCCCTCTTCCAGACCAAACGACTCGTCCAGAATTTTGGCGATGGGGGCCAGGCAGTTGGTCGTGCAAGAGGCGTTGGAGACGAGCCGGTGCTCGGGCTCGAGCTCGCCCTCGTTGACACCAATGACAATGGTGGCGTCGAGCGGCTCTTTCGGAGGCACCGTGAGAATCACCTTCTTGGCGCCGGCAGCAAGATGTCGTTCCAGGGGCTCGCGAGTGCGAAACACACCGGTCGACTCCACCACGATGTCCACACCCATGTCGGCCCAGGGGATATCCGCCGGGTCCCGCTCGGCGGTCATGATCACCTCTTCTCCATCGACGAACATCGAGCCCTCGTCGAAGGTGACTTCCTTGTGCAGGACACCCATCACCGTGTCGTACTTGAGCAGATAGGCCAGCTGCTCGTTGTCGTACAGGTCATTGACGGCAACCACCTGGATATCGGCTCGATCGCTCAGGATGCGATAGACGCTGCGACCGATGCGCCCAAAACCGTTGATTCCGATCTTTACCGGCATCACGCAGCCTCCCTTGCATCCAGCTCGATAAAGCGACGCATCAGATCCACCACCCGGTGGGCATAGCCCCAACCGTTGTCGTACCAGGAGATCGTTTTCGAGACCCGGTCCCGCAGCACCATCGTCGCCAGTGAGTCGAAGGTACTCGAATAGGGGCTCCGAATGATGTCGCTGGAGACAATGGGCTCGTCCTCGTAGTGCAGAATGCCCTGCCAACTGGCTGCCGCCGCTGTGCGCACCACCTCGTTGATGGCGGTGACGGTCACCGGCTTCTCGTGCCAGCAGACCAGATCCACACACGAGCCGTTGGGCACCGGGACGTTCATCGCCCGGCCCGACACCTTGCCCTCGAGCTCCGGAATGAGCCCCATGACCATGGCCGGGGCGTTGGTCTCCTGGGGGATGATGTTCTCGGCCGCCGCTCGACCCCGTCGTGGATCCTTCGACGGAACGTCGGCCAGCCGCTGCTGGTTGGTGTAGGCGTGCACCGTCGACAGAAAGGCTCGCTCGATGCCAAATGCCTGGTGGAGGATCTTCGCCACTGGGGCCGCGCAATGAGCGGTGCACGAAGCATTGGAGACGATCCGGTGCTCTGGGCGGAGGTTTTGGTCGTTGACCCCCATCACCACAGTGATATCCGGCGGGTCCTTGGGTGGCGCACAGAGGATGACACGCTTGGCCCCGGCTGCCAGATGCGCCTCCATCTGCTCGCGGGTCCGATTCTGCGCCGTCGCCTCGACGACCACGTCGACACCCAGCTCGCCCCAGGGCACCTGCCCCGGATCTTCAACCGACCACATGGGAATCTGACGTCCGTAGACATAGAGGAAATCGTCTTTGATGCTGAGCTCGTCGGGAAAGGGGCCAAAGATGGTGTCGAAGCGAAGCAGATACTCGAGTGCCTCGTGATCAGCCGGATCGCTGATGGCAGCGATGCGGATATCGTCGCTCTTGTAGAGGATGCGGAAAAGATTGCGGCCGATGCGGCCGAATCCCGCCAAGCCCACTCTGAGGGGCGTCATGATTTCTCTCCTTCACCCAGCTTGGCCCGCGCCGCAGCCAGCCGTGCCACCGGCACGCGGTACGGCGAGCAGGAGACGTAGTCCAAACCGCATTGCTCGAAGAAGTCGATGGAGCTCGGCTCGCCGCCATGCTCGCCACAGATCCCGATCTTGAGATCCGGACGGGTCTGCCTTCCCCTTTCGCAGGCCAGAGCCACCAGCTGTCCCACACCTTCCGTGTCGAGCTGCTCAAAAGGATCAGACGTCAGGATTCCCGACTCCACGTAGTGAGGTAGGAAATGCGCGGCATCATCGCGCGAGTACCCATAGGTCAGCTGTGTCAGATCGTTGGTACCAAACGAGAAGAAATCGGCATGGTCGGCGATCCGGTCGGCGACCAATGCGGCTCGCGGTATCTCGATCATCGTGCCGATGGGGATATGAATATCCACGCCCCGCTCGGTCTTGATGCGCTCCACCGTGGCGGAGACCCGGCTCCTCAAGCGCGACATCTCCTCCACGACACCCACCAGCGGCACCATGATCTCCGGTCGTGGGTCCCGACCCGCGCCGACCAGATTACAGGTTGCCCGGACGATAGCCTCGACCTGCATGTCATAAATCTCGGGTGTGGTGAGCCCCAGGCGGCAGCCCCGATGACCCAGCATGGGATTGAACTCCGCCAGAGACTCGGCCTTGGCCACTACCTCGTCGGGTGAGATTCCCATCTGCTTCGCGATCTGTGCGACTGCTTTTTCCTCCCGCGGCAGGAACTCGTGCAGCGGCGGGTCGAGCAGTCTGACGGTCACCGGCAGACCCTCCATGGCCTCGAAGATGCCTTCGAAGTCGGTCTCCTGCATCGGCAGAAGTCGGTCCAGGGCTTCTTGCCGCTCTTCGTCGCTGCGGGCCAGAATGACCTGTCTCACCCAAGGCAGCCGGTCCTCCTCGAAGAACATGTGCTCAGTGCGGCAGAGGCCGATTCCCTCGGCACCGAGCGCGCGAGCCACCTGCGCATCGTGCGGGGTGTCGGCGTTGGCGCGAACCCGCATCCGGCGTTCACCGTCCGACCACTCGAGAATCTCGGTGAAGACGCGCACCGCCGGTGCATCCATGTCGCCGTCTTCGAGTAGTGCCCGCATCACCTCCGAGGGCTTGGGCGACAGCTTGCCGGCGATCACCTCGCCTTCCGACCCATCGATGGAGAGCATGTCTCCCTCTTTGAAGACCCTGTCACCGACTCGGAGCTCACCCCTGGCCTCGCTCACACGCAACTCGCCGGCCCCGACGATGCAGGGCTTGCCCAGCCCGCGGGCGACCACGGCGGCATGGGAGGTCATTCCGCCACGAGAGGTGAGGATGCCGTCAGAGGCGTGCATACCGACAATATCCTCCGGCGAAGTCTCGTCTCTCACCAGCAATACTGGACCGTCCTGGGCCATCTCGGCAGCCCGTTCCGCGGTCAGGGCAATGAGCCCCGAGGCCGCGCCCGGACCTGCAGCCAGGCCCTTGGCCAGAAGATCTCCCGCAGCAATCGCCTTTGCCTTCTCCTCGGGATCGAATACCGGTGCCATCATTTGCGTCAATTGGTCGGGATGGACGCGGCGCAGGGCCTCCTGCTTATCGATCAGCCCCTCCTCCACCATCTCGCCGGCGATGCGGATGGCAGCCGCGCCGGTCCGTTTTCCGGCCCGGGTCTGCAACATATAGAGCTTGCCGTGTTGGATGGTGAACTCGACGTCCTGCATCTCGCGCCGGTGCTGCTCGAGGGTCTCACAGACCCCCTCCAGCTCGCGGTAGGCATCGGGGAACTCCCCACCCAGACCCTTGTCCCCGTCGCCAGGTGCGATCTGGTGAGGGGTTCGGGTCCCCGCCACCACATCTTCGCCCTGGGCGTTGACCAGGTACTCACCGTAGATGAGGCGCTCGCCGGAGGCGGGATTGCGGGTAAAGGCCACCCCGGTTGCACAATCGGGGCCGCAGTTGCCAAACACCATGGCCTGGACATTGACCCCGGTCCCCGAGTCCTCGGTGAGACCGTGGAGCCGTCGATAGTCCTTGGCGCGCTGAACATTCCAACTGTCGAAGACGGCTCGGACACCCCCCCAGAGCTGCTCCATCGGATCCTGGGGAAATGGTCCGACGCGCTCCTCGATGACCTTCTCGAAGGCCTCGACGACCTTGGCCAGCCCCTCACCCGAGATCTCGTAGTCGGTGCTCACGCCTTCCTCGTCTCTGACCGCGGCCAGAATCTCCTCGAAACGGGCATGGGGCACTCCCAGAACCACATCGCCATACATGGTGAGCAGTCGGCGGTAGCAGTCGCGAATGAACCGAGCGTCGGTGCCCTGCTCGATTTGAGTCGCAACGATTGCGCGGTTGAGACCCAGATTGAGCACCGTATCCATCATCCCGGGCATCGACACCGGACCGCCCGACCGAACCGACAGGAGCAGGGGATCGTCCGGGTCGCCGAATCTTTGCCCTTGAAGCTCCTCGAGTCGGTGGAGTTGGGCGACAAACTCCTCCTCCAGACCCTGCGGATAGCTCCCATCATTTGCGTGATAGAGAATGCAGGCCTCGGTGGTCAGGGTAAATCCAGGCGGCACGGGTAGCCCCAAGCCGCTCATCTCGGCCAAGCCGGACCCTTTTCCGCCCAGCAGCTCCTTTTGACCCCCTCTGCCCTCGGCACTGCCGCCACCGAAGAAATAGACATACTTATCGCTCATAGTTTGATCAACTCCTAGCCATATCTGTTTTTGTGAGGCGACTCGAACGATTGCCGTGTTCAATCCGGCTGTTTCTTGGCGCCACGTTCTCTGAGCTCGGCCTTGTCGACAACGATCTCGGTGAGACGGGCCGCCCGCGAAATTGTGCGCTGAATCGACTGCAAGAGCGCGATGCGATTGAACCGCAAATCACGGTTCTCGTCCATAACCAGAACTTTGACAAAAAACTCATCCAGGACACCGGCAAACTCGGCGATCGGCCGGAAAACCAGCTCGTAGTCCCGGGCAGCTTCGGCACTTTCGATCTCCGACCTCAGCTGACGAGAGGCGTTGTAGAGGTTCTTCTCCGCTTCTTCCTTGAGGAGATCCTGCTGCAGTGTTTGCTCCGGGGCCTCTTTGATGATGTTGGCGATTCTCTTGGCCGCCAGCACCACGGAGAGGAAAGCGGACTCCTGGCGAACTCGATGCAGCGCATCGACCCGGGAGCGCAGATCGGGCAGGTTGCTGCTGCCGACGGCCAGGGCCGCCTCGATGGAGTCGTAGTCGTAGCCCTCCAACCCCAGGAGATAGCGGACACGGTCGTGAAAGAAAGGTCGGAGTGAGGTCAGGATCTCTTCACCGCTCTTCTCCAGGCGATCGCCGTAGAGCAGTACCGCTTGCGCCGCCACCAGATCCAGATCGACGGGTAGATCACCCTCCAGGAGGATACGGACCACGGCCTGCGCGGCACGCCGTAGGCCAAACGGATCCCGACTACCGGTGGGGATCAAGCCGAGACCGAAGATACCGACCAGCGTATCGACCCGATCCGCAATAGCCGTCAACTGACCTTCCGGGCTCCGCGGGATCGGATCGTCGGTCGAAGCCGGCAGATACTGGTCGTAGATGGCCTGCCAGACCGGTTCGGGAAGACCCTCCTCCCGGGCGTAGATGCCACCCATAACACCCTGGAGGGAGGTGAACTCCTTGACCATTTCGGTAGTCAGGTCCAACTTGAGGAGCTTGGCGGCCTGGAGCACCGCCTCCTGCTCCTTCTCCCATCCCAGGGCCTGGCAGAGCACCTCACTCAGCTGAGCTATACGGGCGGTCTTGTCGGCATAGCTTCCCAGGCGGGCGTGAAAGATCAGCTGGTCGAGGCCCGCACGGCGGTCGGCAAGCGACGTTTTCTTGTCCTCTTCGTAAAAGAACTTGGCGTCGGCCAGACGGGCCTCGACGACCCATTCATTGCCGGCCTGAACTCTCCCGGCAGGATCGTCGGGACGATCCATGACCGTCAGAAAGCAGGAGAGAAGCTTGGCGTCCGACTCCAGGGTGAACGCACTCTGATGATCCCGCAGACTGGTGATCAACACCTCACGCGGCAGGGTGAGAAAGGTGGGGTCGAACCTGCCCACGATCACCCCGGGGATGCCGCAAATCGCGGCCAACTTGTCGAGCAGGGCGGCATCTTCTACCAGCGCTCCTCCCAGACCATCCGCAGCTTCGTTCATCTTTTCGAGCAATTTCTCCTGGCGCGCCTCGAAACGGACTTCGATGCCACGCCGGACCATCTTGCGGCGGTAGTCCGAGCCGCCTTTGACTGCGAATTCCTGTGGCGACAGGACCGGATGACCGCAAGTAGTGTCACCCGAGGCGACGCCGAAGAGCTCGAACGGCACCACCTCGCCGCCAAACAGGGCGACCAGGCTGTGAACAGGGCGGACCCAGGGCCCATCTCCCGATCCCCAGCGCATGGTCTTGGCCCAGTCGAGGTCACCGAGAATCTGCGGCACCAACTGGGACAGAACGTCGATGGTAGAACGACCCTCGATCTTCTGCTCTGCCACGACATACTCACCCTTATCGGTCTCGACCCTCTCCAGGTCTTCGACCCTGAGACCGCACTTCTTTGCAAAACCGGTAGCCGCGGCGGTCGGCTCCCCTGCCTCGTCGAAGGCCGCCGCCACCGGCGGCCCCATCTTTGCTTCCGATCGGTCCGGCTCGCGCTCGGGGAGCCCCTTCAAAAGGAGCATCAGCCGCCGGGGTGTAAAGCCGGTTTGCACCTCGGCCGGAGCGAGATTGCTGGCAAGCAACTCCTCGAACAAACGGGTTCCCAGCTGCCGAATGGCCGGGGCGAGCATCCGCGCCGGAATCTCCTCACAGCGCACCTCGAGTAGGAATTCGCCGTCAGGCATGGCGCGCTGCTCCCTGATCCAGAAGGGGGAAGCCGAGTCGCTCCCGGCTCTCCACAAAGGCCTCGGCACAGGCCACGGCGAGATTCCGAACCCGCTTGATGAGCTCTACTCTCTCGGTCACCGAGACGGCGCCCCGCGAATCCAAGATGTTGAAAGCGTGGGAGCACTTGAGGGCGAATTCGTAGGCCGGCAGCACGATGCCGTGTTCGAGACACCTTCTCGACTCGCGCTCGAAGCCGTCGAACTGTTCCTTGAGAAACGACACGTCGGCCAGCTCGAAGTAGTACTTGGAGAACTCGAGCTCATCCTGGTGTCTGACCTGTCCATAGTCGACCCCACCCGGGACCCAGTCGATGTCGTAGACCGAGCGCGACAGACCCAAGAACATGGTGATGCGCTCGAGACCATAGGTGAGCTCGGCGCTGATCGGCTCGAGATCCATCCCGCCCGCCTGCTGGAAGTAGGTGAACTGGGTGATCTCCATACCGTCCAGCATGACCTGCCAGCCGACGCCCCAGGCTCCCAGGGTGGGCGCCTCCCAGTTGTCTTCCTCGAAGCGAAGATCGTGGACCTTGAGGTCGATACCCAGCGCCTCGAGACTACTGATATAGAGCCGTTGCACTTCCTTGGGTGCCGGCTTGAGAATGACCTGGAACTGGTAGTGCTTGCCCAGCCTGAAGGGATTCTCGCCGTAGCGGGCGTCGGCCGGCCGCCGCGATGGCTGGACATAGGCCACATTCCAGGGCTCCGGTCCCAGCGAGCGCAAAAAGGTATCGGGATGCATGGTTCCCGCCCCGACTTCGAGATCGTATGGCTGTTGCAGGACACAACCCTGCCCGGCCCAGTATTCGGACAGGCGTAGGATCAACTCCTGGAAGCTCTGCATCTCCGATCTCACTCCTGGATACCGGCAAGTGTCTCCCGGATCACCCGGTAGCTTTTGAGCTCTCGCTGCAAGAAGCCCCGTCGCACCTCGGCACACACGGCTTCAACCTCGTCCAAGGTCGCGTTCGTCGGCGATCGCTGCTGCAGCATCATTAGATTCTCGTCGCCGATCCTCAGCAAGAACTCCACCGTCTCCCGCGCCAGCGGCCGCCAGCGACCACTGCCGCAATCGCGGCAGACAAGACCTTCACCTCGGTCCGCCAGACCGACTTCGCGCTTCTCCAGCCCGCGGCCACAGGCGGGACATTCGCGGGGCGCCGGGAAGACACCCGCGATCCTCAGCACCCACGCCTCGAAATAGCGGGCCGCCAACCCTCGATCCACGTCGGCGAGCAGGGCATCCAGAGTGGAGTCCAAAAGCCTGAAGAGATGGTCGTTGGGCTCGTTCTCCTGCGCGAACTCCAACATGTGATCCGCCAGGTAGCTGCCTAGCAGAATACCCTCCAGATCGCCTTGCAGTCCGCTGGCCGAGCGCTCCAGCTCGACCGAAGAGACACGCACCAACTCGCTCTGCTCCTTCTCCAGCCAGGTCACATTGACTTTGGCAAGAGGCCGGAGCTGGCCCGCAAAACGACTGTATTTCCGTCGAGCGCCTCGTGCAACCCCCTTCTTCTTGCCGTGACTTCGGGTCAGCATGGTCACGATCCGGTCGTAGTCGTGCAGATCGAACACGTCCAGGATGATGGCGTCGCTGCTTCGAAGCTGCATGGTCAGAAGGCAAGGGTCGGGCCTCGCTCCTCACCGCACCAGCAGGTCGATGAAGAAGGAGGCCAGACCAAAGTAGATAAAGATGCCGGTTATGTCATTCGATGTCGTGACCAGCGGGCCGGCGGCAACCGCCGGATCGATCCCCAGACGATCAAAGATGACTGGGACAATCGCCCCGTTGACCGAGGCCAGCACCAGTGCCAGAAACATCGATGTACCCACGACCCCAGCATAGGCGAGATGGCGCTCGAGCAGCCAAGCCCCAATCGCCACCAACACGGAGCAAGCCACGGCCAGGATGGCGCCCACCTTCAATTGTTGCCAAAGAAAGGTGCGCACACCCCCCTCGCCCAGGTTCACCCGACCAGTGGCCAGTCCCCTGACCGCGATGGTGGCGGTCTGACTGCCGATGTTGCCAGCCATGCCCATGATCACGGGTACGAATGTCAGCAGAAAAAGCGTCTCCTTGAGAGTGACCTGGAAATGCTTGATGAGCATGCCGGCAAGCAGCAGACCGACCAGGTTGACCAGCAGCCAGGGAAGCCGAAAACCCGCCACCCGGAAGGACCGATCTTGATAGACGAGCTCGTCGTCCGTGGTGCCGACCATCTTGAAGATGTCCTCGGTCGCCTCCTCCTTGACCACGTCGATGATGTCGTCGAGGGTGACGATGCCGACCAGATGGTTGGCTTCGTCGGTGACCGGAACGGCCAGCAGGTTGTAGCGCGCCGCCAGCTGCGCCACCTCCTCCTGGTCGGTGTCGGTGTTGACCTTGATGATCGAGCGGGTCATCACCTGATCCAGGGTCCGGGCGGGTGGTGACAGAAGGAGCTGCCGGAGTGAAGTTACACCCACGAGATGGCCGTCTCGATCCACCACATAGAGATAAAAGACGTTGTCCAGCTCGGTGGTCTGCTGGATGAAAGCGATGGCGTCGCCGACCGTCTTGTCCTCGGACAGAGCGACATACTCCGGCACCATCAATCGGCCGGCGGTGTCGTCACCGTAGGTGAGATGGGTCTGGACCTCCGCCAAATCCTTGAGATCCACCACCTCCAGGACCTTGTCGTGCAGCTCCGGTGGCAAGGATTCCACCAGAGAGACGGCATCGTCGACCGACATCGAGTCGAGAACGGTGGCTAGCTGCTGGGGGCTCAGCTCTTCGAGAAGCGCCTGCTGTTGTGGCGATTCGAGCTCGGTGAGAACCGCCCCAGAGCCCTCCGGGTAGTCGGCGACGAGGATTTGAAAGACGGTAATCTGCTCGGCGGGAGTCAGTCCCCGAAACTGCAGGGCGACATCCTCGGGACGCGTTTTTCCCAGGAGTTTCGACAAGTTGGCACGGGCACCGCGACGAACAAATCTGCGGAGTGTGTCACCGATCAGCTCGGCCCGCCGAGGTCCCATGTTCTGGTCCACAAGATGCCAGAGCGTAGCACACCAAAAGGGGCCGAAGAGCCCGCCGGATGACCCATTCCGACCGGTTCTGCTATCTTTGCGGTGTCACTATCGAACCTGTGGGAAAGGCCACTGCACCGGTTTTCGATTTCTACTAACCTTCAAGGCGGGTTCGCTCCGCCAGGAGCTGGCTGAGAACTGTTCAACTGCGGCTGCCCAGGACAAAGGAGGTCCAGATGGACGAACCAGTGGCCGAACAGATGATCGAGGCCGAATACACGCTCGAGTCGATGGTTGTCTGCCCGAACTGCCAGGAAGGGATCGAGAGTATCCACGTGGTTCGCATGCTGAGAACCAAAGTCAACTTCGTGTCGGGTCTTCCCCGACGCGCCCAGATATTGGTTTGCCCAGAATGCAAGGGTGTTCTGGCTGCGTATCTGGGCAGCCTCATCTGACCAACCGATGGTCCGGGCCCTCGCCTTGGTTGGCATGGTGCTGGCGGGCCTTGTTGCCACCCACGGCCAGGCTGCCGAGCAGAGCCCCCCCGGCGCCACCTCCCAAACCCCCGTCTTCACAGCTCCCTTTGTCACCGTCGAGTTTCTCGACCAGATTACAACCGAGGAAGAGGCTCGACGAATTGAAACAGAGAAGCTGACCAAGGTCTTTTTCGACTTCAAGAGCGGACTGCTGTGGGCGGCACGTGACAACGGTCGAGACATCGACTGGCGGCGTGCGACACGCTACTGCAATGATCTGGAGCTCGCCGGCCACTCGGACTGGCGACTTCCTACGCTCGACGAGCTCGCGGGGCTCTACCGACCGATGTCCACCAGCCAGTTCAAGGTGCCCGGAGAGATCAAGCTCACCTCCTGCTGCCCCTGGAGCTCCACCAAGAAGAGCGAAGACTCGGCCTTGAACTTCAACTTCCAGTATCGCAAGCCCTTCTCAGGCTCGCTGACCTACACCTACGACCTGAGAGCACTCTGTGTGCGCACGCCGGCGAGCGGCGAGAGCAACCCCTTGCTCGAGCAGTCCAAGAAAACCAAGAAATCCAAGAAGACTAAGGAAGAAGAGCCGTAAAGCGGGACGCCGAGGCCGGCCGCGTGGGCACCCGATGGTCGAAGAGAATCGACTCGGCGTCGACAGCCTCCCCGTAGTACCGTCGATTCGCCTTTTTGTCCGCCGCCAGGTAGGAACCCTCCGCCGACAAGCCGGCAAACAACCCGCGGCTCCGCGCATAGGAGTAGATCTCCGCTTTGAGCTTGACATCGGTGCCCGCTTCGGCGGTGCGGCCGACGGGACCGGCAGCGACGCTGGCACCGCCGCCGAGCTCGAACTTGCTGCCGAGCAGAGACTGGACGCCACGCTCGTTCATGAAGAACAGAACCAGGTCGATAGCCTCACCCCCGATCTGGAGACCGATGCTGCCCCCCGAGATCTCGATAAAACTGGGTGGGCTCCAGACCCCGTCGGCGTTGCGACATGAAGCAATACCGTTACCGTGACGGCCGCCCAAGCTAAACAACGCACCCTTGTAGACGCTGGGGATGACCCCAATACACTTGGCGTTGTCGAGAAGATGCTGCGGCACCCTTCGATCGGGTGCGCTCATGAGCTCGAGATAGACCTCGCCGGCAACTTCCAGCTTGCGGTCGAATTTGGTCTCCTCGGCGAGGGCGGGGCCGATAGCCCACAGGCACATTGCCCCAAGAAGCGAGATAGATAGCAGATGTCGTGTCATGAGTAGCCTCTCCTCTGTCGCCGAGAGTATACGGAATTTGTGCTCGCGGTCGATGCCCTGACCCGTGTTAGGGTAACTGCCATGAACGAGCCCCAGACTCCCCCACCCGCACCGCCAGTGACACCCCCTCCAGCCCAGAAGAAGGGCCTCGGCCCGCTCGCTTGGGTGGGCATCGGCTGCCTGGTCCTACTTCTGCTGGCAGCCCTCACGACAGCTACCTGCTCCTATTTCGTCAGCAAGAAGGTCAAAGAAGTCGCCGGCGACTTCGAGAAGAACCCCATCAGGGCGAGTGCCGAGATGGTGGTGAGGCTCAACCCCGAATTGGACCTGGTCGAAGTCGACGACGAGGAGGGGACGATGACGATCCGCAACAAGCGGACCGACGAGGTCGTGACCCTCGACTTCGGTGACATCGCCGAGGGCCGCTGGGGTTGGTCGTCGGATGAAGGCGAAGTGACTTTCAATGTGGACACAGACGAAGAGGGAGGAATCGTAACGGTTACAACCGATGAGGGTGAGACGACCTGGGGCTCGGGTTCCTCGGCCCACGAGCCTCCGAAGTGGGTGCCGCGCTACCCCGGCGCGGCCAACGAGAGTTCCGCCTTCACCTCGGAGTCAGAGGGCGAGATCGCGGGCATTTGGACGATGGAGACCGCCGACGATGTCGACAGCGTGTCCGACTTCTACAAGTCGCGGCTCGAAGACGACGGCTTTGCGGTCAATGTGCAGACCATCTCCGGACCGCAAGGCTCCCTTGCCATCATCACCGCCAAGGACGACTCGAAGGACCGCTCAGTGAATTTGACCATCAGCACCGACGGAGAGAAGACCACGGCGGCACTCCAGTACACCGCCAGCCAAAAGTAGGGAAATTGTCCCCAATTTCCTTTCCCGCCTAGTGTGGAATCTGTTTGGGCGTCGGCTCGACCCGCCGGGGCTCACCGTCACGAATGACCGGCAGCGCCTGCTCCTGCGAGCTGGCCGGGATCGCTGTCGCCAGCACCTCTCCCAGCTCGCTGACCAGGATCACATCGAGGCTCTCGCGCACGTCGTCGGAAAGCTCCTCGAGAGCTGCCTCGTTCTCTGCCGGCAGGATGATCGTGTAGATCCCAGCGCGAACGGCTCCCAAGACCTTCTCCTTGACACCCCCGATAGGCAGAACTCGCCCCGAGAGCGTGATCTCACCGGTCATGGCGATGTCGTGACGTGACGGGACACGCGACAGGGCCGAGACCAGAGCCGTGGCCATGGTGACACCGGCCGAGGGCCCGTCCTTGGGGATGGCGCCCGCCGGGCAGTGGATGTGGACATCACGGTCGACAAACGCCGCGGCGGGAATACCCAGCTCCTGGGCGTGGGATCGGGCGTAGGTCCAGGCAGCCCGAGCGGATTCCTTCATCACATCGCCGAGCTGTCCGGTGAGCACCAACTCACCTTTGCCGTGCATGGTGCTGACCTCGACAAACATGATGTCACCGCCCACGGGTGTGTAGAACATGCCGGTGGCGATACCGATCTCGTCCTCGCGGGCCGCCTTCTCGGGATGCATCCTCGGACGGCCCAGCAGCTCGGTCACATTTTCGGGCTCGATGGTCACCTGCTCGAATTCCTCCGCGGCTATCTTGCGGGCGACCTTTCTGGCCAGCTTGCCGATCTCTCGCTCGAGCTGTCTCACCCCGGCTTCGCGCGTGTAATGCGTGATGACCTCGGAGATGGAGGGATCGGTGAGGGTTATCAGCTCCGGGTCGAGGGCGTTGTCCTCGACTTGTCTCGGGATGAGGTAGCGCCGTGCGATCTCCAGCTTCTCCCGTTCGGTGTAGCCGCTGAACTCGACGACCTCCATGCGATCCAACAGCGGTCCGGGGATGTTCTGAATGAAATTGGCGGTGGCGATGAACAACACTTCGGACAGATCGAACGGTACCCCCAGATAGTGATCGACAAAGCTGTCGTTCTGTGCCGGGTCCAGTACCTCCAGCAGGCCGCTCGCCGGATCTCCCTGGTAGGAGATTCCGAGCTTGTCCACCTCGTCCAGCAGGAAGACTGGATTCTTGGTTCCGGCTTGCTTCATCCCCTTGATGATGCGTCCCGGCATGGCCCCGACATAGGTGCGCCGATGACCACGAATATCTGCTTCGTCGCGGGCACCGCCCAGAGAGATGCGAATGTACTCGCGTCCCATGGCGCGGGCTATCGACCGGGCGATCGAGGTCTTACCGACGCCTGGTGGCCCGACGAATAGCAGGATCGGGCCCTTGGTGGCCTTGTCGTCCGCGTTCCCTTTAACCCTGTCCAACACTTCGATGGTCTCGCCGGTGACTCTGTCGCCGGTCAAGCCCGCGGCATCGGCTTCCGCCACCGCACCGTCGTCGAGCGGCTCGCTTTGCGGCTCCTCCACGGTGTCCGGGCTCTCCGTCTCGCTTCGACGCGCCCGCAGCAAACGAACGGCCAGAAACTCGAGCACCCGATCTTTGACGCCGCGGAGACCATAGTGATCCTCGTCGAGGATGGAGTCGGCTCGCTTTAGATCCAGATGGTCCTCACTGCGGGTGTTCCATGGCAGCTCGGCAACATTTTCGAGATAGGTCCTAATGACCTGGTACTCCATCGATTCGCGCGCCATCCGTCCGAGCCGATTGAGCTCCCGATCGACCTCCTTTCGGGCCTCCTCCGGCAGCTCCAGCCCCGCGATCTGCTCTTTTAGCTCCTCCAGGCCATCGCCGCCCGCATCCTCACCCAGCTCCTCCTGAATCGCTTTGAGCTGCTCGCGAAGAACCATCTCCCGCTGTCGGTCCCCGAGCTCCTGCTGCACCCGTGATTTGATGTCCTGCTGGGCGTCGAGCACGCCGATCTGACGCTGCACGCGGAGCAGCACCTGACGCAAACGCTCCTCTACCGACAGGGTCTCGAGCAGCATCTGCAGCTCGGAGAACGGGATCTCGAGGTAGCTCGCCACCAGATCCGCCAATCGGCCTGGCTCGTCGGCGTTGGATAGGGCCTGCTCCACCACCTCGTCTGGAAAACCGGCCTTCCGGCCCAGCTCAGAAGCCCGCTCCTTGACTTCCCTCTGCAGCCCGAGGAAGGCGGTGTCAGCGGCATCGGTCGGCGACATCTCCTCCGCCTTGCGGACGACCGCCTGGAGGTGGTTGCCCGCCTCGCTGATCCTCAGCGCAATGCCACGGAACTCACCTTGGAGGAGAAACTGCACGCCGCCGGTGACGCGCTGGAGTTGCCCGATGCGCGCCACGGTACCGATAGTGTGTAGCCGCTCGGGGGTTACGTTCTCGACGTTCTCCCTTTGCGAGACCGCAAAGACCAGTTTGTCTTTGCGATTGGAGGCCGCCTGGATCGCTTTCAGGGTAGCGGGTCGACCGGCGCCGATGGGCGTCGTCACTCCAGGAAACACCACCGTGTCGCGGAGTGGGAGAACGGGAAGGGTCAGGGTCTCATTCATTAGCCGTCATTTCCTTGTCAGGTTAGCGGACCTCGGTGCGGCAGAACGGGGTGTTTGATAACCGGCGGGTCCGGATGGTGGCGCTTGCCCTCTCCAGGCA
>JBAUDS010000413.1:0-3215 GCA_049678185.1 Thermoanaerobaculia bacterium
CCCCCGACCAACGACCGCTTTGCCGGTGTCTACCAGGTGGTGGGCAGCACGGCCGGTGCGGACTTGACCGTGCGCGCCTGGAACCGGACCCATTTCTCCGGCGGCCACGCATGGGACCACATCGCCCGTCTGGGTATCGATCGATCGGGTGGCGTCAACCCGCGCGCCGGGTCGGTGGAGTGGTTCGAGTTCGACTCCGCCAAGGACTCCTGGCATCTGAGGGAGGTAGAGACCACCGCCACCGGCTCGGCGGTGACCGTCTTTCTCGAATCGTGGCGCAAGTGGGTCGCGGGCGGCGACTCGTTGACCTGGTTCGACGACGTCGAAGTCACCTCGACCGACGATCCACCGCCACCTCTGAACCAACCTCCGGTAGCGGTCGCAACCGGTCAGCCGACCGGCGGCGTGGCGCCGTTGACGGTCGTCTTCGACGGCTCGAGCTCGAGTGATCCGGATGGCGACACGCTCACCTATGGGTGGAGCTTTGGCGACGGCGGGCAGGGGGCGGGCTCCGGCCCGTCGCACATCTATCTGGGTGCAGGAACCTACAACGCGACCCTGACCGTCGACGACGGCCGCGGCGCCAGCGACACGGCGACGGTAACGATCACCGTCTCCGGGCTACCTCCTACCGGTGGCAGCGACCTCGCCAACGGAGATTTCGAAGGGGCGGTGCAGGCGGACGGCGTCGGCGACGGCTGGACCTCGTATTCGACCGAGGGCTACGAACCGACCTACGACGTCGTATCGGATGATGTTCACGGCGGCACCGGAGCACAGTGGATCCTCTCGCTCCAGCCGACGACAAGCGACCGCTTTGCCGGCGTCTACCAAGTGATCGACGCCTCTCCCGGCGTCGAGTTCACCGTGCGCGCCTGGAGCAAGACCTGGTTCCCGGGCGGCAACTCGTGGGACCACATCGCGCTGCTCGGCATCGACCGCGCGGGCGGCACCGACCACACCTCGGGCGCGGTGGAGTGGTTCGAGTTCAACTCGGTCAAGAACACCTGGCACCTGCTCGAGCTCGAGACCACCGCCACCGGCTCGGCGATCACCGTCTTCCTCGAGTCGTGGCGCAAGTGGGCCGCGGGTGGGTACTCCGACACCTGGTTCGACGACGTCGAGGTGATCGCGGGTGACAATCAAGCACCCGTTGCTTCGATCTCCGCGGTGCCGGTGGTTGGCAACGCACCGCTCAACGTCAATTTCAACGGCTCCGCGTCGAGCGACCCCAACGGCGACAGCTTGAGTTTTGCGTGGAACTTTGGCGACGGCACCCAAGCATCGGGCAGTGCCGTCTCCCACACCTACCCGTCGCCCGGCACCTACACCGCCAGCCTGACCGTGAGCGACACCCACGGCGCCAGCGATACGGACGCCGTGACAATCACGGTCGACGACGGCGATCCGCCACCACCGTGGAACCGGGATCCGGTGGCCGTGGCCGTGGCCAGCTCGACGGCCGGTGAGGCGCCCTTCGCCCTCAGCTTCGACGGGCGGGGATCGAGCGATGCCGACGGCGATGCCTTGACCTACTCCTGGGATTTTGGCGACGCCGGCCAGGCCTCGGGAGCGACTGTCTCCCACACCTATCGGTTTGTCGGCTCGTACCGGGCGACCCTGACCGTCAGCGACATTCACGGCGCCACCGACACCGATCACGTGGTGATCTCGGTAACCCGGAAACCGACCGACATGCCGTTCTACTGTCCACCGGCCCTCGACTTTGCCGCTATTCGCACCCAGCTCAACCAGCAGGGCCAGGACCTTGGACACGTCAAGATCGGCTTCCACGTCGCGGTGGGCGGCAATGCGAATGGGCTCGGTGATTGGATGAAGTGTCTCGACGCAGCCGGTGCTCCGTTCTTCCTCAAGAGCGCCGACAGCGCCGGCCAGATCTGGGAAGCGGTCCAGCTCAAAGCGGCGAGCGGCGTGCCGCACGAGTTGGTCTACCGCCAGAGCCAGGGTGACGGGTGGAACTCCGACGTCCCCGACTACTGGGCTGATCCCTACGAGGAGGCGGTGCGCCACTGGAACCGCGCGCTCGCCGAGTTTCCACCCGAGCTCGAGCAGTACAAGCACCTGTTCTGGATGGAGACCATCAACGAGGTGGACAAGAACCGATCCGAGTGGCTTGCCGAGTTTGCGTATTACACCGCTCGCCTTGCCATGGATCAGGGCTTCAACTGGTCCGCCTTCGGCTGGTCCTCCGGCGAGCCCGAGCGCGAGCACTGGGAGGGACCGTGGATGCAGAAGTTCCTCGAGCTGGCAGGCGAGAATCCCGACCGCGTCGCCATCGCAATCCACGAGTACAGCTACGTCCAGGCGAACCTCGACCGGCTCTACCCGCATCTCGTGGGCCGGTTCCAGATGCTCTTCGACGTCTGCGACGCCTCCGGGATTCCGCGGCCGACGGTGGTGATCACCGAGTTCGGCTGGGTCTACGACGACATCGCGCATTCGGTCGAGCAGGCCATGGAGGTGGATCTGCCGTGGGCGGCCGAGCTCTACGCGCCCTACCCGCAGGTCAAAGGCGCAGCGATCTGGTACCTCGGGGGAGGGTTTGGCGGCATCGCAGGCGAGGCGCAAAAGCTGATCGCGCCGATGACGGAGTACTCGCTGCAGAACTATTTTGTAATTCCACTGGAACGTGCAGGCCGGCCCGTGCGTTTCCGAAAGGAGCCATTGCGGAGGTAGAATCGCTGCAGCAAGCTGGCAGCGATGATCGATACAACGGTTTCCCACTACGAGATCCACTCCAAGCTGGGTGGGGGCGGCATGGGTGTGGTCTACCAGGCCGAGGACACCAATCTCGGCCGCCAGGTAGCGATCAAGTTCCTGCCGCCGGAGTTGGCCGAGGACCGGCAGGCGCTGGAGCGGTTTCAGCGGGAGGCCCGCGCCGCCTCGGCGCTCAACAATCCCCACATCTGCACTATCCACGACCTGGGTGAGCACGAGGGCAAGCCCTTTCTGGTCATGGAGCTGCTCGAAGGGGCGACGCTCAAGCAGCGTCTGGTCGGCAAGCGGTTCGACGCCGAGGAGATCCTGGAGCTAGCGTCGCAGCTAACCGATGCGCTGGACGTCGCCCACGAGGCGGGGATCGTCCACCGCGACATCAAGCCGGCCAACATCTTTGTCACCGAGCGCGGTGTGGCCAAGATCCTCGACTTTGGTCTCGCCAAGCGGCTCGCCGATCGGGCGCCGATGGACTCAGC
>JBAUDS010000414.1:0-3669 GCA_049678185.1 Thermoanaerobaculia bacterium
GATCATTCCGGTCATACCACGTGTTGTCTTCCATCTCCTCAACCGATCTGAATTTCCGGACCGGCATCAACCTTCCTCCAAACCAAATCTCTGTTGGATGCGTTCGGCGTCGCCCTTGTCTCGCAACCGCACCGACGCCAGGACCTCTCGTGTCTTGTCGTAGTCCATCTTCTTTCTAGTGAATACACTAGCACCAGCGTGTCGGCTGGACAACGGGAGAAAGGTCCTTGCGTGTGTTCTCATCCATCGGTACATCTCCCTCAGATCCTCTCCTCCTGCAGCAGATCGAGACGGGTGAGCTTCCACACCCCATCGACCGGCTCCACGGTGAGCTCGGCCTCGTACTTGTTCTTGCGCTGATGGTTGTGTCCCCAGTGGCCCACGGACCCGGCAACGGACCACGTGCAGCGGGCTTGGAATCCGGGTCTGCCCTGGAGTTTCCGGGGCTCGATCTCCAGCATCTCGATCTCCTTGACCTTGGCGCGGGCGCCGCCCTGGCTGGCGAGCTCCAGGCCCCGGCGGGTCTCGAGATAGATCTGGGTCAGCAGATCGCCGGTCACACTCCGATCGAGCACGTCGTAGATGGTGCTCTCCTCACGAAAGTCGAAGGCACGGTAGATGTTGTGGAGCAGCGCCGCAACAATCCCTTCGGCCTTTTCGTCGGTTACCCGGGCAGGCAGCGTCGTGGCAAAGGCAGCCGCGGTGGCCAACAGGAGGATGGCGATGACCGCGATCGCCCGGCGTGACATCTTGCCGCCCCGCATCGAGCTCTTGGCCTGGAGACCAACGGCGGCGACGAGGCCCAGCCCGAACAGCCAACCCGCCCAGCCGAGAAGACGAATGGGCCACCCCGGTGGCGGCGCGATGTCCACCAGCGTCGGGAGAGTCGGGTTCTTCAAGAAATTCTTCCACCACAGGATGTTGTCGTCGGGGACCAGAAAGAAGCGCAACGGACCGGCCTCGTCGGTGGCGGCACCCGGCACCCGCTGGATCCGCTCGCTAAAGAGATCCCAGGTCATGGCCGCCTCCTGGGGCAGCCCCTCGGTGGGGTAGACAAAGATCACGCCGAGGGTCGCGGAGACCGCGTCCAATTCCTCCGGGGGATCGATCACGGAGCTGGTGCGCAACGTCCGCCGCAGGAAGTTGATGCGATCGAACTCACCCTCGACCGGCTGGCCGTCGATGGTGACGTTCTGGTGCTCGGCCAGGAAAGCAGCCACCTTCTGCTTGAGGTCGTACTGGATATCCACCGGGATGGTGTCTCGGCCCTCGAGTCCCAGATCGACCCACTGCTCGAGATCCTTGGGACGGGCGATGATCTCGGTGCGCACCTCGTAGGGCTCGACATAGATGAAGGCGTTCATCGGGGAGTCGTACTGGCGCCGGAGATTCCGGTTGCGGAACTTCGAGTACCAGGGGTCTTCCCAGTCGAGATCCAGAGTCTCCTCGGCCCCGAAGTAGCGGAAGTCGTTGACCGGCAGACCCAGGTGAAAGGCCACAAACCCGATACTGGCGGCGGCAAAGCCCTCCTCGTTCTGGGGCGGCGACATCGTCAGCACAGAGGGCTGTCCAGAAAAGGCGTACTCGAGAATCACGAAGATCACCGTCTCGCCTTCGTCCTCGGCGGCGGGCAGTGGCTCACCGGTGAACTCGTCCCGGGGAACACGCTGACGGGGCTCGATGAAAGCGACGCGACCGGGAAGCGGCGTACCACCATCGACCCGAAAGACCAGGTCCTCTCCAAAAAACGTCGCCAACCTCTCGGCCAACGGTCGAGGCTCATAACCCAGCCGCTGATAGACGCCGTCCGGCATCAGGTGGCGAAACCCAACCAGATCAGGCCCACCAATCTCGATCTCCGCCCGGATCAAGGACTCTTCAATAAAGACCTCGGCAATAGTAGAAGCCGTCATCGCCTTGGTAATCACAATGGCGTCGGGGAAGGCAGGGAGGGAGGCGAAAAGGCCGCCTAACAGCACAAGAAGAGGAGTGAGGCGAAGCGGGCGCGGATCGAAGCGGCCGGCCTCCGTGCCGGCCGATCCCCCATGCACAATTGTCCGCATCGACATCAATTCTCCTCCCTAGGCCCCTAAGCCCTTACGCCCCTACGCCCTCCTAAAACCTAAACGTAGACACAAACTGCAACTGGGCCGCCGTGCCCTTGTTTTCGCTCTTGTTGAGTCTCTCACCCCAGATAAATTCGATCCCAAGATCGATCTCGTTGATCGGCGACCAGATCAGGTTATAGCTGTTGCGGACGGTCCTCTTGTAGGCACTATCCGGTTGGAAGTCGTAATTGTTGACCCGCACCAGGCTCAGAACAAAAGTGCTACGGAGATTGCGGAGCCAGCGGCTATCCGGGCTCAGCCACCAGTGTTGGTAGGCGAGGAAGCCGCTGTAGGCAGGCAACGCCTCCAGGTCGCCGGTCTCCGGGTCGATGGCCGCATCCTGACCGCCAATCGTCCCGAGATCGTTGATGTAGCGGCCGATACCCTTGCCGAAGTTGACTTGGAAGTTGAGATGATCCCGTTTGTCGAATTTTTTGGTGGTCAAGTTGCCGCTAAAGCTGAATCCCCAGCCAAAGGTCGTAGCCTTGTCGGACGATTCTTGACCAACGGGTATGACTGCGAGTTGCCGGATCAGCACACCGAACTGGGTGTGTCCCCATTTTCTCTTGCGGCGGATCGTGGCGATGGTGTCCGGGAAGATGGATGCGCTCTCGGCGTCGGGAACCGAAGTCTGAGGGTCCTCCAGGGAGACCCTCAGCATCTTCTCGTTCTTCATCAGTTTGACCCACCGGACCTGGGGCTGGCGTAGTTGAATCGTGGAGCTCAAACCCTCGAAATCTACATCCTCGGGCTGGGCATCCACGTCCTCGAGGGTGGTCCAGGTCTGACCGACGAGAAAGTGCTTGTATTGGCCGTAGGCGTGGCGCAGCCTGTAGTTCTCGGTGCCTCCATCACCGGCGAAGTCGCCCTCGACAAAGGCTCGAAACTGGCCAACACTGGAGTCCATCCGCATATCCAGATTGATTCGCGATCGCTTGGCCGAGATCGTGGTTCCCTGCTTGCCCTCGTCCCCTTCCTCCACCGGGATTGTCCCCACGATAAAGCGGTCGTCCGAAATGATCGGATCGAGGCTGTCGACAAAACCGAGCCGCACAAAGCCACCGACCTTGCCGGACATGTTGGAGCCCGGTATGCGGATGGAACCGGGGAAGTCCCCGGCCCGAAGGACGTCGGCGGGGGCGTCAGGCGGATTTTGTAGCTCCTTTTCGAGCTTCGATATCCGCTCCTGGAGGGCAAGCTGTTCCTTGGTCGCTGGCGGTGCGGCCGCCGCTGCCCCCGGCTGCTGCGCCAGCTGATCGAGGCGAGTCTGGAACGACTGCAGCAGCTTTCCTTGATCCGCGAGCTGCTGCTTCTGGCTGTCGAGCTCCTGGCTCTGGTTCTCGAGGAGCTTTTGCTGATCGTTCAGCTGCTTCTGCAGATCTTTGACAGTGAGCTCCGAGTCTTGAGCCAACAGCTGCCTGGCTGGTAGCAAAAGAGCAACTACGAGCATGGATAGGGATAGGATTCTGGCCATCGTCCTTCTCCTCGTCGATGCGGCCGGCACCCCCGCCGGTCCGCACGAGACAAGGTCCCCCAAGAGCATCGGGACCCGATGCTCTAC
>JBAUDS010000415.1:0-3941 GCA_049678185.1 Thermoanaerobaculia bacterium
CCTCAAGTACGTCGGTCTTGTCCGTGGGGACTTTGTCCGTGCACACGATGATGACCGAGTATCCCCGCTCGGCGGCGAGCATGGCCAGCGCGAAGCCAGTGTTGCCACTCGAGGCCTCCACGATGGTTCCGCCGGGCTGTAGAGTACCGTCCCGTTCCGCTTGATCGATCATCGCCAAGGCAGCGCGAGCCTTGACGCCGCCCGCAGGACTGAAGTACTCCAGTTTGGCCAGCACAGTCGCCCCTGATTCTCCGGCGACCCTGTTGAGCCGAACCAGAGGCGTAGTGCCGATAGTCTCGCTGATTCGTGCCTGAAAAGCCACCGATGCGGTTCCAAAGGTTGCAGCAATTCGACTCAAAAAACCACAACGAGTTGCTGCAGGTCTCACACTCCAGTCTGTAACTCGGCCATTATATTTGATCTTGCCTCCCGATAGTGTCGGCGAGTAGGATCGGGCGAGATTCAGGTTCTTCAGGTTACGTGTACAAAGAGAGGTGCCCGTGGTTTCACTGATGCCGCTCCCTGCGGAAATGTCGCTCGGTAGAGGTTGCCTGGCGATCGACGAGGAGTTCACGGTCGGCTTGGCAGGCTACACCGAGCCTCGCCTGCACCGTGCTGCCGAGCGCGTGGCCACACGGCTCGCCCGGGAGACTGGCATACCCTTGTCCCGCAGTTCGGCATCGGAACCCGAAACCGCGCAGTTGCTGATCCGCGTCGAAGGGGCGGCCGGGGGGGTCCAAGGCCTCGGCGAGGAAGAGTCCTACACGCTGGAGATTACGAACCGGCAGGCCGTGCTGCACTCACTCTGCCCGTACGGAGCGCTGCGTGGCATCGAGACCTTCCTGCAGCTCGTGGGCCTAGGTGGCGACGGCTTCGGTGTGCCTGAGGTCCGCATCGCTGATCGGCCACGGTTTCCTTGGCGCGGTTTGCTCATCGACTCAGCGCGGCACTGGATTCCGCCCGAGGTGATCAAGCGCACCCTCGACGGAATGGCTGCAGTCAAGCTCAATGTACTCCACTGGCATCTCACCGACGATCAAGGGTTCCGCGTCGAGAGTCGCCGCTTTCCGCGCCTACCCAAGGAGGGCGCCGGCGGATTGTTTTATACACAGGGTGAGATCCGGGAGATCGTGGCGCTCGCCAGCGACCGCGGGATACGTGTCGTGCCCGAGTTGGACATGCCCGGTCATACCGCAAGCTGGCTCGTTGGCTATCCGGAGCTGGCCAGCGCCTCAGGACCTTACCGAATCGAACGAACCTGGGGTGGACACGATGCGACGATCGACCCGACAAAGGAAGAGAGCTACAGGTTCATCTCCGAACTGATGGCCGAGCTAGCCACGCTCTTTCCGGACCGCTATGTCCACGTGGGCGGCGACCAGGTCAACGGCAAGCACTGGAAAGCCAACCCGAAGATCAGTGCATTCGCGAAGGAAAGGGGACTCGACGACAGGAGCCAGCTACAGGCATATTTCACTCGCCGCGTCCACGAGATTCTCCGCCGCCAAGGAAAGGAGATGATCGGATGGGACCCTATCCTGCACCCAAATCTTCCGCAGAATAGCGTAATTCAGTCGGTCAGAGGCCAGAAATGGTTGGCCAAGGCCGCGCGCGAGGGCTATCGAGTCGTCGCGGGATCCGAATACTACCTGGACCAGTTAGAGTCGGCCGAGTCTTACTACACCAGCGATCCGTTCGCGGAGGAGGCGGCAGACCTTACGGCCGAGCAGCAGGGTCTCATCCTCGGCGGCGAGGCATCGATGTGGACGGAGTTTTCTGACGCCGAGAACATCGATGCGCGCATCTGGCCCTGCGCGGCTGCAGTCGCGGAGCGGCTCTGGTCGCCGCGTGAGGTCACGGACGTCGAGGACATGTATCGGCGGCTCAGTCAGGTAAGTCAGCGGCTCGCTTGGATCGGGCTGACCCACGAATCCGGTCCGCTCCAGATGCTGCGGCGGATGACCGACTATCGGACCATCGAGCCACTACGCACTCTGGCGAACACTGTTCGACCGTTGTTCGATCCCCGTTGGAACAACCACGCCTATACTTCGCTGACCCCGTTGAACCGGCTGGTTGATGCCACACCGCCAGACAGCGAGATCGCTCGTGATTTCGCCCTCGCGGTCGAGCGCTACCTGGACGATCCTTCAGACGAGGATCTCCACAACGCTGTGGCCACCCGCCTAGGTGTCTGGCGCGACAATCACGACGCCCTGATTCCCTGTATTCGGCACTCCCCGTTGCTGGCGGAGGTGGAACCGATATCGACTACGCTGTCCCAGATCTCTGAAGTCGGGCTCCGATCCCTGCAAGCCATCCGGTCCGGATTACCGGTTTCGCAGTCCGATCGGGAAGGAGATCTCGCTCTGCTCGAGGGAGCGACTCTCCCCTCGGCCGAGCTCGAGATAACGATCGTGCCTGCGATTCGATCCCTGGTGAGCGCAACGCTGGCCGTGGATTAGGGGCGTGGCCGCAACAGGAAAAGAGGTCAGATGTCCTGCAACGAGATTACTTGCCGGGAAAATGTCGTCTTCGCCTGCTCCTCCATCTCCCACATGTTCTCGAAAACCTTTTGCAGCTTCCCAGTGCCGTTTGCCTCTGCCAGAGCGATCAATTCCTTGAACACCGCCGCGAAATAGTCGTCGGATTTGAAGCCCACTTCGGTAACATCATCGGAGGTGGGGTTCGGCACGTCGCACAGCTCGCCGAGAAGAGACCTGGGCGAGTGAGTCATCCTGAACTGAATGCGTGTCTGCTTGAGCGCCCGCGGCATGCCCTTTGTGTACGTGGCGAGGTCTTTCTCGCATTGGTAGGCACGACCGCTCAGAAGGTCCAGGAGCATCTGCAGACGGGCACTGTCGGTTCGCCCTCGATACTCGTCGTAAAGCTGGCCGAGCTGACTCTGGAAGACGCTCATCTCGATCAGCACGTCCCCAGCTTCTTGCCAGGTTTTCGCGGTGACGTCAGCCAGCTGGCGAGCCACGGTAGAGTCCCCACCTCTTCGCAGAAATTTCGAAAAGAACCGCATGCTCGTCTCGTTTCGAAGGAACTGGTCCGTCGGATGCTAGATTGTGCTTACCGCTTCGTGATCTGCATCAGCCTGGGGCGCACCGTGAAGAACCGAAACGAAGACGAGGTCCCCGCCGATAGCACGAACTGCGTGGTCTTCACCGTTGTCGAAGATGACCATCGTGTTGGGCCCGGCCTCTTCTTCCCCACCATCTGCACCTCGGAAAAGGCCCTGTCCTTTCAACACGACGATATAGGTTGGAGAATGCGCATGAAACTGCTTGATCTCTTCTCCATCCGACAAGGCGAATCGCAGCGCTCGACCTTGATGATCGGCGTATACGGCTCGACCCTGCCCTTTCCCACCGACGTCCAGATGCTCCAAGAGGTCAAATGATCTCACGAGATTCTCCTTTCAGACCTTCCTAGCGTCCATTTTGCAGCCGAATCATTTCACTTGTTTTGTGGATCGTTTCGTCAGTCGCCCGGCCACTTGTCGTTGGTCGCAGCCGGATGATCAACGCGTCAGCTCAACGGGGGGAGCTGCGATCCCCGGCGCGAGACCCTTTCTGAAACGGCACCCAGTGGCTTGTAGTCAGTATATTAGCATCAATCGGATCGCCCAGTTTGCGCCATCTCGAGTGTCACCGAGAGGGCGTGTTCGAAGTGCCATCAAAGTGAAGGGGCATGCAGATGTACCGCAAGACGCGAACCGAAGTGGACACGATGGGTCCGCCCGGAGGAGATGGTAGCCTCCAACCAACCTACAGACGACACAATCGAAAGGGGAACCAAATGACCCAACAATTGGATCGGCTTGCCGTGCTTGGCGGTGGTGTTCTCGGCGGCCAAATCGCGTGGCACAGCGCCTACTTCGGCAAGACCGTGACGGTCTATGACGCATTCGAAGAGGGCATCGACAACAGTCG
>JBAUDS010000416.1:0-27519 GCA_049678185.1 Thermoanaerobaculia bacterium
GATGCCGAGATCGATCCCGACCTCTACTACCCGGAGGGCTACAAGCCGGTCCTGATGGAGCACTGGCCCACCGACAAGCCGATCTTCATCCCCGAAGAGCTGGTGCCGGAGAGCATGAAGAGCACCCCGAAGGACAAATCCGACAACTGACGGTAGACTGGCAGACTCAATTCACGAGGAGGAGACCAATGACCGCAAGAAAGAGAGTGCTAATCGGAGTATCTATGACTTTGTTGGCCCTGATGCTCTATCTATGGGGACACCTAGACGGACGCGGAGGCAGTGCGCCGCGGCTCTTGGCAGAGTCCTTCGCAGCTGAGAGCTCACCGAAGTTCTCGCCGGTAGAGGCGCGCGCTCGTGATTTCTACGCGCCGAACAGCGAGGATCTCGGGCCGAACGAAATGCGATTGATTGCCTGTGGCACCGGTATGCCCACGGCACGCCCGAAACAGGCGGCGTCGTGCTGGCTGCTCGAACTGGGAAATGGTGACAAGTTTATCTTCGATATCGGGACCGGATCGGCAGAGCGCATCGCAGCCATGCAGATCCCCTACAACTACCTCGACAAGGTCTTCCTTAGCCACCTGCATACCGACCACTTCGGTGATCTGGACGCGTTGTTTGTCGGTGGCGCGCTGGCTGGTCGCCAGAAACCGCTAAGGGTTTGGGGACCGCGCGGCGATACACCGGAGAGGGGCACGAAGTACGCGCTGGATCACTTGTACAAAGCGCTGACCTGGGACCTCGACGGCCGCAAGGGAATCACCGATCCACGTGGGTACCAACCGTTCGAGGTCACCGAGTTCGACTACAAGGGCGTGAATGAGACCATCTATCAGGAGAACGGTGTAACCATTCGGTCCATCCCGGCTATCCACTCTCTGGATGGTCCTGTGAGTTTCATCCTCGAGTGGAACGGTCTCAAATTCGTGTTCGGAGGTGATACCTATCCGAACAAGTGGTATGCGGAGTATGCGAAGGATGCCGATCTGGCGATTCACGAGTGCTTCGTCACCGTGCCGGACATGATTAAGAAGTTCCAATTCACACCGCAAGGTGCTCTGTCGGTGGCCACCCAGATCCACACGGCGCCTGAAGCGTTTGGCAAAATGATGTCGATCATCGAGCCGCGGTTGGCCGTGGCCTATCACTTCTTCAACGATTTCGACACCTCAGCGTCGATCAATGATCGCGTCCGGACGACCTACGACGGTCCGCTTAGCCTTTCCGTGGACTACATGGTGTGGAACATCACCAAAGACGATATCCGCGTGCGGATGGCGATTGTTGATGAGGACGTCTGGCCACCTCCGGCCACCGAGAAGCCACTGGTGCCCGATCCAAGCCTCAGGATTCCTTATTCGGACATGATCGCGGGCGGCAAATACGACATGAGAGACGTGATCCAGCCCACGTATGACGAGATCAACAAGGAGTATGGACTCAACGAGAAACAGGACGACTGAGTTGGCTGGGAGTTGGAACTGGTGGGCCGTGTAGGAATCGAACCTACGACCTTCGGATTAAAAGTCTCTTACAACTGTCCCAGCCAGGACCATCCAGGACTGACAAGGACCGCATTTTCAGCAGTTTGTGATGAGGCTGGTTGTTCTCATTTGTCCCCGTTTGTCCCCGATTGGCCGCCAGTGGAGTGTCAAGAGTGTGACACGGAATCGGGCACGTGAGAGGGCTTCTGAGGTCTTCAGAAGCCACAGATTGTATCCCGAAGAGCAGTCCCTCGGTTCCGCGTTCGAGAAGATCGAGACCGGCAGTCGGCGTCACCCACCTCCGAGTCCGGAGCACGAATCACCCGGCCGCGCAAGTCCTCGAACTCGAAAATCAGGATGCCCGCGAAGCCCGCTCAATCGGCTTCATGGCCCGCATGTTCGTCCAGACCACGCTTCCCCACAGCAAGCCGAGAACGCATGAGGTCGAGCGCGTCAACGGCCGTGTCAGACTCAAACTGAAGGCACCACACAGGGTACAACTCGGCTATCGTTGGCCAGTTCCACCGCACGTAACCCGTTCTCAGAGTTCAAGTTGCAACACGATCTCATTTTCGGACAGGACGGCCTTCCACCCTCGACTTCTCTCAGATTCGGCTGGCACCTTTTCGGAAGCCTTTTCGGAAGCCGACAAGAGAAGACAACTCAGCCCAAGCGTTCGGCCAGGGGGCGGTACTGGAGAGCGTAGAACATCTCGAGATACCGGCGCGCCTCGTCGCGCTCGAGGTGAGTCACATATCTCCAGAATCCATACACGCGAGACAACGTCAGTAGGCGCTCCGCGTACCTACTCCAGGTATAGCGGCTCTCGACCCGATCGAGCGCTCCTCGAGAAATTCGCTCCCAATACTCCGGCTCCTCCACGCATCGGGCAAAGAAGGCGGCCATCTTCTCTGCTGCTTCCTGTCCGTGGTTCGGGTCGATGTGGAAGCCCGAAACGCCGTCCTCAATGATCTCGAGAGGTCCTCCATAGCACGTCGCGAAAGTAGGCAGCCCGGTGCTCATCGCTTCGATGACCGTCAAGCCAAAGGCCTCGAAGAGAGCGGGCTGGACGAAAGCCCCCCGCTGATCGGCAACAAAACGGTAGAGCTCGCCATTGCTCTCCCGGTTCACCTGCGCCTGGAGCCAGCGGACCTGTCCTTTTAGATCGTGAGCCTCGAGCAGTTTGTGCATGCCGTGAATTTGCTCGCGCTCGTCGGCATCCCGAGAGCGATCAGGGTCCACGTATCCCGCTACGACCAGCAGATTCGTCAGCCCTCGCAACTGCTCACTTTGCCCGTACCAGTCCACCAGACCATTGACATTCTTGATCCGATCCAGACGCGCCATCGTGAAGAGCAGCGGTTTGTCCCGGTTTTCGATCACGCCCCAGGCCGAGTCATCTTGCCGATCCCCGTAGACCATCTCTTCGAGTTCGGGTAGCAGGTGCACCAGTCGTCGATCGCTTTCGCTAGGCGGGAAAAAGATCTCCACAGCGGCTCCTGGAGAGACGATGTTGAATTTGGGGTCGAAGACGTCGATCCCCTGCGTGACCCGGTAGAGACCGGGCAGGGTAAATGCGCTATGGGCCTCGTACTGGCCGACACTGTCGTCGGTACCCGCGATCTCCTGGTAGGTGCTGGTAATAATGAAGTCGGCCGCATTCATCGAGATCAAGTCGGCAGTGAACTGGCAGGAGAAATGATACCTGTCCTCATTCTGGCGCCAGTAGAGGTCGGAGAAGAGATACTTGGTCTTCTCCAGGGCGTGCGCGATGTTGCACTGGGTCACACCGAGGCGAGGTGCCAGGAGCGAGGCCACCAGGTTGCCGTCCGAGTAGTTGCCAATGATCAGGTCCGGCCGCCCATCCAGCTCGGCCAAGAGCTCTCGTTCGACATCTCGTGCAAAGCGCTCTAAATACGGCCAGATCTCGAAGCGCGAAATCCAGTGTGGCGTAATTTCGCCGGCCGCTTCGCGAAAGGGAATGCGCAGAATCCGCGCGTTCTTGGTCGCAGCGATGGGCTCCAGACGCTGATCGCAGGTGGTGTCCTCGGCTTCGGGGATCAGACGCGTCACCACGACGATCTGCGGCTCGATGTCGAGACCCTGATCGTGGAGTCCACGCCGCATATCTCGTTCAAGCGCCCGAACTTGATCGAGAATGTAGACGACCTGCCCTCCCGTGTCGGGCCGGCCAAGCACATTGGCCTGGCCGAACCAACCGTGCGGAGAGAGGATGGCGATCGAGAAGATCATCGGCAAGCGACCCAAGAAGACCTCGAGGGCGGAGGGCGACGGCGCCTCCAAGATGTCAAGCAGCAAGCCCATGGTCTCGACGATTCGATTGCTGCTCCGCCCCCAGCCTGCCTCGAAACCCAAAGCACGCAATCTCAACTCATTGTCGTGCCAGGTCGCGGCCGGCCCCTGATGCGAAAGATGGTCGACGGCTTCGCGCAGCGCTCGCCGCAGACCGGACACGTCTTCGATCGAGCCGTTCAGCAGGAGCTGCCGGCCGCGACAGGAATGCACCCGAAGAAAGTCGAGGAGCAGTTCTTCTCCCTCGCCTCGGCCTTCGAAGAGCCGACTCGAGAGACGGCGGTTGAGGAATTCCACGCCACGGCCTATGGACTTGGCCTCCTGGAGTTTGGCAAACTCCCGCGAGAACGGTTCCAGGTCCACCTCGAGAGTCCAATTCTCATCGCTTCCCGGTCCATCGACCAGCCGTTCCTTGTGAGCTAGGAACTCGGCGACATCGACCAACTCCAAGGCCAGAGTCTCCATGTGGATGCGCAGATATGCCCAACGCGCCGCACCTGGCCGAAGAGCCAGGTAGATCCAGCTGGGCCCAAGGGCCGCTTCCTGAGCCATGGCTAGGGTTCGCTCAAGGGGGCTATCCCCAAGAGGTGCGTCGGCCTCGCTCGCACGCAAGATGTCCTGCAAATCACTACGCAACAAGAAGGGGCGATCTTCGCTCCGGAGCCTATGGAGCAAACGATGCGCCCGCGCCGGATCCTCTCGAAGCAAGAGCTCGAGATCGTCCATGGAGCGTTCGTCCAGGTTCATTACACTCTCCAGGCCTCGCGAAACCCTTGATAGAAGCTCCGATCGGAGATCGTTGCCCCCTGCAAACTGACGATCGCCGCCGCGAACTCCTGAGCCCTTTGCAGACTCGTCGCAAGCGGCCAACTGTTCAATCGACCGAGGATGAGCACCGACGCAAAGGCATCTCCGGCACCCACCATATCGACCACAGGTATCGGATTGTCCGGCCTGACCTCTAGGCACTCTCCCTGAGCCGTAAAGGCCAGCGCACCCGCTTCGCCACGGGTCACATGGAGCCGCTCGATCGCGAAGCGTGACAGCAAGTTATGCGCCCGAGCCTCGAGCCTGCTTTCGCCACGCGCCAGCGCCGTCAATTCGTCTGCGTTCATCTTGACCTCTGGCGCCGTCTCGAGCAGGTGGTGCACCCTACTCTCCTCCCACCAAGGGGACCGCAAGTTTACATCGAAGAAGATGGAGGGTTGGCAGCGATGAATCAGGCTCTCCAGCGCTCGCCGCGATCTCGAGCCGCGGCAGACGAGACTGCCATGGTAGAGGAGAGGCCTTCCGGCGATCTCAGGAATCATCTCCTCGTCGATGTAATCGTAGGCACAGTCGGCAGCGATGTCGAAGACAGGCTCTCCGTCGTCGAAACCCACTTCCACGGTTCCGGTCGCATGGAGCTTATCGACCTGCAGGCAGACCGTTCGCATTCCCCAGTCGGTCATCGACGCCAGGATTCTGTCGCCGAGGGCGTCATTGCCCACACGGCTGACCAACAGAGGATCCGCTCCAAGAGCCTCGAGGTTCCATGCAACGTTGAAAGGAGCGCCACCGAGAACCTCGCCACCGTCTGGGAAACGATCGAAAAGCACCTCCCCGCAGACAACCACCCGGTCGCCAGGTGGTCTTCCGGCCCTCACTCCATCCAAACCACAGTCTCCGGCAGGAAGTGTGCTAACCCCTCGAGAATCCCTGCGCCGTAGTTGCCGTTCATGCCCAGGAAATCGCCACGCGCCTGATGGAGCTGCTCCAGATGTCCGTTCGCCGCGGCCATTTCCTGGGACTCCCTACGCACGGCCTCGCTCGCGTTGGCTACGAGCACCGACGGCAGACCGCTGGTCATTACCTGCATGTCGTTGCCGCTGTCGCCGGCAAATACCGTGCGGCCGGGCCGGAAGCCCTTCTGTTTCTGGACGAAAACGACCGCGCAGAGCTTGCCGGCCGAACGAGGAACCAGGTCCAGCAGACCTACTCCCTGCTCGTCTCGGCTGAAGATCAGCTGGGCCGAAGGCCTTCGCCGCCCGAGGCGTTGACGGATGTCTTCGAGGAGGCGCTCCCTGTTCCAGTCCCCTTCAACGTAATAGCTCAGCTTGAAATCGGCCTGTTTGGAGTCCTCCTGGAGCTCGACGCCCTCGAGATGTTCCAGCATACCCTGAAGGCGCGCATGGCTGCCCGGAGGCCACTCGGTCTCCAGCAGCTCCCGCCACGACCGCCAAGGGCGCCAACCTCTGGCGTCCACATCGTAGATCGTTGTACCGACATCGCCAATCAGAAACTCTGGCAGTGGCAGCGCAAATTCCGCAATCGCCTTCTCGACCAGTGCCTGGTGGCGACCCGTGACGTAGACGAGAGAAACCTCGGGCCGAGCAACAACCTGTGCAAAGCGACGTCTGGCCGAGGGCGATTCGGGCGCCGAACCGTTCGGCAGCAGCGTGCCGTCGAGATCGGTACAGATGAGAATCGGCTCGCTCATAAAGCCGCCGGCACCCGGCAGTCCCCGAAGAGGTCATAGTGCTCGATTGCCTCCAGAATACCCGCGGCATAGGGCTTCTCGGCGAAGAAGATACGATCGACATCGGTGAGCTGTGACAGCTCCTCATCGTGCCGGTTGGCTACAACTACGGCGAGGGTGTTACCCCGCATCATGTCTTCGTCCGTGCCCGAGCCTCCAGCCGCGAGAGTTCTCTCCAGCGGAATCTCCCAGTGCTCGGCAACCCATCTGAGGGCGAAGCCCTTCGACGCACGGATGGGCGTGAGGTCCAGAAACTGACCGAAGGAAAGGAAGACGTTCACCGACTGGTCGTTCTGACGCAGGAAGGTCAGGATCTCTTCGTAGGATGGAGCCTTGTCAGCGTCGTAGTAATAGCTCAACTTGAAGCGACTCTGTTGTCTTCTCGGCTGTAGTTTCAAACCGGGAAGGCCCGACAGAATGCGGCGCAGCGCCCACGGTGTCCAAAGGTGATCGATGTGCTGGGACCAGGCCCTGTCCCGAGTCATCCGGGGGGCGTAGTGAATCTCACTGCCAACGGAGGTTATGAGTACGTCCGGCAGTGGAATGGCGAACTTTCGCATGACCTGAAGGGCCGAATCCACACGACGGCCAGTCGCAATGCCGAACGTCGCGCTCCTGCGGTTGCGCCGCAACAGCGACACGAGCTCAGCCAGAGAAGCCCGATCGCCCAGGAGGTTCTGATCCAGATCGCTGAAGAGAGCCCGGTCATGGTAGATCATCGGCCGACGCTCGAGCTCCGGCTCGGGTCGTGGTTCGACGCTGGCCAGAACCGGTCCGAGCTCCGAGAGATAGCGTTCCGTATGCGCTGACCAGTTGTAGTGCCTCTGCACCCCACGCAAACCGTTCTCGGATAGCTCCTGCCAAACCTCACCGGCGGCGAGTGCCTCGAGCATGGCCGCGACCATGGACTCGGAATCCAGCGGATCGACGAGAAACCCGTTCTCGCAGTTGGCAATGATGTCGCGAGGGCCACCGTCCCACGTGGCGACGATCGGCAATCCGCTCCCGGCCGCCTCGATCAGCGTCAGGCCGAAAGGCTCGGTAAGAGCCGGATTGATGAACAGGCCGCGGCTGAGAGCCGCCAGGCGATAGAGCACTGCCACGTCCTCAGTCGCGTGCTGCTTCGGATACGCGACTTTACCGTAGAGATCGTAGGAGTCTACGGTAAGCAGGACGTCGAGCAGAACTCGAGCGGCCCCATCCTCCATCTCACGCAGATCGCCGCGATTCCCGGCCACGACAACCAAGTTGGCCGCCCGCTGTAGCTCCTCGGATTCCCCGTAGGCCTCGATCAGCCCGACCAGGTTCTTTCGCTCATCCGGACGCGCAATGGCCAGGACCAGCGGCTTGTCAGGCTCGGTCAGGAATCGACAGAGCTCTCGATAGATCGGAGCCTCACGCTCGGAGCCGTCAGGCGGCCGAAATCGCCCGAGGTCAGTACCAGGCGGAATGACCCGCATCCGCTCTGGCCGATAGTGGTCGTAGAGCTCGTACTGTTCATCGATCTCGTTGGCGGTGGAGACGATGACGCGCCTAGCAGCGGCCAAGGTCTCCTCCTCAGCTTCGATGCGCCGCGTTATGTTGTAACGCTGCTCGATCGCATCACCCCTCAGGCCAGAAGCCAACAACCGGCGCCGCTTCACCCGGCCCAGGGAGTGCCCGGTATGAATCAGCGGCAGCCCGAGCGAGCTTGAAATTCGCACGCCGACATAGCCAGCATCGGCGTAGTGGCTGTGGATGAGGTCAGGTTTGCTGCCCTCCTCTGCGTAGAAGGCCATCGTGTTGTCGACAAAAGCATCCAAATGGTCCCACAGCTCCTCCTTGCGAACGTACTCCTCCGGTCCGCAATCGATTCGCACGATTCGCGCTTCCCCGGACAGGACTTCGACCGGCCTCGCGTAGTCATCGCTGACGCCGGGATCCACTACTCTCCGTGTCAGGAGATCGACCTGAGAAACCTCGGGGCGATCAGCCAGCGCTCTAGCCAATTCAACCACGTATAGCGTCTGGCCACCTGTATCGGCATCCCGACCCAGCTCGAGAGCGTCACCCCTGATCAGGCCGTGGACGCTGATCAGCGCAAGATGCAGCCCTTTGCGATCGCCGAGTTCAGGCTCTCTTTCGGCGTTCCTGTCCATGGAAATCAACGGTATCATCCGCACTCCAAAGTGTCGTCCGCTGCCGTTCTATCCGCTCCGTCTGTGGCGAAGGAGCGGCGAGCGGTCGCAGGACGGGCTTCGGGACGTTGTTGCAGAAATCCGGGAAACAGCAGCTGCTAGCATCGCCGCATGCCGAAGCCCAGATTCACCTTTTGCTACTCGCACCTGCACGCCAGCTGTTTGGACCCCACCTCGAAATCGGCTCCACAGCGCCAAGTGTGCCAAGAGAGTGTCACAGGTACCGAGCGGCGCCGAAGAATGCGCCTCAGAACCATCGCAAGTGACTGATTATAAGGGGGCTTAGATGGTGGGCCGTGTAGGAATCGAACCTACGACCTTCGGATTAAAAGTCCGCGGCTCTGCCAACTGAGCTAACGGCCCTGCGCAATCTCAGAAGCGGAAGTATAGAAAAGGGACGGCGCGACAAGCAAGAACAGAAACGCCTGTCTCACTCCCCCGGATCCGACGGCTGATCCGCAGGTGGGGCCCCCGCGTGGGCCGAGCGCTGGGTGAGGATCGCGTCGTCGCGTCCGGAGATCAGCTCGAGCAGATGCGTCTCCGGACGCACGATCGTCTCCTCGCGACGGGGACCGGTCGAGATCAGGCCCACGGGTGCACCGACACCGTCCTCGATGAGGCTGATGTATTCCTTGGCCTCGTCCGGCAGCTTGTCGAAGTCGACGATGCCGACGGTCTCCTGCTTCCATCCCTTTACCGTGGTGTAGACCGGTTGCGCCTTTTCGAGATCATCCAACTTGGCCGGTAGATCCTTTACCACTTCCCCACCCACCTGGTAGCCGACACAGACCTTGATCTCGTCGAGGTCGTCGAGCACATCCAGCTTGGTGAGCGCGACGGTGTCGACTCCGTTGAGCATGCGGGAATAGCGGGCCACCACCAGGTCGAGCCAGCCACAGCGTCGGGGGCGGCCGGTGGTGGTGCCGAATTCGTTGCCTCGCTTGCGCAGCTCCTCGCCGACGTCGGCCTCGAGCTCGGTTACAAATGGACCACCGCCAACCCTGGTGGTGTAGGCCTTGAGCACGCCGATGGCGCCGTCGATCCGGGTCGGGGGGACCCCGCTGCCGGTGCAGGCCCCGCCGGCCGTCGGATTGGAGCTGGTGACATAAGGGTAGGTGCCGTGATCCAGGTCGAGCAGCGCTCCCTGGGCGCTCTCGAAGAGGACGCTCTTTTTCTCGTCGATCCAGCCGTTGATCTTCTTGGCGGTGTCGCAGAGATAGGGCCCCAGCTTATCCCGCCACAGACGTATGTGGTCGGCGAGCCGCGCCGGATGCCCCACCGGCTGCCCACCCAGATCGACGATCTCGCGCTCGAGGCGTACCAGCAGGTTGCGAGTGCGGGTCTCCAGATCAGCGGCATAGAGGTCGATCATCCGCAGCCCGGTACGAGCAGCCTTGTTCTCGTAGGCCGGCCCGATGCCGCGGGCCGTGGTGCCGATCTGACTCTTGCCCCTGGCCAGCTCCCGCGCCTGATCCAGATCGGCGTACAGCGGCAGCAGGACATGAGCCCGGTCCGAGATAAAGAGACGCCCCTCCGGATCGATCCCGGCCTTGCGAAGGCTGTCGAGCTCCTCGAACAGAACCTCCGGGTTGATGACCATTCCGGTCCCCATCACACACAGGCTCTCCGGGTGGAGGATGCCCGACGGTACGAGATGCAGGGCGAAGTGACGATCGCCGAACTTGACCGTGTGACCGGCGTTGTTGCCGCCTTGATAGCGCACTACCACTTCGAAGGCCGGACAGAGTAGATCGACGATCTTGCCCTTCCCCTCATCACCCCACTGCATGCCGCAGACGATCGTATTGGTCATAGCAAGCCTTTCTGCGCCGGGATCCCTCCGGAATCGAGCGGACTGAAACGTCCGCAAACTCCTGGAGAACCCTAGCAGATCCCTCCCGGTCTTTCCAACTTCTGCCAAAGCGGCTAAGCTGAATGCGGCTGAGGCGAGTCATGGCCAATTCAACCAAACCGGTCGCCGACTCCAACCCGTCTCCATCTGGCCCCAAATTGACAGTCGCCAACGGCACCGAGTTCGAGCTCCTGGTCGAGAGCCGACCCCAGGGCCTGCTGGTGCGGTTGCTTTCGACCTATCGCCACTTTCTTGGCACCCTCTTTGGAGGGCTCAACGCCTGGGTGAAGACCCGGACCAAGGAGGAGAGACACGGTCTGGGGTATCTGTCGGCCTGGACGCTGGCCCTTCTGACCCGACCGTTTGTCAGCCGCAAGCTAGTCAAACTCCCCTTTGCGGTTCAACTTCGCAAGCGCCTCGAGGCCCTCGGCCCGACCTATATCAAGCTCGGCCAGATCCTGAGTCTGCGCGAAGACCTCCTTCCGGCAGAGATCACCGAGGAGCTCAAGAACCTACTCAACCGCCTGCCGGCGCTGCCGTTCGCCCGTTATCTGGAGCTGGTCGAGCTACAGATCGGCCGGCCCGTGGGTGAAGTCTTCTCGTGGATCGAGCCCACCCCGCTGGGCTCCGCTTCCATCGGCCAGATTCACCAGGCGACAACACTGGCGGGTGACGCGGTGATCATCAAACTGGTCAAACCGGGTATCCGCGAAAGCCTCAAGACCGACTCGGTTCTACTCAGAATCTTCGGCAGGTTCCTGCAGCTCTTTCTCGGTCGCTACCAACCGCGAAGAGTCATCGGCGAGTTCCTGCACTACACCCTGAGGGAGACCGACCTGCGCATCGAGGCCGACAACGCCGAGACCTTTGCCGCCGATTTCGAGGATCTTCCGGATGTGGTCTTCCCCGCCATCTACCGCGAGTTCACCACCCAGGACCTGCTGGTGATGGAGTATCTGCGCGGTGTCCGGCCAAACGATCCCGCTATCCAGACCCTGAGCGAGGCCGACCGTGACCGTATCGTCGATCTGGGAGCAACAGTCATCATCCGGATGCTCTATCGGGACGGCTTTTTCCATGCCGATCTGCACCCGGGCAACCTGGTGGTGTTGCCAGGACCAAAGGCCGGGTTTATCGATCTCGGCATGGTGGGACGATTCGATGACGAGCTCCGTCGCACCCTGCTCTACTACTACTACTGCCTGGTGATGGGAGATGCGGAGAATGCCGCGCGCTATCTAGCGCTGATCGCCGATACGGGGCCGGGAAGTGACGTCAAGGGCTTCCGACGAGACGTCGAAGAGATCTGCCGACGCTGGCAGCGCAGCTCCAACTACGAGGACTTCTCCATCGCTCTGTTGATCATGGAGTCGGTCGGCAAAGGCGGGGCCTACCGCATGTACTTCCCCGTCGAGATGGTGCTCATGGTCAAGGCCATCGTCACCTTCGAGGCCGTCGGCCAGTATCTCAAGCCCGGCTTCGATGTGGCTGCGGCTTCTCGACCCCACATCAACCAGATCTTCCTCAACCAGTTCAGTCCGGTCCGCATCGCCCGCGAGAGCCTGCGTGGCGCGCCGGAGCTGGTCGACGCCCTGGTCAAGGCCCCGATGTTGGTGACCGAGGGGCTCAGAGCCTTGGAGCAGGCGACCCACCGTCAACCGGAGAATCCCTTCTCCGGGATTCGCGGCACCGTCCTTGGCGGCTTTTGCATCGTCGCCGGGGCCATCGTGGCCGCGGCCAACGGGCCCTGGCCGGTCTGGGTTACGCTTTTTGTCGGCGGGATGCTACTGGGTATACGCCGGGGCAAGGGAAACTAGGAGCCGTCATTCAAGAGCGCTTCGAGGCGGCTCAGAGTACAGTCCAGATCGTCGAGAACCGAACCCCCTTCGGTCTTCTTGGCTCCCACCTGGCACCACAGATCCACGTTCTTCTGCTCCAGGAACTCGGTTCGCAAGCGGATCCCGTGTCGCGCCAGCACCGGGGTCAACTCCTCGCGGCGGTCGTAGAGCTGCTTGCGGGTGACCTCATAGGCGTGCTCACAGACCGCACGGCGTGAGGACAGACTGAAGACATTGGTGAAGAACATCTGGTAGTCGTCCGTCGGCGGCTCGAGCAGGACGACGTCAGCGTCGGGAAAGGAGCTCTTGTAGGACAACAGACCCGCCGTCAGCCTGGACCGGATCATGGTGCGCAGACTCTGCGAGAGAACCGTGGGCAGCCCCCGGTCGATCAGCTTGCCACGCCGCATAAAGCCTTCGTCGACGGCCGAAGCGGTGTCGACCGGCACCAGGGGGTTGAGGCAGAGCAGCAGCCCCACACCGGCGTCCAACGCCACCGATCCGTGCATGGTCTTGAGCAGCACACCGTCGACGTAGTGGCGGCCCTCGATCTTCACCGGTGCGTAGAGCCCGGGCAGCGCGGTGCTGGCCTGCACTGCCTTGGATATGGGGATGTGATCCAAGCCCGGCTCGCCAAACCGCACCGGCTCACCCGAATCCAGATCGGCGGCCACGACGACGAGGTGCCTGTCCAGCCGGCGAAAATCGTCGGTGCGCCCGCTCCGGTTGAAGGCCTCCTCTAGAAACTCCCGCAGCGGCTCGTTGCTAAAGACCCCGATCGGCAACGCCCGGCTGAGAGGCAGCAGCGAATCCAGAAGGTGTAGATCCCGCGGGTTGCGGACAAAGGACCATAGCGATTGGAGCAGGAGCCGTGGGATGCCCATGCTCCGGCGAGCAAACTCTTCGAAGGCGGGGCTGTAGAAGGTGCGGGAGTGAAAGGGATTCTCGGGACCGGGGTCAATCGCTGAACGACACAACCGAGCGGTGGTGACGCCGTTGGCGAGAATCGAGCCGATGACCGCACCGGCGCTGACACCGACGTAGACATCGAGATCGCAGAGGTCGATCCCTTCCAGCGCCTCCTCGAGAGCGCGTACGGCACCGATCTCGTAGAGGGCTCCCTGGGGACCACCTCCGGCGAGGGCCAGCCCGATCTTGCTCTTGGTCCGGCCCTCGACGGTGGAGAGTCTCGCCATGATGGCGGCGACCCTAAGCGGCGGCGGTCTTGCTGGCCTTGGTGGTGGTCTTTGGCTTGAGCTGATCGACCTTGAGGGTCAGCTCCTCGACCCGCTTGGTGAGCTTGTTGATCTCACCGCGGGTGGGGACACCCATACGCTTCAGCGCATCGCCCACCTTCTTGTCGATGGAGTCTTCGACCTTGCCCCAGGTGGTTCCGGCTTTGCCTTTGGCATCGTCTACACGCCGCAGGACCTTGTCGAGCTGCTTGCGTTGCTGAGTTTCGAACTTTTCGCCCTTGTCCACCAGGGTGCCGAGGAGCTTCGAGCCCTCCTCTTCGGCCATGGCGACGGCACCGAGACCGGCCAGCCAGATCCGGTGCGCCGACTCCTTCAACTCCTTGGTCACATCATCAGTCTTCTTCTTGGCCATTTCGACTTCTCCTTCTCCGATTGATTGCTTGTGTCAGGCGCTCCGCGCCTTGGGTTTGCGAACAGCGCTCGCCTTCTTGGCGGTCTTCTTCTTTGCCGTTGTTGTGCTCCGAACCGTTGTGCTCTTGACTCGGGTGGTGCTCAGACCGTGCTTCTCGAGCTCCACCAACGAAGTCTCTAGTTCCTCGAGCCGGGTGCGGAGCCGCTTCATCTCTTCCCGGGCTTGACGGACCGGGCCCAATTTGTCGATCGACGCCCGCACCATCCGATCCATCCCGTGTTGCACCTGCTCCACGCCGGTGGAGAGCGCCTTCTCGCCAAATCGAACCAGATCGTGCATGACCTCGGTGGAGATCCTGGAGCGGCCGTCCCGGCCCTCGCCGAGAATGATCTGAGCCAGCGTCTGCGCCGTCACATCCTCGGAGCTCGCGTTGTCGACTACCCTGATCTCCTGCCCCTCTCGCACCCACTCGGCGATCTCGTCCAGCGAGACATACCGGCTCTCTTCGGTGTCGTAGAGCTTGCGGCTTTCGTAGCGCTTGATCAGACGTACCATGACTCGGCTCCTGGTGAATGGATACTCCGGCTGCTTTCCGTGGCTCTAGTTGCCGCTATGCGGCATCGTTTTCGAGATATTTATACCGCATTGCGGCAAATATGTCAACCATTTGCCGCGCCGCGGCATGTTGAGCATAACAGCCTAGGAAGGGGGCCAGTCGAAGCGGTCGGCGAATTCGTGCGCCAGCTCGCCGAGCGAGGCCAGATCCGCCGGCTCCCGGGCCAGCAGCGGGATGCCGACCAGGGGTTGCTGGTCCGACAGCAGGGATCGGAGCTTTGCCAGCCCGCGGGCATCGCGTTGGGCCAACCAGGCCAGAAGCTGGCGTCCGTCCACCTCCCCGGCCTCGGCATCCGGGGTGCCACCGGGCTCGCCGTCCCCCAGTGGATGGATCCGGTTGACCACGATCGGGCCCAACCGGTACCCGGCCTCTTGCAGCCGCCGGGCGAAGAAGAGGGTGTCGGCGTTTCTTTCCTCACCGGGCGCGGCCACCAGCAGGAAGAGCGTGCGTGGCGAGCGCAGCAGCTCTTGCACCTCCACCGCGCGCTGCCGGAAACCATCGTAGAGAGGCGCAAAGGCCTGGAAGAACTCGGCCATGTCCCGCAGCAGATCGAGCCCGACGACCTCGTCCAGGTACTCCTCGAACTTGGCGCCGAAGCGCCCCAGGCGGGTCGTGGCCTTTAGGTGACCCGAGGAGTCGAACCAGGGCTTGAGCGCCAGCTTGAGGGCGCCACTGTCGAGAAAGGCCACGATCCTCTCCGGCGCCTCGAGGAAATCCAGGGCCTGGCGGGTTGGTGGAGTGTCCAGAATGATGCGCTCGTACCGCCCTGCATCGAATACCTCGAACAGCCGCTCCACCGCCATGTATTCGAGTATCCCCGCCAGGCTGCCGGCGAGCTGCCGATAGTACCGATTCTCGAGAATGCGCTTCTGGTCGTCGGGGTCTTCCGCGTAGCGCGCGACCAGGCGGTCGAACGTGCGGCGGGCATCGAGCAGGCTGGCCGCCAGGCGGCCCGGCGTCTCCACCGCAACCTCCACCTCCTCATCTCGGGCCGCCTCGCCCACTCCCAGGGAGTCCTTCAACCGCAACGACGGATCGAAGGTCATCACCAGGGTGTCCTGGCCCTCCCCCGCCGATAGCAGCCCGAGAGCAGCGGCCAGCGAAGTCTTGCCGACTCCCCCGGAGCCGACGACGACGACGAGGGGCGGGAGGTGCTCGATCACGACCCCTCCATCCGCGCGGCTAGAGCCTCGGTCAGCGCCGGTCCCTGCCCCACCGCCAGCAAGGGCAGCTCCAGGCGGGGTCCAGTCCAGTCCTCGTCCAACCGCGCCAGCTCACGCTCATTGAGACCTCGGCGCTGGCGCCAGAGCGCGGTCAGGGGATCGGCCTCCTGCCCGGCCCCCACATCGTCGACCGGTGGGTAAAGGGCATTGACCACCAATAGATCGGGCTGCCTGTCTAGACGCTCGTCCATGAGCTGGCGCAGCTCGATGGCTTCGCTCACCGGCATCTCCTCGGCAAGGGTCACGACGACGACCCCCGACCGGTCCGGGCGCGATATGAAGGCCGCCACATCCGCCGTCATGTGCGCGATGGGTCCCTGGCGGATGACATCCGCGACCAGCAGCGGCGCCGCCAGCAGCGACACCCCATGCCCGGTGGCCGGAGCGTCCAGGACTACGGTGTCGAATTTGGCCGCTCCCGGTACTTTTCCTTCCACCAGCAGTAGACAGTGACCGAGAATCGCCATCTCCTTGAGCCCGGGCGCCCCCTCGGTGAAATGCTGATAGATCGGGCTCTTCAGCACCCGTTCGAAGATGGCCTCAAACCGCAGGCGCTCGCGTACGACCTGATCGAGGACCTGGCGAGGCTGGAGATTCTGCAGATACAGATCCGGTGCGACCTCGAGAATGTCGCCATCCGATGGGGGCGCGGCCAGCATCTGGTGCACGCTCTCGCGCGGATCGATCTCCAGCACCAGCACACGGCGTCCACCGCGGGCCATGACCACCCCCAGAGCGGCCGCCACCGAGCTTTTTCCTACCCCCCCCTTGCCGGTGACGACGACGAGGTCTCTCGACTCGAGCTGTTGGATAGAAGACATAGCGGACAAGCCGACACACTAACAAAAAGCGGACACCGATCGGACGTTGAGCCACCGAATGAAATCGGTATAATGTGGCCGGCCGGAACGATTGGCGTTCCAGCCGATTCACAGGAGGAGCGGAGAGATGACTCACATCATCGCGGAACCTTGCGTCGGCGTGAAGGACAAGGCCTGCGTGGATGTCTGCCCGGTCGACTGCATCTATGACAAGGACGAGTGGGAAGCACTCTTTATCCACCCGGAGGAGTGCATCGATTGCGGTCTGTGCATCGACGCCTGCCCGGTACAGGCGATCTTCCCGATGGAAGAGCTGCCCGACAAGTGGACCGAGTGGATTGCCAAGAACTACGAGGCCTTCGATCTCGAGGCGCCCTGAGCGCGGCCAATTAGCGCTTGCCAGAGGGACGTGTTGACACACGTCCCTTTTTTTAGCCTCTAAGACCCGTTTTCCATCCTGGATCCCGCGCCCTACGGTCTATTTGATGGAAATAGACTAAAATCAAAGGTGAATCTGGAATGAAACCGGGTTGAAATCGGTTTCAGAATATGAGGGCCGTGGACTAAGATTCAGCGAGACCTCCCCAGCGAGGAGCCACGCCCACAACATCACGGCCAACGGCGACCGCTCGGCTGACGCCGGGGCGGAGAACCGCGGCCGCAAAGAGGGCGCGGGCGAGTTGTGTACGGTCCGGGAGGGCCAGGCAAGGCCGAGAACGCCTGAGCGAGGAGACCCTAGTTGGATTACAGGGATTATTACGCCACCCTAGAGATCGCCAAGGACGCTTCCAAGTCGGAGATCCAGAAGGCCTACCGGAAGCTGGCCCGCAAGTTCCATCCGGATGTCAACAAGGATCCGGAGGCCGAGGCCAAGTTCAAGGAGATCAACGAGGCACACGAGGTCCTCAAGGATCCAGACAAACGGGCCAAGTACGACCGTTTTGGCTCGGCCTGGAAACAGACCCAGACCACCGGCGCGCCACCTCCCCCGGGTTACGAGGACATCTTCTCCGCCTTCACCTCCGGCGGTGCGGGACCCCAGGTCGAGTTCGACCTGGGTGAAGAGGGATTCAGCTCGTTCTTCGACGCTCTCTTCGGGTCGGGGCGGCGGCCGGGTGGAGCACCAGGCGGGGCTGGCGGCTGGACGTCCTGGCAAGGTGAGTCCCCGGGCTTTGCCAGCGCCGGAACCAACAGCGAAGCCACCATCACCTTGACCCTCGAGGAGGCCGGGCGAGGGGGCAAGCGAGAATTCACTCTCACCGAGCCGACCACCGGCAAGAGCCGCACCCTGAGGGTGACCATTCCCAAAGGGATCCGACCCGGGCAGCGGATCCGCCTGGCCGGTCAAGGAGGGCCCGGGGCGGGTGGTGGCCCACGGGGCGATCTCTATCTTTCGGTCGAGCTGCTGCCCGACCCGAGATTTCGCCTCGAAGGCCGTGATCTGCACACCATCCTCCCGGTGACCCCGTGGGAGGCCGCCCTCGGCAGCGAGGCCAAGGTCAGGACCCTCGACCAGGAAGTGCGGATCAAGGTTCCCCCGGGGTCCTCCTCGGGCCGCCGCATACGCCTGCGTGGCAAAGGATTTCCGTCGACGACCGAGAAGCCCGGCGATCTCTTCGCCGAGATCCGGATCGTTGTTCCCGAGAAGCTCTCTGCACGAGAGCGCGAGCTGTTCGACGAGCTGGCGGAGGAGTCGAAGTTCACGGCTCGCGATTGAGACGAAAAGGAATACCAAGAGAAGAACCAAGAGAAAAAGAGATGAGTATCGACAAACTGACACAGAAATCCCAGGAGGCGCTCCAGGAAGCACAGAAGACGGCCACTCGCTTTGGCCACCAGGAGACCGACGCCGAGCATCTCCTATATGCCCTGCTCCAGCAGCCCGATGGGCTGGCGCCACGGCTCCTCCAGAAGATGGAGGTGCCGGTCGATTCCCTGCGTGCGGAGCTCGAGAAGGCGCTCGAGCGTCGGCCGCAGGTCTCGGGTGGCGGACGAGAGGCCGACAAGATCTATGTGACCCCCCGCTTCCAGGAGCTGTTGGTCAAGGCGGAGGACGAAGCCCGCCGGCTGAAAGACGAGTACATCTCGGTCGAGCACCTCATGCTGCCGATGATCGACGAAGGTCAGACGACGGAAGCCGGGCGTCTGCTGGCCAAGCACCAAGTGACCCGCGACGGTCTACTCGGCACTTTGAAGGAGATCAGGGGGAACCAACGTGTGACCAGTGCTACGCCCGAGGGAGCCTACGAGGCGCTCGAGAAGTATGGGGTGGATCTAGTTGCTCAAGCCCGTGAGGGCAAGCTCGACCCGGTCATCGGACGCGACTCCGAGATTCGGCGGGTGATCCGCATCCTGTCGCGCAAGACCAAGAACAACCCGGTGCTGATCGGTGATCCCGGTGTCGGCAAGACGGCCATCGTCGAGGGTCTGGCCCAGCGGATCGTCCGCGGCGATGTCCCCGAGTGGATGAAAGACCGGTCGATCTTCTCGCTCGACATGGGTTCCCTGCTGGCCGGGGCCAAGTACCGGGGCGAGTTCGAGGAGCGCCTGAAGGCGGTCCTCAACGAGATCAAGGAGAGCGAGGGGCGGATCATCCTATTTATAGACGAGGTGCACAACATCGTCGGCGCCGGCCGCACCGAAGGCTCCACCGACGCCGGCAACCTGCTCAAGCCGATGCTCGCCCGCGGCGAGCTCCACAACATAGGCGCCACCACACTCGACGAGTATCGCAAGTACATCGAGAAGGACGCGGCCCTCGAGCGGCGTTTCCAGCCGGTCCTGGTCGAGCCGTCGACGGTCGAGGACACGATCTCGATCCTGCGGGGGCTCAAGGAGCGCTACGAGGTCCACCACGGCGTCAAGATCCAGGACAACGCCCTGGTCGCCGCCGCCACGCTGTCGAATCGCTACATCACCGACCGCTACCTCCCCGATAAAGCCATCGATCTGGTGGACGAGGCCTGCGCCATGATCCGCACCGAGATCGACTCGCTGCCGGCCGAGCTCGACGAGGCCACCCGGCGGGTCATGCAGCTGGAGATCGAAGAGGCGGCGCTCAAGAAGGAGAAGGACAAGGCCAGCAAGGAGCGGCTCAAGAACCTGCGCAAAGAGCTGGCGGATCTCAGAGAGCAGGCCGACGGCATGCGGGCAAAGTGGGAGGCCGAGAAGGAAGCCATCAACCGGGTGCGACAGCTCCGCGGGGAGATCGAGCAGGTGCGCATGGAGATCGAGCGCGCCGAGCAGGACTACGACCTCGACAAAGCGGCCGAGCTCCAGCACGGCAGACTGCCCCAGCTCCTCGAACAGCTGCAGGAGGAGGAGAGCCGGTCGACCGATGAGGAAACCGGCGACCGTCTGGTGCGCGAGGAGGTCACCGAGAACGAGATTGCCGAGATCGTCGCCCGCTGGACCGGGATCCCGGTGACCCGTCTCGTCGAGGGTGAGCGCGAGAAGCTCCTACGACTCGACGAGATCCTGCACCACCGGGTCGTGGGCCAGGACGAGGCCGTGCAACTGGTGGCCGACGCGGTCATCCGCGCCCGCTCGGGCATCAAGGATCCACGCCGCCCCATCGGCTCGTTTATCTTCCTGGGCCCCACCGGGGTGGGCAAGACCGAGCTCGCCAAGTCCCTGGCCGAGGCGCTCTTCGACAGCGAAGAGAACATGATCCGCATCGACATGAGCGAGTACATGGACAAGCACAACGTCTCACGGCTCATCGGTGCGCCACCGGGCTATGTCGGCTACGAAGAGGGCGGCCAGCTGACCGAGGCTGTGCGCCGCAAGCCCTACTCGGTCATTCTCTTCGACGAGATCGAGAAGGCTCACCAGGACGTATTCAACGTGCTGCTGCAGATCCTGGATGACGGCCGCGTCACCGATGCCCAGGGTCACACGGTCGACTTCAAGAACACGGTCATCATCATGACCTCCAACATCGGGTCCGAGTATCTGCTGGAAGGGATCACCGAGGATGGCGAGATCACCGAAGAGGCTCGCGAAGCGGTGATGCGCGAGATGCGCAGTCACTTCCGGCCCGAGTTTCTCAATCGGGTCGACGACATCGTGATGTTTTCATCCTTGACCCTCGAGGAGATCAAGCAGATCGTCGATCTCCAGACCGAAGAGCTCCGCCAGCGTCTGGCCGAGCGCGGGGTCGGGCTCGAGCTCAGCGATGAGGCCAAGGATTTCATCGCCCGCAAGGCCTACGATCCGGTCTACGGAGCTCGACCACTCAAGCGGTACCTGCAACACGAGGTCGAGACCAAGATCGGTCGCGCGCTGATCGCCGGCGAGATCACCGAGGGCTCGACGATCCAGGTCGAAGTCGAAGATGGGACGCTCGTGACCTCGATCGCCACCCCCGAGCCGGTACCGATAGGCCAGGAGACCTAGTCGGTATAGAGCGAGATGATCCGCTCGATCGCTCGGCTGCAGACCGAGCAGAACCCCACTTCGTCGCGGGTGAACATGATGCAGTCGACCTCGGGCCGGAAGAGCCCGACCGGCTGATAGCTCGCTCCCTCGAAGGCTCCGACCTGCCCGGCGTGTTCGTTGGCACCAAGCATGGCGGTCATACGCTCGCGCTCGGCGGTAAAGAGCTCTTCGAGGGCCTCCTCCGGGGCCCCCTCGCGACGGAGCCGGCGGCGCTCTTCCTGGCTCGCCCGTGATGCCGCTTCGAACTCCTCCTTGCCCCACGGCGTGGGCAAGGGTGTGTCCGCCGCCACCAGATCACCCCACTTCAGGTGCTCGGGATCGTGGAGGGCGGTGATATTGGGCTCCCAGGGCTCGACCTTCTCGCCGTGGAAGTCCTCGTAGGCCACATCCGAGGTGTAGTACTCGTCACCCAGACCGGCAAAGTGGTGCCCAAATTCGTGGATGACCAAGTAGCGACTGAAGCCGGAGCCGGCGGCGGCCGTGGAATAGAGATTGTAGATCCCTCCACCACCATACTTGCGGCTGTTGACCAGCAGCAGGACAAAGTCGTAGGGAGCCGCGGCGGCAGCATCGCGCCAGGCCCGGTCATCGAGGGCGAGCACATAGCGCTCGGAATCCAGGGTGTTATAGCTCGCTCCCAGCGGCGAGTCTCGAAACAGACCCGACCGCGGGCGCGAGACACCGCTCTCGGCGGCCGGACTGTCTATCGCCCAGACGTTGAAGGACTCGCGCCGCGAGGCAAAAGGCTCGACGGAGAACAACTCCTCGGCCACCCGCTTGGCATCCTGGTGGTACTGCCCCATCTCGCTTTTGGTGTAGCCGTCTCCCAGGATCAGGAGATCCACCTTGCGCGCCGGCTCTCCGTGCTCGAAGACCGACCAGACACCTTCGGTCGGCACCGGGGCGCGATGGACAAAGCGCGATCCGGGATCGATGGTCGTCGACCAGATCTCGCTGAAGGACTGGTCCTGCCCTCGCTTGCGAAGACGCGCCTGGATCGGCTTTAGAGGCTCCGGAAAGCGCAGGGCTTCGGGTAGCGTGCGCACGGTTCCCGACCGGGCCTCACCCGTCGTCTCCCACTCACCATAGATGCTCGCAAACCCGCGGGAATAGATGACCTGCTGCGTCGCCAGATCGACGACTTCGAAGAAGTACTTGCCCAGATTGGTGTAGTCGATGAGCTGCGTCCGACTACCGGGCCAGGGGCCTTCGACACGCACCCGATCGATCGCCACATACTCCATGGTGGCGTTGCCGGTGTGATAAAGGTCCACCCGCATGGTGGCGCCGGTGAAGAAGTCGGAGAACTCGAGCGCCGACGCTGTGGCCGATGCGCACACGGACAGCACACCGATCAGAAGGCCGATTACGAGCCTGTGTCTCATTCGATTCCCTCCTCGTAGCCTGCATTATCCCTGACCGCGCGAGCAGAATGTCGCCAGCACCTGCCAGATCGGGCCGCACGGAGGGCTGAGCCCCGGAGGCATACTTGACGTATGTCGAGGAGCGAAGTCCGAGTACGGCCCGAGATGGTGGGTGATCGCGGCATTATGCCGTGGGGCTCAGGGATAATGCAGGCTTGAACAACATTACCCGAAGAGAGGCTCTCGAGCCCACTACCAATGGGGGTGTCTGGCGATGAGGTCGTCGGCGGCCCGCGAGGTGAGGGGCTTCGAGAAGTAGTAGCCCTGGCCCGATTCACACTCCAGCTCGCGCAGCCTGGCCAACTGGCTTGCGGTCTCGAGTCCCTCGGCGGTGACTTCCATGCCCAGGCTGCGGGCCAGGGAAATGATGGTGCGGATGATGCCCACCTTGCCGTTCTCGGAGTCGACACGACTGACAAAGGAGCGGTCGATCTTGATCGTATCGGTGGGTAGACGGTGGAGGTAGCTCAATGACGCGCTACCGGTGCCAAAGTCATCGATGTGGAGCCGGACACCCAGATCTTTGAGCTGTCGGAGGCGGGCCACCGTGGACTCGGAGTTGGAGGTGATCAACCCCTCGCTGACCTCCAGCCGCAGGACCCGCGGATCGACCCGGGTGTCGGTCAAGATCTCCCTGAGTCGCCCGACCAGATCACCTTGGACAAACTGCTTGCGCGAGAGATTGACGTTCATCGAGAGATGCTGGTCCTTGGGGTAGCGGTCATGCCAGCCGGCCACCTGGCGGCAGGCCTCTTCCAGCACGCGCCAGCCGATCGGGACGATCAGTCCGGTCTCTTCGGCGACGGGTAGAAACGCGCCGGGGTAGATGAGGCCCTTTGACGGGTGTTGCCACCGGATGAGTGCCTCGAAGCCTTCGAGAGCACCGCTGCCGAGGGAGACGATGGGCTGGTAATGCAAACGAAACTCCTGCCGCTCCACCGCCCGCCTCAACTCCGTCTCCAGACGGATCTGCTCGACGGCCCGTCGGTGCATCTCCTCGTCGAAAATCGCGTGGCGCGCCTTGCCTAAGGATTTGGCACGGTACATGGCCGTGTCGGCGTCGCGGACCACCTCTTCGGGCCGCTGGTACTCGGTAGAGCCGAGCGCGATGCCGATACTCGCGCTGGTCGAGACCTTCAGACCTTCGAGCTCGAATGGTCGCTGCAGCTCCTCCTGGATCCTCTCGGCGATGCGGGTGGCATCACTGGGCTCGTCCAAGACATTGACGAGAACAGCAAATTCGTCGCCGCCCAGCCTGGCCACCGTGTCACCCGGCCGCAGGAGAGCCCGCAGCCTTTGGGCGATGGCCACCAGCATCCGGTCACCGATCGTATGGCCGAGGGTGTCGTTGATGTACTTGAAAGTGTCCAGATCGACAAACAGCACGCCAAAGGTCCGGTTCCGGTAGCGCCTGCCCTGGGCGATGGCAATCCCCAGTCGATCCATGAACAGCACCCAGTTGGGCAGATCGGTGAGGGCATCGTGCATCGCATCATGGAGTAGCTGTTGCTCGGTCGCCTTTCGCGTGTGGATGTCGGTGAGAGATCCGGCCATCCGGTAGGCCGCTCCCGAGGCATCCACCACGGCTCTGCCGCGGCTCAGCACCCAGCGATAGCTGCCATCCCGGTGCCGCACTCGGTGCTCGCTGGACAAGTAATTCGTGGCGCCGGTCAAATGAGCACTGATCTCCTTGCGCAGCTTGTCGATGTCATCGGGATGAACGCGCTCGAACCACTCGTCCGGTCGGCCGTTCAGCTCCCCTTCCTCGTAGCCCAACATCTCTTTCCAGCGCGGGGAGTAGTAGATTTCATCGGCCGGGACGTGCCAGTCCCAGAGGCCGTCGTTGGTGCCATCGACGGCCAGAGCGTATCTCTCCTCGCTCTCCCGGATGGCAATCTCCAGGTGTTTGCGAACCAGCGAATTGCGCAGCGTGCTTGCCAGGCCCTGGGAATCGAGACGGCCCTTGACCAGACAGTCCTGAGCCCCGGATCTCAGCACCACACGCGAGGTTTCCGGATCCTCGTGGCCGGTCAGGACGACCACTGCCGCCTCGGGGGCCTCCTCACAAACCCGTCTGAGACCCTCCAGACCCCGACCATCGGGAAGGGCGAGATCGAGCAAGATGACGTCGATCTCCTCGCGGCGAAGCTGATCTAGTCCAAGGGTAAGGCGGTCGACCCACTGCACGGAGAAGGGCTCAGGGGCGGCTGTCTCGAGACAGCGCTGCACCAGCCGGGCATGCCCAGGGCTGCCTTCGAGCAAGAGAACTTGGATCGTTCCCAGTGTCATTCGTCAGGTCGCGTCGCTAACTGCGAGCGCCACTGACTGACGTGGCTGTGTCTGCTTCTCCTTCCCCCGAGTCCCACTGCTAAATCAGCAGCTCGTGACTCCCGATGGAGAGACTGACCGGCGGCGCTGTCATGGCGCTCTGCTCAGTTCGTAGGATTTTCCGACCGACACCGCTTCAAACCCGCTGGTGACAGGACAACCGTCATCAAGCTGGGTTTCCTCAATGAAGCGGCTCGTTATCCCACCCTAACCCTACACCAGAATCGCTCTCCTCGCTAGCCTGGAGACGTATTGGCACATGTACAATCAGCTATTACGGGACATGATCAAAGAGCTCAGTATCGACAGCTCCCGACCGGGGCTCCATGAATTCACCAGGCAGGTGGCGGAGATTGTCCGCGAGAGCGGTCTGCGCGAAGGCCTGTGTACGATCTTCGTCCGGCACACCTCGGCCAGTCTCACCATTCAAGAGAACGCCGACCCGTCGGCCAGACGGGATCTGGAGGCCTGGATCGAAAGGCTGGTGCCGGAGCGGGACGAGCTCTTTACCCACACCGCCGAAGGTCCCGACGACATGCCATCCCACATCAAGGCGGCCCTGACCTCCACCTCCCTGTCCATCCCCATTGTGGACGGTGCGCTGGCGCTCGGAACCTGGCAGGGGATCTATCTCTGGGAACACCGGCGTGGACGACGTTCGCGTCGGGTCGTCATCCACCTCAGCGAATAATCTCCTCGGGAGGTGCGCGCTCCACCTCCGCCTCCGCGGCGATGTAGCCGAAGGAGGACCACTGATCACCAGCGACGATTTCGGTAAAGATCTCCTCCGCGCGCTCGGCCAGATCGTTGTAGAGATACCAATTGCCCACACCATAGGCCACCGTCGCGGTCGGCACACCGCCTTCGATGCGGGCATCGTCGAGTAGCTGCTCCGGGACCAGCTCCCCCTTGTACATCAGTAGCAGGCGGTGATACTCCTCGTTTTCGATGATCTCCATCTCGGCATGGATGGGCTCGAGAACCTCGCTGGCCTCCTCCTCTCTGCCAAGCCGGCGCAGCGTCATGTAGAGCCAGTGGGTGGTGGCGCTGAGCAGATCGGGGTTGCCCGAGATCTCCAAACACTCTTGGTAGGCGCGGAGCGCGTGATCGAAAGCTCCTTGCAGATAATAGGCAAGGCCCAGGTGGTACCAGATGTTGAATTGGGTGGTGCTGAGAGGTATCCCCCGCAGATTGGGCAGGCCGTCCGGTTCGGTCTCGTCGACCTGGTCGCGCACCAGCCAGACCGCCCGTTCGAGGTCGACCGCTGCCCGGTTGAATTGGCGGGTGGTGATGAAGCGGTGCCCTCGGTGTCGATAGAGCTTCGCCTCGCGAGGATGATCGGCGAGACCCTGGGTAAAAACCTCGATGGCCTCATCGTAGTGACCAAGATAGGCCAATCGCCGCCCCACCCAGATCAGGGCTTCGACGTCCTTGGGATCTGCCGCGAGGTCTTCTCGCGCGGCCGCGAGACGCTGCTCCTGCTCACGAAGGAATTCCTCGGGCAAACGGGGGAGTGGGCGTGGCTTGGCGGCCGGCGTCTGGGCAATTTCGGGTGGCGAAGTGGTCGCCTTCTCGGGGCTCGCGACCTCTACTGTCGCCGCGGGTCCCTGCCGATCGCAGGCCACTCCCCCACCGCCCAACCCTGCAAGCAGAACAGCGGTCAAGGCTCTTTTCCACATGGTGGTCTCTATCCTACCTTGCCCCCATCCGACCGGAGTCGATAAGCTCCATCCGCCTCGATCATGAACACGCCAGACCCAACAGTGCGGCTCCTTCTCCTCAGCAGCTCCAAAGTCCACGGCTCGGGCTATCTCGACCACTGCGAGGACTTCGTTCGCGATCACTTCTCAGACGTCGACAGGGTGCTTTTCGTCCCCTACGCGGTTCGCGATCGGAACCGTTATGCCGAGCAGGTCCGCTCGCGATTCGCGGCGATGGGTTTGGAGGTCGAGTCGATACACGAGAGCCAAGACCCATTGGCCGCTGCCGAGCGGGCGCAGGCCTTTTTTGTAGGCGGCGGCAACACTTTTCGGTTGCTCGCCGAGCTCTACGACAACCACCTTCTGGCCTCGATCAGGCAAAAAGTCGCCGCTGGTACGCCCTATATGGGGAGCAGCGCCGGTACCAACATCGCCTGTCCCACCGTGAGGACCACCAACGACATGCCCATCGTCTTCCCACCCAGCCTCGACGCACTGGGCCTGGTGTCCTTCCAGATCAATCCTCACTATCTCGATACCGATCCGGCTTCTGTCCACCAGGGCGAGAGCCGGGAGACCCGGATCAGGGAGTTTCACGAGGAGAACGAAGCTCCTGTTGTTGCCTTGCGCGAAGGCGCGCTACTGGTCGTGGACGGGTCTTCGATTACGCTCCATGGCGACAGCGGCGGCAGGCTCTTTCGCCGCGAGCGCGAGACCATCGAGCTGGAGGCCGGGGCTCGGCTGGACGAGTTGGTGGTCAGCGTGGGCTCTGGCCGGTAAATCGGGGGATAAAGCGGGGCACCTGACGACTGTAGTGCTCGTATTGCTCACCAAACCGTTGCCGTAGCTCCTGCTCCTCGATCAGCATCAGTCCCCACATGAGAACTGTACAAACAACGAACAGCAGATAGATCGCCAGGTAGTTGGTGAATAGTGCGATGGCCAGCAGAGCGATGGTGATGCCCAGATAGCGTGGGTGACGGACTCTGCCGTAAATGCCTTCGGTGAGCAGCACTCCCGGCGATCCCCCTGCCGTCAGCTCGGGAAGACCCACCAGAATCCTGAGCTTCAAGTGCCGGCGGCACATAATCTCGACCATCACAGCCAGCAGGTAGACCGCCAAGGCCAGCCAGGCCAGCCAGCGGTTGAATCCATAGTCTACCCTGAGCAGGGG
>JBAUDS010000417.1:0-3008 GCA_049678185.1 Thermoanaerobaculia bacterium
GTGCTGGTGGTGGGCGAATGGAATCCGCCGGCCCAACGCTTTTTTGCCGCCTATCAGACGCGGCAGGACTTCCGTTGGCTTCTCGGTCACGCGGTCGTCGACGAGTTCGCCACGTTTTCATCACCCATCTTTCTGGCGCCGCAAGCACTGCTCGGCAAGATCTACAACGCCGGTCTCAGCCTGGGTCACCAACGCGACCACGAGATGGCGGTCGATCTCGGGTGGCCGCCGCTCTGCGTCGGTCTGGACGAGCCGGCACCCGCGCTGCCCACCGATTGGGAGGAACAACTTCTGACGGCAATTCAATCTGGCCCGCGGGGTCCGCGAGACTCCGACGGCCAGGCAATCGAGACGCGACCGGCCGGTCGGTACGAGCTCTCGTGGGCGCGTTTTGGTGAGGTTGTGGTTATGGGAACCTCGGCGCCACTGCTCCCCCATCAACTTTCTCGCCTCTGCGATCCCTGTGCCGGTTCCCTGGTGTTGGCCATTGCCACCGGCAACCGGCTCTCGCGACCCGACCGAGGCGAAGCCCAGACCGTGCAGGCCGTTTCAGAGGCCAAGCTCGACGAAATCCTCGTTGCTGCAAGGAAGCAATTGTCATGAGCTATCAATATCCCAACAGCCCGGTCTTCTACCGCCGTCTGGATCGTGAATACCGTTGTGCTACCGCAGCCACGGGTTGTCACATTGTCGATGAGAAGGGGCGGCGGTATCTGGATGCCTCGGGTGGCTCCATGGTGGTCAACCTGGGGCATGGGGTGCCGGAGATCGGCGAGGCCATGGCCGAGGCGGCGACTCTGGGGTACATCAACGGCCAGCAGTTCACCCATCGCGCGGTGGAAGAGTTGGCCTCCGAGCTGGCCGAGATCCTCCCGGCGCCGCTGCGACACAGTTACTTTCTGGCCAGCGGCTCGGAGGCGGTGGAGGCGGCGGTCAAGCTGGCCCACCAGTACTGGTACGAGCGGGGAAAACCAGAGAAGTGGAAGGTGATCAGCCGGGTCCCCTCGTATCACGGCAACACCCTGGGGGCGCTCTCGCTGTCGGGGCGCGAGCACTATCGCCAGACCTACGGCCCGCTGTTGACCGACTTTCCGCGTATCCCGGCCCCCGACCCCTACCGCCACCCCGACTCGACGGCTTCGACCGGGGAGGCTTTGGAGGAAGAGATTCTGCGCCAGGGGCCGGAGACCGTGGCGGCCTTCATCGCCGAGCCAATCCTGGGCTCGGCCGGCGGCGCGGTGGTTCCTCGCTCCGATTACTACCAACGGGTGGCAGCGGCCTGTGATTCTCACGAGGTGCTCTTTATCGCCGACGAGATTCTCTGCGGCATGGGACGGACCGGGCGCTGGTTCGGCTTCGAGCACTTCGATGTGGTGCCCGACATCGCGGTCCTGGGAAAAGGGTTGAACGGCGGTGTTGTCCCACTCAGCGCCGTGGTGGCCAGTGAGGAGATCGTGAAGACCCTGGCGGAGGGTAGCGGCTATTTCAACCACGCCCAGACCTACTCCCACACCCCGGTGATCTGTGCCGCCGGTCTGGCGACCGTCCGTTTTCTCAAGCGAGAGAGGTTGGTCGAGAGGTGTGCCGCCATGGAGCAGGTGTTCTTTGGTGAGCTGGAGAGTCTGCGAGCCTATTCGGTGGTGGGTGACATTCGAGGGAAGGGTCTGCTCGCGGCCGTGGAGTTTGTCGCCAACCGGTCGACCAAGGCCCCGCTGCCACGGAGCGAGCGTTTCGCCGAGAGATTTACCGAGGCCGCTTTCGCCAATGGACTCATCGTCTGGCCGAATATCGGTCATGTCGACGGCAAAGAGGGCGATCTGATCATGCTCGCGCCTCCTTTTACCGTCACCGAGGGGGAGATCCAGGAGCTGGTCGACCTGTTGCGGAAGACCCTGGAGGAGCTGTCGTGAGCCCGGTCCAAACCGGCAAGCTGCTGTCGATGGCAGAGGCCGTCCGCCGATTTGTCCATGACGGCGACACCCTGGTGATCGAGGGCTTTACCCATCTGATCTGTTTTGCCGCCGCCCACGAGATCATCCGCCAGGGGAGACGGGATCTGACCCTCTGCCGGCTCACCCCCGATCTGATCTACGACCAGATGATCGCGGCCGGCTGTGCGCGCAAGCTGATCTTCAGCTGGGCGGGCAACCCGGGGGCCGGACCGCTCTACGCTCTGCGACGGGCGGTTGAGAAGGGTATCCCCGCGCCTCTCGAGCTCGAGGAGTACACCCACTTCGGCATGGTGGCGCGGATGGCCGCGGGTGCCGCGCGGCTCCCCTTTATGCCGCTCCGTAGCCAGGGAGGGAGTGATCTGCCCGAAGTGAACCCCATGATCCGGTCGGTGCGTTGCCCGTTTACCGACGAAGAGCTGACGGCGGTGCCGGCGCTCCATCCCGACATCGCCTTTGTCCACGCCCAGCGTGCCGACGCCTCCGGCAACACCCAAATCTGGGGGCTGATGGGGGTGCAAAAGGAGACCGCCTTTGCCGCCAAGAAGGTCGTCGTCGTCGTCGAGGAGATCGTCGACGAGGAGCTTATCCGCTCCGATCCCAACCGAACTCTGATCCCGGGCTTTATCGTCGAGGCCGTCGTGCACGAGCCGTGGGGTTGTCATCCCTCCTATGCCCAGGGCTACTACGACCGCGACAATGATTTCTATGTCGGCTGGCGAGAGATCTCCAAGGATCAGGCAAGGCTGGAGAGTTATCTGCAGGACTGGGTCCTAGGTGTGGCCAATCGGGGCGAGTACGTTGACCGCCTGGGTGAAGAGTGTGACCGGCTTCGCGCACGCCCCCGGCTCTGTCAACCGGTCAACTACGGCTTCTGACACGGCCCATGGACTACACGGCCAACGAGCTCATGGTCTGCCAGGCGGCGCGACAGCTCCGCGATGAGGAGGTGGTCTTTGTCGGCATCGGGCTGCCCAACCTCGCCTGCAACCTCGCCCGTCACCGACAGGCACCCAACCTGGTGCTCATCTACGAGTCGGGGGCGGTGGGCGCTACCCC
>JBAUDS010000418.1:0-25779 GCA_049678185.1 Thermoanaerobaculia bacterium
GTCGTGTTCCTCCGCATGAAAGGAAAAAGGGGAATAGAGCGCTGACAAAAAAACTGGCCGGCGCGATGGCACCTCCTCGTGCGAGGTGCCATCGGCCGGCCGGAACAGTTGAACTGAAATCTGGTCAGAATGACAGGCGCAGACCCAGGACAAGGTCCTGGGGCTGGTAGCTGATGTCGGTCTTCACCGCACCGCTCGCCTCGGAGGTCGTGACCGATGGGTCATTGGCCTTGAAATAGCGGTACTCGCCAAAGATGTCGAACCGCTCGCTGAGACCAATGCTGAGACCGGCGATACCCTGGTAGGCGAAAACGCCGTCGTCATCATTGAGAACATCCGGAACCGCGTCGACACCGAAACGATCGTAATCGATATTGGCGTAGCCCAGCCCCACACCGATGTAGGGTTGGACCTTGCCGTCACGGTTGAAGTCATAGAGCACGTTGGCCATGAAGGACCGGGCCTTGGCCGCGCCCTTGCTGCCGTCGAGGGTGGCTCCACCCAGTTTGTGCTTGTCGACATCAGCGTCTCGCCACGACAGCTCACCCTCCAGGCGCACGCCATTGTCGAGGCGATAGCCACCCGAGAGGCCCCAAATGGTGCCCTTGTTGAAAGAGGTGTCGATCTTTCCCAACGCGGTGTCGAAGTCGGTGTCGGAGGTGTTGTTCCACCCGGCAAAGGCGCCCATGTACCAATCCTGCGCCGAGGCGACCGAGCCACTGATTGCGATAGTGATAATCGTCCAAATCATTACTTTCTTTAGCATTTTCTTCTCCTTTTCAGACAGTTAGACGAAGTATAAAGCGGTCAACTATTAGCTTTCTACGATCCATCGATACTTATGTAGTCGTTCAAACCGTACACATAGTAACCATATAGATCGCTCCTGTCAAGGGACAATCGGCGGTTGGGCCGGTCCTTTGACCCGTTTGCTGCGTCGGTAAGGTCGGTCCGCGCACTTCTGACCCGAAGCCTATTACTGAATAAACGTAATGAACGATTAGGAATTGCTGAAAAACGAAGTGAAATATGAAATCGTAGGATTGACAAGCTAGTATTTTGATGGCACTCTTTGCACGATTTGAACGACTTAGACAAACAATCAAACGCAAAACCAAACAAACCAAGGAGGAAACAACCATGTTCAAGAAGACTCTGCTTGTCATCGCCATACTCGCCTTGGCCACGTTGGCGCCAATCACCGCGCAGGAGAACGCTGAGGTGAGCATCATCCACGGCATCCCCGGAGAGAACGGACTTCCTGTGGATGTGGAGGTCTTGGGTGTCGGCTGCATCGAGGATTTCACTTTCGGCACAGTCGCTGGGCCGCTTTCCTTGCCGCCGGCGACCTATACAGTCTCGATCAAGCTTCCTGGCATGACCGCCTGTGGCGGTACCACTGCGATCGGACCCGCCGACATCGAGTTTCTCGCTGGAGAGAACGCTTCGGTCATCGCCCACCTCACCGAGACGGGTGATCTCACTGCCAGCAAGTTCACCAACGACCTCAGCCCCACGTTTCTTGGACAGAGCCGCCTCATTGCTCGACACGCCGCCGCTGCCGGCGCGGTCGACATCTCGGTGGATCGTGGCCGTGGGGGATCCGTGACCGTCAGCAATGTCCAGAACGCCCAGGGCGTCGGTTACGACGTTGGCAGCGGACGACGCTGGAGCATCACGCTTTTCGATAACGCCTCCGGCGCCCCGGTGCTGGGACCCGCCCCAGTCACGCTGCGGGCCTCCACCGTAACCATCCTCTATGCCCTGGGAGATCCAGCCGGCGGCACCTTTACCGTCATCGCCGACAGCATAAATCTCCGCTAGCGGGCCGTACATCGCCGCAGCGTTGCCTCATACCGCTCCCCGTGGCCCTCGCCTCGGGGAGCTTCTCTTTTGGGGACAGAAATGGGCCGACCGGGGTGGCCGGCGCCCTCATCGCCAGTGAGTCAGCGCCTCGACCTCGGATCCGCGAGGCGATCAATGGCGCAACGGCGGCGGTGGGAAAGGATCCTTCGCAATTCGGGTGCCACGATCGCGCGCTGAACCAGGCTTCCGCCAGGGGCGTGAAAGCGGATGCGGTCGGTGACCCTCGTGCCACCCTCTTCCTCCTGGAAGAGATGCTCGTGCTCGAAGTACTTGAAAGGTCCTCGCACCTGTCGGTAGGTGAAGCGGTGGGGAGACTGCCAATGGGTGATCTCGCTTTGCCAGCGAAAGGGAAAACCTCGCCAGCGTATGCGGTAGTGGATTTGGGATCCGACGGTCAGCATGGGACCGGAGGTCAGGATCTGGAGCCGAAACCATGTGGGTGTCATGACGTCGAGGAGGCGCGGGTCGGCTAATCGCGAAAATGCCTCTGTGCAAGTCACCGGAACGACAAACGAAGACTCCACGAGTGCAGCAGGTGGTGTGGCGGACGGCTGGGAGGCACCTCTCACTACGCCACTCGCCGGGGAAACCAGGGAACGAAAGCACTCGTCCTCTCGATGTACTCGCGATAGCCCGGTTTGCTGGTCTTCAGGCTGCTTTCGAGGAGAGTGACGCCGGAGACCCGCAAGAGGAGGAAGTTGATGAGCACCGGGCTGAGAACGGTCCACCAGGCACCCGGAGTCGAGAGAACGACCAGAAAAAGACCCCACCAGACCAGAGCTTCGCCGAAGTAGTTGGGATGCCGGCTGTAGCGCCAGAGGCCCCGGTCGAGTACCTTGCCCCGATTGGCGGTATTGGCCCGGAAGCGCGCCAGCTGAAGATCGGCCGAGGTTTCGAAGATCAGTCCCACAAAGAATACGAGGGTGCCCAGGGCATCGAGCCAGTTGAGACCCGGTGGGCCGTCGGCGATCTGCACCTTCCAGAGAGGCGCGGCAATGATCCAGGCGAGCAATCCCTGGAACCAAAAGACGATGATCAAGCTCAGCCAGGGGAACTTCGCCCCGTACTTGGCCCGCATGGCCGCATAGCGAGGATCCTCGCCATGCCCCCAGTTGCGCCAGATGATGTAGCAGCTGAGCCGCAAGCCCCACAAAGACACGAGCACCGGCATCAGCAGCTGGCGAAAGATGGTCTGGCTCCCCAAGCCAAAGTAGAGCCAAGCCAGTAGCACGAAGGCCGGCCCCCAGAAGGCATCGATGATGCTGGCGTCCGGCTTCCTGAGGCTGGCCAGCCAGACACCGGTCATCAGGAAGAGCGCGCCGGCGAGGCCCGCGAGGGCAATCGTCGTGGGGGTCATGGAATGCTCCCAAGCTGGGCTGGCGATGGATTGCGGCGAAGGAGCAGCTGCGTCACGTCATCACCCGGCTCGAGCCTGAAGAGCTCGATGAGCACATAGACCGATATGGCTATGTTCCCGAGGGCCATCAAAAGCACAAACCAGAGGATCCGCTTGCCGAGAGCGATCTCCTTGTAGGCGATCCACACAAACACGGTGATGAAGCCGAAGTAGGCGTCGGCCAAAGTGGCCTTGAACCAGGGCTCTGGCCAGAGCTCGGCAGCCGCTTCCAAAACGCCCTGATCGAGGCTTGCCATGGTGGTGACGGCCAGCATCGCCAGGAGGATGGCGAAGAACAATACACGTAGGAAGATGATCATGGGAGCGGTCTCCTCAAGTCGAAGCGGATGGCGCGGGAGCGTCCTCCGCACGTCGAAACAGATAGTGGGCGACCAGCCACTCTTCGCCGTCGTTGTAGCCGAAAAGCTCGGCACAAGCCAGGAAGAACAGACGCCAGCGCTCCAGCCAACGGCGGCTCTGGTCGGGCCCGTAGACGCAGGCGAAGAGCTCCCTGATCTCGGTGCGGGCGGCGTCGAGATTGGCCAGCCACGCCCTGGCCGTCTTCTCGTAGTGACGCCCGTTGACCCGCCAGCGCTGCTCCAGCTGGAGATCGCGCTGGAAACGGAGGAGTAGCTCTTCCGAGGGCATCAGGCCGCCGGTAAAGAAGTAGCGCGCCATCCAGTCGGCCTGGCCATCGACTTCGAATGGGTAGGCCAGATGGTGGTGACAGAAGATGTGGACAAACAGCTTGCCGTCGGGACGCAACCAGGAGTGAATCCGGGCGAGCAGCTTCTCGTAGTTCCGCATGTGCTCGAACATCTCGACGGAGACCACGCGGTCGAACCTGCGCTCGGTGGAGAAGTCGTTCATATCAGCGGTCACGACGTCGAGGTTGGTGAGACCTCGCTGGCGGCAGACGGTCTCGATCGAGAGCCGTTGATCTCCGGAGTTCGAGACTGCTTGGATACGGCAGCGCGGATAGCGCTCGGCGATCCAAAGACTGAGCGAGCCCCAGCCACACCCGAGCTCCAGGATCTCCATTCCGTCCTCGATGCCGGCGCGCTCGGTGGTGAGCTCCAGCATGGCCTGCTCGGCGTCGTCGAGAGTGGAGATGCCGTCGGGCCAATAGCAACCGCTGTATTTGAGATGCCGCCCCAGAACCCGCTGGAAGAAAGCTGCCGGAAGCTCGTAGTGCTGGTCGTTGGCGGCATCGACTTCGAGGGCGATGGGACTCCGACGCAGCTCGCTGACCAGGCGCTCGAGGCGAAGCCGATCGGCGTCCGAATTCGGTCCTGACTCTTGTCGAAGACGCTTACGGAGCAGGCCTCGGATCCCGGTGCGGACGAGAGGATCGGGCACCAGACCCTTTTCAGCGAGAAGGATGGCAAAGCTCATCCTCTAGACCTCCGACCCGATCGGTTCGCGGCGGTTGAGTGGCTTTGCAAGGAGGAGCTGGCAACTGCCGATCGTGCGCTCGAGGAAACCTCCTTCGCAATAGCAGAAATAGAACTCCCAGAGCCGCTGAAAGCTTTCCGGCAGACCGAGGTCGGTAACAAGCTGGCGATTGGCCATGAAACGCTCTCGCCACAGCCTCAGAGTCCGGGCGTAGTGGGGTGTGAGGTCCTCCAGGTCGGTGAGCCGCAGGTCGGTCACCCTCGCCAGGCGATCGGTGATCGCCGCCACGGAGGGGATCAAACCGCCGGGGAAGATGTGACGCTGGATGAAGTCGACCGAGCGGCGGTAATCCTCGAACTGCTGATCGGCGATGACGATCGCCTGGATGAGACCCATGCCCTGCGGTTTGAGCAGATCGCTGCACACCCGGAAATAGTCGTCCAGGTGGCGATACCCCACGGCTTCGATCATCTCGATAGAGACAAGCTTGTCGAATTGACGACCCAGCGCTCTGGGGAGATCACGATAGTCCTTCTCCAGCACCGTGATCTGATCGGTCAGGCCCGCCTCTCGAACCCGTTCTTGCATGAGGTCGTGTTGCGCCCTCGAGATGGTAGTGGTGACCACCCGCGCGCCGTAGTGACGGGCCGCGTGGAGCGCCAAGCCACCCCAGCCGCCCCCGATCTCGATCACCTCGTCGTCGGGTCCGAGCTCCAGTTTGCGGCAGACCAGGTCCAGCTTGTGAAGCGAGGCCTCCTCCAGGCTGCTCTCCTCGTCCGGGAAAACGGCGCAGGAGTACATCAGGGTGGGATCGAGAAACAAGCGGAAGAAATCGTTGCTCAGGTCGTAGTGGGCGGCAATGTTGCGGCGGCTCCCACGGCGGCTGTTGGCTCGCAGGAGATGAGACAGGCGATGAAGCGGCCGCAGGGCCCGAGCCAGGCCGTGGTCGATGCCGGCAGCGGCCTGTGGATTGCGGACCATGATCCGAATCACGGCGGTAAGGTCATCGGTGCTCCACCAACCGTCGGCATAGGTCTCCCCGGCGCCGATGCTGCCGCTGGTGGCGAGTCGACGCCAGAAGCGCGGGTCGTTCACCTCCAGCTGCGCACGCACCGGAAAATCTGCGGTCGTCCTACCGAATCGATAGACCTGCCGACCCTCCCGGATCTCGAGCTCACCGGAAGTGAGGCCCACGAGCCGATCCAAGACCGCAGTCCTGGCCCACCTGTTCAGGAAGGCGGGGCGAGTCGAGGGCCGGTCGGCGGCGGTGGCGCAGTGGATGTCTTCTTCCCACCCGGTTGGCTTCCGGGATGAGGAAAGAAGGGCACTTTCTTGAGCCATAGTCTGAGGGCCTCCCAGTAGATCCAGAGAACGATGCGGCCGGTCATCAGGGGATAGCGCAAAAGCACACCCGCCAAGGACCTGCCGGTGATCTTCTGTCGCTGAAGATTCATCGTCGCGTCGAAGAACTTGTTGCCTGAGCGACGGTTTTCGATTTGAACCATCAGCGTTTCGTCGGGTGTGGTCAGGGACCAGAGGTAGTCCACCTCCATGTCCATGAACGGCGACACATGAAACTCCTTGGTGGTCGAAAAGGATCGGGTCTCCTTGTCACCAGGTGGTAGCGGTTCGTGTAGCACGTAGCAATGCTGTTCCCCCCAGGGGGTGTTGTTGACTTCGGCCACAACGGCCATCGGGTCGCCATCCGCGTCGTCGAAGCAGAAGTAGAAGCTAACCGGATTGAAGACGTGGCCGAAGTAGCGGAGATGAGTGAGCAGACGAACCGGCCCGCGAGGCCGCCGGCCGGTGTGGGTCTCGACCAAGTCGCGCACCGCCTGCTCCAACGGCAGCTCGGGATCACCCAGGTGGTCCTGACGGCGAAAGCGGGCCAGGGCCGGTCGTCTGGTGGACCAGAGCCAGCGACCGGCGAAGACCTCGTCGAGCTCCTCCAGGTCCAGATACATGAGAAAGAGGGGATAGCGGAAGCTATGCGCGACCGGTGAGAGGCGACGATGGACCACGGTCCCCCGGTAAATGGCGCTCTTCAGATCTTCCATCTCAAAGCTCCTTGCCGAAGAAGCGCCCGACCTGGAGACCGCTCCAGACGCCATCCTCGTGAAACCCATTGCGCCAATAGGCGCCGCAGTAGTGGGTCCGACGCTGACCGCTGATCTCGGCGTGCCGCCGCTGAGCATTCACCGCCGCGGGCGTGAACAGGGGGTGTGAGAAGTGGAAGCGCCGGAGGATCCGGTCAGGGTCGATGCGGTCGGTCAGGTTGAGAGAGACGCAGAAAGTTTCCGGGCTGTCGAGGCTCTGGAGGCGATTCATGTTGTAGGTGACGACGACCCGATTGCCGGTCTCACGCAATATCTGGTAGTTCCAGCTCGCCCAGGCGCGGCGATTCCTGGGCAGTACCGAGGTGTCGGTGTGCAGCACCGCCTCGTTTGGCTGGTAGGGGATGGCGCCCAGAATCTCTCGCTCCTCGGGGCACGGGTCCTCGAGCAGATCGAGGGCCTGGTCGCTGTGGGAGGCGACGATCACCTGGTCGTAGGTCTCCGTCGGACCTTCTGCGGTCTTCAGCTCCACATGGTGCGGGTGTCGCCGGATGCCACGAACCGGCGTCTTGAGCCGAATGCGGTCGCGGAAGGGGCGCGACAGCGCCTCGACATAGCGCTCGGAGCCCCCTCGGATCACCCGCCAAGGGAACTGGTTGTCGACGGTCAGCAGGCCGTGGTTGTCGAGAAAGGAGAGAAAGAAGGAGGCGGGGAAGTCGAGCATGCTGTCCGGGCTCGCGGACCAGATGGCGGCACCCATGGGGACGAGATATTTCTCGACGAAGGACTTCGAGTAGCCGCCCGCGGCCAAGAACTGGCGCAGGGTCGGGGCCACCGAGTCTTGGCGCAAGAGCTCGCGGGCCTCACGATTGAAGCGCACGATGTCCATTAGCATCGCCAGGAAGCTCCAGCGCACCAGGTTTCGTCGCTGAGCAAAAAGGGTGTTGAGCGAGGTGCCGCTGTATTCGAGCCCCGTCTCCTCACATTTGACGCTGAAGCTCATAGTGGTGGGCTGAGATTGAACGCCCAGCCGGTCGAGAAGCTTGATGAAGCTCGGGTAGGTGATCTGGTTGAAGACCACGAAACCGGCGTCGACTGCAGAACGTTTGCCGTCGACATCGATCTCCGTGGTGAGGGTGTGCCCACCGATGTGCGTCTGAGCCTCGAACAAGGTGAGATCGTGTTCCTCGTGGAGGAGGTGAGCCACCACGAGACCCGAGATACCGGTTCCGATGATGGCGATTCGCATGATTGTCTCTGCTGAGCTTTCGCGGCCGACCATCAACTCGTTGCCTGGAAAGCCTCCAGCGCCCGCACCCGGGCGCTCGCGTGGTTGACCAGGGGGCGTGGGTAGCCGGGTTTCGCAGGCAGGGCGTCGGCCAGCCGTTTGGGATCGTGGAGCGCTGACGGGGCGATGCCGGCGAGCTCCGGGACCCACCGCCGAATGAATTTGCCGTCGGGATCGTAGCGACGCCCCTGGGTCCAGGGATTGAAGATGCGGAAGTAGGGGGCGGCGTCGGTGCCGGTGGAGGCCGACCACTGCCAGCCGCCGTTGTTGTTGGCCAGGTCGCCGTCGACAAGATGCTGCATGAAGAAGCGCTCACCCCAGCGCCAATCGATGAGCAGATCCTTGGTGAGGAACATGGCGGTGACCATGCGCAGCCGGTTGTGCATCCAGCCGGATTCGCGGAGCTGACGCATCCCCGCGTCGATAAAGGGGACGCCGATGCGTCCTTCACTCCAGGCGTGAAAAGCTGTTTCGTCGTGGCGCCAAGCGATCCGTTCGGTCTCGGCCTTGAAGGCTCGGTTCATCGACACTCGCGGGTACCCTACGAGCACGTGTCGGTAGAACTCCCGCCAGACGAGCTGTCGAATCCACCCCACGAGACCCTTTTCGCCATCGGTCAGTTGTCCCTTGTTGGCCTCGGCTGCGGCCCACAGACAGGTGCGAGCCGAAATCACGCCGAGGGCCAGGTACGGGGAGAGCGAGCTGGTGGCTTCTTCCGAGGGCACATCCCGTGATTCGGGATATTGCGAAGCCCGCGCTTCGAGAAAGCGCTCGAGACGTCGCCGGGCGGCCTCTTCACCGGCCTGCCAGCTTTCGAATCTACCGTTGGCCGGCGCAAATCCTTCGATCACGGTCGGCACCGTTGACGGTTGACAGGGGAGCTCCCGGCGGCTTCCAGGCGACGGCTCCAGCTCGGGTATCCCCGACTCCTCCAGGCTTCGCACCCAGGAGCGATAGAAAGGAGTAAAAACGGTATAGAAGGTGCCTTGTGTGGTGCGAAGAGCGGCGGGCTCGATGATCGTCTGGTCGTCGAAAGCGTGCACTTCGAGGCCGGCGCCGACGAAATGGCGAGACACCTCTTCGTCCCTTCGGCGCTCGTTGACTTCGTACTCCCGATTGAAAAAGAGCGCCTCGCAGTCGTGCTCTCGAGCGACTTCGAGGAGGACGTTGGGTACTTCTGCAAAGAGGTCGACTTGGAGCACCAGCAACGGCACGCCGAGCTGCTCCAGGCGACGCGAAAGGTCTTCGAGGTTGCGCAGGAGAAAATCGACTTTGGGAGCTCCCCAGTCGTGCTCGAGCCACTGCTCGGGACAGCAGACAAACACCGCCACGGTGCCGTGGTCCCCAGAGGTGACCGCTGCGGTCAAGGCCGGATTGTCGGCTAGACGCAGATCCGACCGAAACCACATGAGTGAGCGCATCGAATTCACCTCAACTCGGCAGCTGCCATCCGATCAGGGCCTGGGCAAGCGTGGACGGCGAGCTCCTCACGCGGGGGAACCCGGAATCGGCTCTGCATCCAGAGCCCGGTGGCTGGCTTCAGCCGCCGCCTTGATGCCGGCGAGCATGCCGCGAAAGACAAAGCCATGAAAGGGAAGCACCGCATACCAGTAGACAAGCCCGAAAAGCCCCCGCGGCTTGAAGCGGGCGATCTGGATGAGGCGTGTCGGCGCGTCGGGGACAGCCGCAGGCTGGATCTCGAAATCGAGCAGCGCTTCACCCGGCAGTTTCATTTCCGCCCGCAGCCGGAGCCAAGAGTCTTGCTCGATTCCGGTGACGCGCCAGAAGTCGAGGGCGTCGCCATAGCCGATCTGCTCCGGATCCCGCCGACCAAGGCGCAGACCCGGCCCCCCGACCAACCTGTCCATGATTCCGCGTATCTGCCAGAGGGCGTCGGCGGCGTACCAGCCGTGACCGCCACCGATCCGGCAGACAGCCTTGAAAACCTCGCTCGGTGTGGCGGCGACCGCGGTCTCTTCGCGATCGATGAAAGTGGTGCCACCCGCCCAGTCGGGGTCGCCGGGTATCGGTCCGGCGTCGGTCCAGGAGGTCTCGACCGTTCCTTCATCGAGCTTGCCGAGTGCGGCGTCGATCGCCTCACGCACGGTTAGCAGCTGCTGCGGCATGAGTCGAGCCGCTAGATCGTCACGGCAGACGACTCGATTGCGAAGACCCTCGGCCAGGGGTCGGGCGATCCGGTGACTGATGGGGGTGACCAGATGGATCCACAAAGAGCTCAATCGCGGAGTGAGGACCGGCACTGGAATCACCAGGCGGGAGCTCAAGCCGAGAGCTTCCGCCATCTCCTTCATGATCTCCCGGTACGACAGGACATCCGGGCCCCCGATGTCCAGAACACGGCCAGTGGTGTCGGGGCTGCCGAGGCAAGCGACGAGATAGTGGAGAACATTTCGCACCGCGATGGGCTGGCATTCGGTGCTGACCCAGCGAGGAGTCACCATCACCGGCAGACGCTCCACCAGATAGCGGAGGATCTCGAAGGAGGCCGAGCCCGAGCCGATGATCATCGCCGCCCTGAGGACGGTGACCGGCACCGTCGTCGAAGCGAGAGCGGCCTCCACTTCGCGCCGGGAGCTCAGATGCTCGCTGAGGCCGGCACCGGTCTCCCCCAAACCGCCGAGGTAGATGATGCGCTCACAGTCCGCCGACTCGGCGGCGGCTGCAAAGCGGGCCGCCAACTCGCGATCGCGCTCGGCGTAGGCGGATCCGGCCGCGAGCATGGAGTGGATGAGGTAGTAGGCCGCGGTGCAGTCCTGCAGATAATCCTCGAGGCGGTCGGCGACGACGTCACCTTCTACGATCTCGACTGCCGGGTGTGAGCCCCAGGGTCGGGTGGCGAGCTTCTGGGCGCTGCGTGTCAGGCAGCGGATCCGATAGCCGGCTTCGAGCAAGCGCGGAACCAAGCGGCCGCCGATATAGCCGGTGGCACCGGTGACGAAGACGAGCTTCGCGGCTCCCGCAGTCGTTGTCTCTTGCTGCACCTGGTCAACCATCGTTCAGTTCGCCTGCTGATGGGCGCCCGAGAAGGTGGCAGAGAGCCTCCTCCAAAGTGGGGTGGCGGAACGGGAAGCCAGCCGTCGAGAGGCGGCTAGGGAGCACTCGAGAGCTGGCGAGGAGCATTTCGTCGGCCATTTCGCCGAAAAGAGCGCGGGCTGCGAGAGCCGGCATCGGCATCACCGTGGGCCGGTTCAGGACCTGCCCCAGGGTTCGGGTGAGCTCTCGATTGGACACCGGGTGTGGCGCGGTAATGTTGACCGCGCCCGCGAGCGATGGATCGTAGAGCACCTCGAGGATGGCCGAGATGGCGTCATCGATCGACACCCAGGTCACATACTGTCTGCCGGAGCCCAGAACTCCCCCGATTCCCATCCTAAACGGTGGCAGCATCTTCGCCAAGGCGCCGGCGGCGGGAGAGAGGATGACGCCGAAGCGCAGCAGAGCTACGCGAGCACCGAAATCGGCCGCGCCGCTAGCCGTCTGCTCCCAGTCGCTGCACACCTCGGCAAGAAAGCCGCTGCCAGCCGCGGACTCTTCGTCGAGCTCGGCCGCGCCGCGATGGCCGTAGAAGCCGACGGCCGAGGCGCTGAGAAAGGCTTTCGGCGGCTCGGTCAATCGTGCCAGGGAGTCCACCAGATGCTCGGTTCCCTGGATTCGGCTTTTGGCGATGGCTCTCTTGCGGCGAGGCGACCAGCGGCCCTCGGCGATGTTTTCACCCGCAAGGTGGATGACCGCGTCCAGACCCTCGACCCGCTCGAGATCGATCACACCGGCGGCAGGGTCCCAGCGCGCTGCGTCCTCGGGAAGCTCCTCGTCGTCGCTGCGGACCAGGCGGAGAACTTCGTGACCACCGGTGGTCAGAAACGCCCGCAAGGCAGTCCCGAGCAGCCCTGAGGCACCGCTGATAGCAACGCGCAAGCGGGGGCGATCCCGAAACCTGCCATGGAACTCCAGATCCTCTCGAGTGGTGCGATGGCGATAGGAGAACACCCTCTCCAGATCCTTCTCGACGATTGACCCCGCCAGCAGATCGCCGGCACTCCCACCGTGCAACTCGTAATCGATGGTGTCGCTCAGCACACATGAGGCCTCATCGGGGCCGCCACCGGGCAAGAACTCGTGGACATGGTGCCAGGACTTGAAGGGGCCGCTGACCTGGTAGTCCTCGAAACGCCGCCCCGGCTCGGCCGGCCCGTGCTGGGCCCGCCAGTCGAGGTGGAAAGGTCCTCTGTCGAGCCGAAGAGTGATCTGTACCCCCTCGTCCACCCCCTGGCCGGACCGCTCCAGGACTCGAATCGACTGCCATGGGGGCACCAGACGCTCGAAGGCGCCGGGCCGGGCGTGCCAACGGTAGGCCGCGCTCGGGTCGGCTGAAAGAAGGGAATTCATGTGGAATCTGGTCGTCATGGTTATCTTTCTTTATCGCTCAACTCATCCAATTCGACCAATTATATAAAAGAAAATGGATTTGTCAAGAGGCTTAAAGGCAAAAAACTTCTTGCATTGATAATGATTTTATGCCACTATCTCGCTCGGGTGAAAAACATCCAATTCATTCAATACATTTTATGACCATGAAACCACTGCTTTCACCCCGAGAACTTGCCCAAGCCATCGGCGTCAGTGAATCCTCGATAAAACGTTGGATCGATGACGGTCTTATTGGCGCCACCAAGACCGCTGGCGGTCATCGACGGATCGCCGGCTCCGAGGCGATTCGCTTCGTCCGCGAAAGTCGCTCGATCCTGCTCCGTCCCGATGTATTGGGACTTCGAGATCTGGCAGCGGCAGAGCAAGACAGTCCGGCCGCCGTCGATGACGTCGACCTTCTCTTTGTGTATCTCAAAGAGGGGCGTGCGCCAGCGGTCAATGGCTTGATCTTGTCCCTCTACCTTGGTGGCCGGAGCGTGGCCGAGATCATCGACGGGCCAGTTCAGGCTGCGCTGCAGAGAATCGGTGATTTATGGATGAAGGAGGAGTCGGGCATCTTCTGGGAGCATCGGGCCACCGAGATCGCCATCCGCGCGGTCGCCGTCCTCCGCACCCTGTTTTCCCCCGCCGCCGACGCCATGGTGGCCCTGGGCGGTGCACCGGCCGGAGACTCCTACATCCTCCCTTCGATGGCCTCTGCCGCAGTGCTGGAGTCGACCGGCTTACGCGCCGTCAACCTGGGTCCCGACACCCCCATCGAGTCCCTCATGCGGGGGGTAGATGCTCTGCAGCCGAGCCTGGTCTGGTTGAGCATCTCGGTGGTTGCCGAAGGCGAAAAGCTGGGCCGGGAGATAGAGCGTTTCGCGAAGACGCTGAGCGGGCAAGGGGTACCACTCGTCCTGGGCGGCAGCGCCAGAGAGAGCATCGATCTTCCGCCCCGTCCCGGGCTCCACATCGGAGCTTCAATGAGGGAGCTGGAGGCTTTCGCCAAAGGGCTCGTCCCGAGTCCCGTTCGGTCTGAGCAAACGGCATCCCAAAGCGAATGAGAGACGGCGAACGAGTCAAAAGAGGATCCACGAAGGAAATCAGGAATAAGGCAAGTTGGTTCGGTCCTCAAGGCCGGAAATGGAGATCAAGATGAACAACAGATCGATGGAAAAGAACAAGGATCGCAAGATAGTCATCATCGGCGCTGGCCCAGGAGGTCTTGCGTCCGCGATGCTGCTGGCCCGGGCCGGTTTCGAGGTCACGGTCCTGGAGCGCAGGGATCGTGTCGGCGGCCGCACTTCGAGGGTCGAACAGGACGGGTTCGTCTTCGACATGGGGCCGACGTTCTTCCTCTATCCGGAAGTCCTGGAAGCCATCTTCAGCGCCTGTGGTCGGTCGCTCGACCGAGAGGTCGAGCTGTTGAAGCTCGATCCCCACTATCGACTCGTCTTTGGGGAGGGTGGAGAGATCGAAGTCACCCCCGACATCCAGCGGATGAAGGCGGAGATTGCCCGCCTCTCATGGCGGGACGCGAGCCGCCTCGACGACTACATGACCGACAATCGGGCCAAGCTCAAGGCCTTCAAACCGATACTCGAACAGTCCTTCTCGAGCCTCCGAGATGTGATGCGACTGCCGCTGATGGAGCTATTGCCGCTCATCCGCCCCTGGTCGAGCGTCGACGCAGATCTCGGGCGGTTCTTCGAGGATCCACGTGTTCGGCTGGCCTTCACCTTCCAGAGCAAATACCTCGGGATGTCGCCGTTCAAGTGTCCGAGTCTGTTTACGATCCTGTCCTTTCTGGAATACGAGTATGGCGTCTTCCATCCCCGGGGCGGCTGCTGGACGGTGATGGAAGCGATGGCCAGGGTGGCCCGCGAGCTGGGTGTCGATATCCGCTTGTCGGAGCCGGTCGAGGAGATCGTCTTTGCCGGGCGACGCCCGGTAGCGGTGCGCACACCGGAGGCGGAATATCCCTGCGACGCCCTCACCATCAACGCCGATTTCGCCCACGCCATGACCAACCTGGTTCCGGACGGTCTGAGGAAGCGGTGGACAGATCGCAAGATCGCCCGCAAGCGCTATTCGTGCTCGACCTACATGATGTATCTCGGGCTCGAGGGGACCTGCGACGATCTGCACCACCACACGATCCACCTGGCGGAGGACTACAAGAACAATCTCGCCGACATCGAGAGCCGGCATCGGCTGAGCGAGGAGCCCTCGTTCTATGTCTGCAACCCCGCCGTGACCGACCCGTCCATGGCACCGGCGGGACACTCTTCTCTTTACGTGCTCGTACCGGTGACCCACCAGCATCCGAATGTCGACTGGGCGCAGGAGCGATCTCGATTCAGGGAGACCACACTGCGCCAGCTCGCCAAGATCGGTGTCGAAGACGTCGAGCGTCGAATCCGGTTCGAGAAGGTGGTGACGCCCAGTGACTGGCAATCCCAGCTTCACGTCTACAAAGGCGCCACTTTCAATCTCGCCCATTCCTGGGACCAGATGCTCCATCTGCGGCCCCACAACCGTTTCGAGGACCTGGATGGCGTCTACCTGGTCGGTGGCGGCACCCACCCCGGCAGCGGATTGCCGGTCATCTTCGAGTCGGCGCGTATCACCGCGGCCCTGATGGCCAACGACTTTGGCCTCGAGCCGGCCCTGGCCCCATCCACGGGTGAGCAGAGTGTCATGCCCTCCGTATTCGGTGCCGAGCTCTCGGAGGCGAGCTGAGAATGGTCGAAGCGCTCATCGAGGCCCCCAAGGTCGCGCCGGTTGCGTTCCCGCCGCCGGTAACAGCGGCGCGTCAGGCACAGCCGGCGTGGTCACAGGTCCCGCTCCCGCAACGACTAGCGGTGGTGCGGAAGTTTCGCCACGGTTTGGCCGAGGCCGCCCTGGATCTGGCTGCAACGGTCGAGTCTCCCCAGCGGCAAAGTACTGCTGAGACCCTGACCGCCGAGATCCTGCCGCTTCTCGATGCCTGCCGGTTCCTGGAGCAAGCAAGCGCCGAGCTGCTGGCACCGCGGCGACTGGGTCGCCGGCGGCGGCCAATCTGGCTGCTGGGCTCCCGAGTGGAGCTCCGCCGGGAGCCGCTCGGCGTGGTGCTGGTGATCGGTCCTTCCAACTATCCGATCCTGCTGCCGGGGGTGCAGATGATCCAGGCGCTGGTGGCGGGGAACGCCGTCGTGCTCAAGCCGGGCTTGGGGGGTGCTGCCGCGGCACGCGCCGTGGCCAGCGAGCTCGCCGTGGCAGGTCTCCCCGCGGGGGTGGTTCAGGTACTGGGTGAGGAGAAGACCGCCGCCACGGCCGCCATCGACCAGGGTGTGGACAAAGTCGTCCTCACCGGTTCGGCGACCACCGGTCGCGCGGTGCTCGAGCGTCTGGCGCAGACCGGCACACCGGCGGTGATGGAACTTTCGGGTAGCGATCCGGTGTTGGTGCTCGAGGACGCCGATCTCGAGCTGGTGGTGGCGGCGCTGCGTTTCGGTTTGACTCTCAATCACAGCTTTACTTGCATCGCCCCGCGGCGGGTCTACGTCCATCGCGATCTGGCAGGGTCACTCGAGGAGCGGCTGATCGAGGAGTTGCGGGGCCTGCCGGCCAGACCCTTGCCGCCGGGAGCCGAGGAGAGCCTTGCCAATCTGGTGGGCGAGGCCCTGGCCGCCGGCGCGCGGCTCGTGGTCGGCGAATTGCCACGTGGCGGCTCGTCCGCCCCGCTGGTGCTGGCCGATCCGCCAAGTGGGAGTGCCATCCTGGCCGCGGACATCGCGGCGCCGGTGCTGACTCTGATTCCGGTCGGGAGCGCAGCCGAGGCCATCGAGTTGGCCGCCGACTGCCCCTACCGGCTCGGGGCCGCCATCTTTGGCGACACCGGGAAGGCACGAGCCCTGGCTCAGCGGATTCCCGCTGGTGTGGTCGTCATCAACGATCTCATCGTCCCCACCGCCGATCCGCGAGTGCCGTTCGGCGGTCGGGGTGATAGCGGTTTTGGCATCACTCGAGGAGCAGAGGGTTTGCTCGAGATGACGGTATCGAAAGCAGTCATCCATCGCCAAGACAAATTTCGTCCCCACTACGATCCGCCCCGAGCGGGTGATGACCAGCTCTTCGCGGCCTATGCGCGGGCGGTCCATGGGACCGGTCTGGCCGGGCGTTTTCGTTCCCTGAGCGACCTCGCTCGACTCGGCTCGGCGCGCGGGCGGAGAGAGCAGCTCGTCAAAAACAAGAGGACAAGGAGTAAGAAATGAAGGAAACGGTTGGAGTGATTGGTGGAGGTTTGGGTGGTCTGGCTGCGGCTTGTACGCTGGCGGCCCGTGGCTACCGGGTGCAGGTCTTCGAGAAGAACGAGTGGCTGGGTGGCAAGGCGGCGGTGCTCGAAGCGGACGGTTTCCGCTTCGACATGGGTCCCACCATCTTGACCGTGCCGCGGGTGCTGAGGCGCATCTTCGACGAAGCCGGCAAGCGGCTCGAAGACGAGCTCGATCTGGTCAGGCTCGACCCGCAGTGGCGGTGCTTCTTCGAAGATGGGAGTGTGCTCGATCTGGCGGAGAACATCGACGCCATGGTCTCGACACTCGAGAAATTTTCCCCGGAAAGCGATGCCGGTGCCGGTTATCGTGACTTCCTGGAGCTATCCAAACGACTGCACGAAGTCTCCGATCGTTTCTTCTTCTGGAAATCGGTCGAGGATCTCAAGGACACGATCGATTTCAAGGCCAACATGAGTCCGGGCACACTGCGCGACGTCATGGCCATCCGCATGGGGCAGACGATGGCGGGCAATATCCGTCGCCGGGTCCGCGACGGTCGGGTGGCGCAGATGATCGACCATTTTGCTCAGTACGTGGGCTCGTCCCCCTACAACGCTCCTGCTGTCCTGTGCAGCATCGCCCACATGCAGGTGGAAGGAGGAGTCTGGTATCCGATGGGTGGCACACGGGCGGTTCCGGAAGCTCTGGTAGCGCTGGCCGAATCGCTGGGAGTGGAGTTCCGCACCGGTTGCGGTGTTCGCCGCCTCATCGTCGACGACGATCGGGTCGTCGGCCTACAGACCGAGGAGGGCGAACGGGTAGAGCTGTCGGCGGTGGTCTCCAACATGGATTCGATCCGCACCTATCGCGAGCTGGTCGGTGGACCGGTGGGCGAAAAAGTGGTCAGTCGGCACGACCCCGAGCCGGCCTGCTCCGGTGTGGTGCTCTATCTCGGGCTCGATCGGGCCTACGATCATCTGTTGCATCACAACTTCGTCTTTTCCCGCGATCCGAAAGAGGAGTTCGATTGGATCTACGAGAAGGGGGAGCCCGCCCCCGACCCGACCTGCTACCTGGCCGCGCCGGCGCAGACCGAGCCTGGTGTGGCGCCAGAGGGCGGCGAGGCTCTCTATGTGCTCGTCCACACGCCCTACCTGCGGGAGCACCATAACTGGCAGGAGATGATTGGAGACTACAGGCGCGTGATCCTCGACAAGCTCGCCACTACCGGCGGCATGGAAGATATCGAGGAGCGCATCGTCACCGAGCATGTTTTGACCCCTCAAGATATCCACGAGAGGTATCGGGTCCTCAACGGCGCCATCTACGGCCTGGCCAGTCACGGCCGTTTTATGGGTGCCTTCAAGCCGGGGAATCGCAGTCGCGAGCTGCAGGGGCTCTATCTCGCCGGCGGTGCCGCGCATCCGGGGCCCGGCATGCCGATGGTAATGATGTCGGGTTGGATCGCGGCCGATGCGCTCGACCAGGACGGTCTGGCGCCTCGCCAGACCTGGAGCGAGCCGGCGATCAAGGTGGCGGCCGGATGAGCAAGGTTGAAGCAGTAAGCCGTCGAGGCGGCGATCAACCCCCGGCTGTCCTGGGCCGCTACTCTCCCCTTCTCGTCGGCCTGTTCACCTCTTGGCTCGAAGGCTATTTTCGGAAGGCTTTTGACGGTGTGCGGCTGTCGCGGGAGGGCTCGCACCCGCACGTCCCCCCCGGGCCGCTGCTGGTCTATTCCAATCACCCCTCCTGGTGGGACCCGATTCACTTCTTGCTCATCGGCCGCTTCGCCCTGTCGGGACGTCGTGTCTTCGGGCCGATGGAGGCCGAGGCGCTGAAGAAATACAAATTCTTCTCCCGCATGGGGGTCTACGGAGTCGACACCGCCTCGCGTCGGGGGGCCGCCGACTTCCTGCGCACGAGTCGGGCCGTTCTGGCGGACCCCAAAGCGAGTCTGTGGGTGACGGCTCAGGGAGAGTTTTGCGATCCACGTCAGCGCCCGGTGACGCTGCGGCGCGGTGTGGCCCACCTGGCGAGCCGGATGACCGGCGGAACGATCCTGCCTCTCGCTCTCGAGTATCCGTTTTGGAACGAGCGACTTCCCGAGGCCCTATCCCGTTTCGGACGGCCGATCGACCTCGCGACCGAGCCTCGGAGATCGGCGAGCGAGTGGAATTCGTTTCTCGAAGTGCGTCTGGAGGAGACCATGGACACCCTGGGCAGAGACGCCTCCGCTCGCAACCCCGATCGATTCCACACACTATTTCTCGGACGCGCCGGCGTCGGCGGCGTCTATGACCGCTGGCGCCGTCTCAAGTCTGTCTTCGACGGTCGCTCGCTCGACGTTGCCCACGAGGAGGATCGACGATGATTCTGGACGCTTTCGCCTTGCTCGCTCTCGCCCTGGCGGCGCTCCCGGCGGTGCTGACGGCGGTCAACTTGGTCGCCTACCGCGCGCCCCGGTCATTTCGCGAGATCGAAGCCGAAGACCCTCTGCCGCGGGTTGCCGTCATGATTCCGGCCCGGGACGAAGCACCCCGCATTGCCGGGGCCGTAGAGGCGGCGCTGAAGAGTCGTGGAGTAGAGGTCGAGGTGGTGGTGATGGATGACCATTCATCCGATGAAACAGCAGCGATCGTAAGGGCGCTGGCTGAAGCGGACCCCCGAGTCCGGCTCGAGCAGGCCCCTCCTGTGCCCCGAGGATGGGCCGGCAAATCGAATGCCTGCCAGGCGCTGGCGGACCGCACGACGGCTCCCTGGATGATCTTTGTCGACGCCGACGTCGAGCTGTCGCCAGACGGAGCCGCTCGAGCGGTGGACTTCTTGCGGCAATCAGAAGCCGGGCTGGTGAGCGGATTTCCACGCCAGATCACCGGCACGCTGCCGGAGCGACTGCTCATTCCACTGATGTATCTGGTGCTGCTGGGCTACCTTCCGCTTCCGGCCATGCGCCGGTCCGCCTCGCCCGCTTTCGCCGCCGGCTGTGGTCAGCTGATGGTGGCGCGGCGCCAAGCCTACGAGAAGTCCGGCGGTTACAGCGCGGCGCGCGCCACCTTCGCCGATGGACTGGCGCTGCCGCGGGCCTTTCGCCGGGCGGGCTCGCGGACCGATCTGTTCGACGCCACCACTATCGCCAGCTGTCGGATGTACGAAGGAGCCCGCGAGGTCTTTCGCGGTCTGGCGAAGAATGCGCACGAGGGGATGGCCTCGCCGGTCGGCATCTGGGTATGGAGCATTCTGCTGCTGGGAGGGCACGTCCTACCTTTCGCGTTGATCGGTTTGGGCGCCTTCACCGGAGCTTCCTCGGGCTGGTTGGTGACGTCCCTGGTGGCCGGAGCGCTCGCCCTCGGGACCCGACTGGCGGTGGCGTTGCGCTTTCGCCAGTCTCTGGTGGGAGCGTTTCCACATCCCTTTGGCGTGCTGCTGTTGGTGGCAATCCAGTGGTACGCCTGGTGGCTGCAGCGAGCCGGTCGACAGGTGGCCTGGAAAGGGCGGCTGCAAGAGGCGGGTTGAGATAGATGATGCCTTCCCAAAGCCCCATCCTCCGAATCGAGAACGCCGTCAAGCGCTACGGCCGCGTGGTGGCGCTGGACGGCCTGTCCCTAGATCTCCAAGCGGGAGAGTGGCTTGGGCTGCTCGGACCCAACGGGGCGGGCAAGACGACGGCGATGCTCGCGGTGGCGGGACTGGTGTCGCTGGATGGGGGACGGATCGAGCTCGATGGCCGACCGACCCAGGGACCGGTTCCAGCAGACATCGGGTTGGTGCCCCAGGAGGTGGCGCTCTACCACCGTTTGACCGCCAAGGAGAACCTGGCGGCCTTCGGACGCCTCAACGGGTTGACGGGAGCGTTGCTCGAGGAGAGGGTGCGCTGGGCCCTCGACTGGACCGGACTCGAGGCAAGGGCCGACGAGCGAGTCGGGGGGTACTCCGGAGGTATGAAGCGCCGGCTCAACATCGCTTGCGGAGTTCTTCACCGGCCACGGGTGGTGCTTCTGGACGAGCCGACGGTCGGCGTCGACCCCCAGGCGCGGGAGAGGATCTTCGACATGTTGGACGAGCTGACGGCGGCGGGATCGGCTGTCGTACAGAGCACCCACGAGCTGGGTGACATCGAAGGGTTCTGCGATCGGCTGGTGGTCATGGATTACGGCCGGGAGGTGGCCACCGGGACTCTGGAGGACCTGATTCGTGATGGGGTTGGCGATCACGCTCAACTCACTCTCGAGCTCGACCGCGAGCCCCCTGACGGAATGGTGCCCGATCTGGAGATTGTCGGTCGCCGAATCACCGGTCGCCTGGACGAGCCTGCCCGCGAGCTGCCGCGGCTTATGGAGTCGATCGGATCGGCGGGCTGCCAGATTGTGCGACTAGAGGTTCGTCCCCCGGGGTTGGCGGAGGTGTTCGTCGCCCTGACCGGTCGGGAGCTGCGGGAATGATCGCCACGGTACTGCGGGTAACCCTGCTCAATCTGCTCCGCGACCGGGTCGCCTTACTGCTCACTTTTGCGTTGCCGATCCTCTTCTTCTCGGTCTTTGCCAGTGTCTTCTCGGGTATGGATGAGGCGGCGATCAGGCCGGTGCGCACCGTCGTGGTGGCGGATGGCAGCGAGGCCTTTGCCACCGGGCTGGTGGACTACCTGAGCCAGGAGCCGATGCTGGAGCTGCTTTCCTTCGAGGCTCGGGATCGCTCGGCGGCGCTGGAGGTCGTGCGGCGCGGGGAGGCCCAGGTCGCGGTGATCGTGCCCCGCGGAGCCGGGCTGACGTGGGGTGCCGACTCGGTGCAACCCCGTCCGGCTGTCGAAATGCTGGCCGACCGCTCGAATCCACTGGCCGTGGGCGTCGTACGTGGAACACTGCAGGCGGGGGCGGTGGCGGTGGCTCAGCGCCTGCTGCAGGCAGGCCCGGGGGCACCGTTGCCCTCGCCACGATCGGACGGATGGGATCGCCCCGAGCCGTTGCGGGTCGAGGTGGTCGATGCCCTCGGCGCTCCCGACAAGCGTCCCTCAGTGGCCTTCTTCGCCGCCGGGCTCGGGGTCCTCTTCTTGATGTTCGCAGTGGCCGGCCGCAGCTCGATCCTGCTCGAAGAGCGGGAGAATGGCATCCTGCAGCGCCTGCTGGCAGCACGGGTAGGTCTTACCCGTCTTCTCGCCGGCCGCTGGCTCTTCCTGGTGCTGCTCGGCTGTACGCAGGTGAGCGTCATGTTCGTCTGGGCCGCGGTGGCCTTCGGTCTCGACCTGTTCACGCCCCGCCACCTGATGGGTTTTGCGGCGATCACCCTCCCCACCGCGGCCGCCGCGGCCGCCCTCGGCCTGCTGCTCTCTGCGGTCTGCCGTACCCGGGCCCAGCTCAACGGTGTATCCGTTGTCGTCATCCTGATTCTGGCGGTTCTGGGAGGTAACCTGTTCCCGAGCTTTCTCATGCCGTCCGAGCTGCGCGAGCTCGGCCGCCTGACGTTCAACTCGTGGGCGCTCAGCGGTTATCAGAAGGTCTTCTGGTACGAGCAGCCGTTGCCCGAGCTGGTCCCCGAGATTCTCGTGCTGTCAGCTTGGGCCATGGTGCTGCTGGTGCTGGCCCGTCTGCTGGCGCAGCGCTGGGAGCGGCTCGACCGGTGAGGGACATGAAGGCCGGCCGCTTGGTGGTCTTTATGCTGTGGGCGATCCTCACTGGCTGTGGGTCGGCGGCTTACCGGCCACCGCCGGAGTCGGTACCGAGCGATCGACTCGCAGGATCGGGCAGCCTGGCTGTTCGTGTGGTCGGCTTCGACAGCCGGACCGGCGAGGTGGCCCTCGCCCTCTACGACACGGCCGAATCTTTTGGGGCTCGGCGCGACCCGGTGGCCACGGCCCGCCTGCCGATCGAGAGCGATGCCGTCATCTGGCGGGTGAGCGGGCTCGTCCCCGGCCAATACGCGGTGGCGGCCTACCACGACGCCGACGCCGACGGCGAGCTCGACCGCGCGGTAGCGGGATGGCCCACCGAGAGCTACGGGTTTTCCAATGACGCCCGCAGAATTGCCGGACCTCCAGGCTTCAAAGCCGCGGCTTTCTTCCTCCAAGCCGGCGAGAACCAGATCGAAATCAGAGTCCGCTGAGAGGCGAACAGCGCCTGGCTATTGGTTGAGCAGCCAGAGGGAGAGGTTGAGCACGGCGGCAAAGGAAACCCAAGCCAGATAAGGGAGAAGGAGGGCTCCGGCGGCGGGTCGGACTCTCCAGAAGAAGACGCTGGTGGTCAAGATCGCGACCCAGAGCAAACCGATCTCCACCGCCGCCAGCCCGGGCTGATGGAGTCCGAAGAAGATCCACGACCAGAGTGCGTTGAGGGTGAGCTGCAGAAGCCAGAGGGCCAGAGGAGCGCGGCGGGCGGGACTTCCTTGGCGCCAGACGAGCCACGCCGCGACGGCCATGGCGGCATAGAGCAAAGTCCAAACCGGCGCGAAGATCCAGTTGGGTGGATTCCAGAACGGCTTCTCGAGTTGGGCGTACCACTCGCCAGGTGCAAACTGGGCGCCGAAGAAGGCTGCGCCAAAGGAAAGAACGAAGAAAACAAGCAGCGCAATCAGCGAGCGCGAAGCAGGGCTCATTCGCCAAGGGACCGACATTGGACGCCCAGCGCGGCACAGCGGGTGCGCAATATCTTGTTGAGCTCTTGCAGATTGCGAGCATTCTGGCCGAAGTCGTAGAACCCGTAGCGGCTCTTGCTGTGAGCGTGAATGACAACACCGCCAGTGGGATGCTCTTCGATGCGGATCAGCACATCGTCCGGAAAGCGAAAGAACCCGGTGAAGTGAACGAGCTGCACCTCTCCCACCTCTGGGCGCAGGGCTCGAACCTGCCAGCTGGTTCTATCTTCGAAGGCTTGGCCCAGGAATGTCACAGCCTCAGCAGGAGTCCGATCGAGGATCAGCGGACGCTGGTCAAGCCGATCGGAGTCGGCATCGAGACTGGCGGAAGCGCATGCCAGGGTCGCCAAAGTGGGCACCAGAGCCCAAGGCAGCAAGCCTTGTGAAGGGGCGGTGGTCTTTGCTGTCGACATAACTTGAGGTTCTCCAGAAACGTGCAAAACAGGCAAGAGACCTCATTCTATTCAACAGAATGACTTTGTCAACCCTCATCAGTCTCTGCCAGAGATTTGAGAAAAGGCTCTATATGTGGCAGACTTGACGGTATCTGAGCCCAGTCAGACAAATCATCCAATAAGGGCAAGACAATGAAGACACTGCTCTCTCCCCGTGATCTCGCCGAGGCCATCGGTGTCAGCGAGTCCTCCATCAAGCGGTGGGTGGACGACGGCGTTATTCAGGCTGCAAAGACCGCGGGCGGACATCGGCGGATTGCCACACCCGAGGCGGTCCGCTTTATCCGTGAGTCTCGCTCCGTCGTGGTGCGACCCGACCTGCTGGGATTCCGGGAGGTGGCCGCATTGAAAGGCGAGCTCCCCGCGGCTGGAGATGAGGCCAAACGGCTCTTCGACTATCTCCGGGCCGGCGCCGCGCCGGAGGCCCATGGGCTGCTGCTATCCCTCTATCTCGGGGGGCAGAGTGTTGCCGAGATTGTGGATGGACCGCTGCAGTCGGCCATGGAGTGGCTTGGCGAGCTATGGACAAAGGAAGAGCCCGGAATCTTCTGGGAGCATCGGGCCACCGAGATCGCCATTCGCAGCATGGCGAACATCCGCAGCCTCTTTTCACCGCCCGACGACGCCTTGCTGGCCGTTGGCGGAGCCCCGGCCGGCGATCCCTACTCTCTTCCCACCATATCGGCCGCGGCAGTCCTGGAATCTGTCGGTTGGCGAGCCGTCAATCTCGGTCCCGATACCCCTATCGAGTCGCTTCTCTTGGCCGTGGAGTCGCTCCGCCCGCAGCTGGTCTGGCTCAGCGTCTCCGTCGTCGCCGAGCCCGAAGCTCTCAGGCAAGGGGTCGAGCGCTTGATTCTCGGTCTCTCCAAGCAGAGTCTCAGCCTTGTCCTTGGGGGAAGCGCTAGCGACCAGCTCGACCTCGGGCCTCAATCCCTGCTTCACGTGGGTGAAAGGATGAGTGAGCTCGAGGCCTTCGCCAAAGGGCTCGCCCTGGCGTCCGAGGCGGGGCCCAGAGAGATTGAAAACGCCGGCTGATTCCTTAGCCGAATAGTAAATCCCTTCCCAGGGCCCCACCTCCTCTCTCTCCTGGTCCACTAGGGACCCTGCACTTCAAACCGGGAGTAGTTCCCCCTCGGGCTCTCATGATCCTTCTTCACAATCTGCCTGATTAGACCGTTTCATAGCCTACGGCTAAGGTTCGAGAAATTCCAACTTCTCTAGCAAATCAAAGCCTATTTCTTTGAACAATTCGGGAGTATAGAAAAAGACTTGACAAAGGCTCGGTGGTTGTCTACAGTGCTCTCAGTTGGACGATTTGAACGATTCAAGAATACAAACCAATGCAAAAAGGAGAACCTGTGATGAAGAACCTATCGACAACGCGTGGTATGACCCTCTTGGTGGCCATCGCTCTGGTGTCCGCTCCGGTCCTGGCCGGGAGTTACGCCAAGCAAGACATCGTTGACACCGCCATCGAGGCGGGCTCCTTCAACACCCTGGTGGCCGCCATACAGGCCGCCGGACTCGTCGACGCTCTGAAGGCCGACGGACCCTACACCGTCTTCGCGCCCACCGACGAAGCTTTTGCCAAGCTTCCGGCGGGGACCGTGGAGAATCTACTCAAGCCGGAGAACATCGAGCAGCTGCGCGCGGTGCTCACCTATCACGTCGTCCCGGGCAAGATCATGGCCAAGGACGTCACCAAGCTGAGTGAAGGCACCACCCTTCAGGGTGAGAGTCTGAGCTTCGAGGTCAAAGACGGCAAGATCATGGTGGACAACGCTCAGGTGATCAAAGCTGACATCGCCACCAGCAATGGCGTCATTCACGTCATCGACACTGTGGTGCTACCCAAGTAGATAAGTTTCAGAATGGTCCAAGCTCTCGGCGGGAGAAGACGTCGAAAGCATTGAGGAGCGACCAGCAATGAGACCGGCCGGAGTCTTTCAGGCTCCGGTCGGTTTTTTTTGTCCAAGCCTTAAAGGTAACCTACGACGAACCGCCGAACTGGGCT
>JBAUDS010000419.1:0-64698 GCA_049678185.1 Thermoanaerobaculia bacterium
CCTCTCGCCGGAAGCCATCAAGAGAGAGGCGGCGGCCGCGATGAAGCTCGACGACTTTGGCCCGCCGGACTTCGAGGAGGGGCTGGCGCTCTACTGCCGCTCTGCCGAGGAGGAGGGGCGCCTCGACATCGTGGGCCGGGAGATCGTGCGCCGGGCCGTACGGCGGATCCTCTCCAACCGGCTGCTGCTGATCGAGCACCGCAAGAGCAACCCGGAGTTGCCCGAGCTGATCCCGCCGCTGATCGTCATGGGGTTGCCGCGCACCGGCACGACCCTTATGCACCGCCTGCTCGCTCAGGACCCGCAGGCTTTTGGGCCGCCGGCCTGGTTGGTCTGGCGACCATTGCCGCGCCTCGCGGGCGCCGATCGGCGGCGGGAGATCACCATCCGTGCCATCGAGGGCATGCGCCAGCTCAGCCCCCAGCTCGACTTCAAGCACTACCAGGAAGCGGACGAGCCGGAGGAGTGCTATCACCTGCTCGATCCGAGCTTTCGAACGCCGACCCTGGCGATGATCTGCCAGGCCACGAGCTACTTCCAGTGGGCAAGAGAACAGGACCTGCAGCCCGCCTATAGGATGTATCACGAGTATCTGCGGATCATCCAAAAGGAGGCACCCGGGCGCCGGCTCACTTTGAAGGCGCCGCTCCACACCCCGTACCTCGAAGAGATTCTCGCCGAGCTCCCGGGCGTGCGTTTCGTCCAAACCCACCGGGATCCGCTCGAGGTCGCCGGCAGCTTCGCGAGTCTCTGTTACTCCACGTTCGCGATGACCTCGACCCGGGTCGAGGCGCGCGAGTGTGGTGAGGTGGCGTTGCAGGTGCTGCGCTGGATGGCCGCGCGCAACCTCGAGCAGCGCAAGCGCGGCTCACTGCCGGTGGTCGACGTGCAGTACACCGACCTGGTCCGCGACCCGGTCGCGACCGTGCGTCAGGTGCACGAGGCCCACGGTCTCGATTGGACCCCGGAGATCGAAGAGGCGGTGAGACACGGCGCGGCCAAACGGCCGCAGCACAAGCAGGGCAAGCACAGGTACGATCTCGCGGACTTTGGCCTGAGCGAGGAAGCGATCAACGACGCTGTCGGTGACCACGCGGCGCAGGTGATGGCGGTCTGACGGCGTGCCTACTCGGGACGTGGGACCTCTCAGCTCTTCGTCTATTCCTCGTCCCGATGGACACTGTCCGGCGAGAAGGCGGGGAGGCAGATGGCGATGTATTCGGCGCCACCGGGCTCGGGTGTGCTGTAGCGTACCCACTCACCCGGCTCGGCGGCGATGGCCTGACCAGCCCGAGCCTCGAGCACGCCGGTCTTGTGCTCGACCCGCAGCATGCCCCCCAGAACGACTGTGATTTCTTCGAATTCCGGTCTCTGAGCCGGCTCTTCCCAGCCCTCTGGGGACCGCATGCGGGCGATGCTTACACTCTTGTGACCCGAGCTCACCCGCCCGGCGAACTCTTCGATCTTCTTTGGCTTGTTCCCCGCGGCCTCGACGACCACCGGTTTTTCGATTAGGCGTGGCATGTCGAATGCTACCATCGCCACCAACCAGGAGAAGTTGGCTCGTCATAGGCGCGAAGCCGACCGCGCCGCGGCGCCGAGATCCACGACGCCTGACGGGCTAGTTTCCCGAGACCCTTTGCCGCTCGACCTCGCGGCGCAGCAGGGTGTCGAGTGAGAGCTTGTAGGCCACGTAGTACTTGTGGATGTTGGCGACGTAGTGAACCGGCTGCGTGACCCCTTCCGCCAACGCGGCGCGCTCGACGTTGAAGAACCAGACATTGGGATCCAGCCCCATCGACTCGGCCTTTTTTCGCAGCTGCTGAACCCGATTCGGTCCGGCGTTGTAACCTGCCAGGCTTAGATGGATCTGGGCCATCGGCTCGATCTCGTCGCTGCCGAAGTAGGAGTCTCGGAGATAGGCCAGGTACTTGGTGCCGGCGTGGATGTTGCTGTCGGCCGACCCGATGTCGGGGATCCCCACCGATTTGTCGGCGGCGGTCGATGGCTTGATCTGCATGACCCCCAAGGCGCCGGAGCTGCTCTTCTTGGTCTGATCGAGCCCCGACTCCTGGTAGCCCTGAGCGGCGAGCATCAGCCAATCGATCCCAAACTGATCGCCATACTTGCGAAAGATGGGTATGAGCTCTCGAACCCTCTTCACTTCCGTCGCGGCCACCGGGTTCTTGACCCACTTGGTGTCGCGGTAGTAGCGCTTGAACAGGATATTGCCGGTGAGTGTCCCGCTCTTGTGCTCTCCCAGAAACGTGTTCAGGCTCTTTCGTAGCTTTGGGCTCTCTTGACGGACCGCCCAGCCGATGCGGCCACCTCCGGCCACCTCGAGATCTCGACGCAGCACGATGTCGGGTAGCACCCCCGACCAGATTTCGGCGATGTGGTCATCCACCACCGTCAGCTCGAGAATCCCGGCGTTGACCATCTCCAGCAGGTCGTGCTGCTCCAGAATCTCGTCCATCTCATTGATCTCGATCGCCTTGTGGCCCTCTTTGCGCAGGCGGTCGCTGAGCGCTCGCAGACTGCCGACAAAGCTGCTGCCCCGCACCGCATAGACGGTGCGTCCGGCGAGATCGGTCAAGCTCTCCAGTCCCTGGACTCCCTTACCTGAGACCACGATCTCGGCCACATTGGGCAGATAGGGATCGGTAAAGGCGACGCGCTTCTCCCGCTCGGGGGTCACCGTCAGACCGGCGGCGACGATGTCCCCCCGGCCCTCGATCAGGGCCGGAAGCAGCCGGTCGAAGGGGACCGGCACAAAGACCATGTCGGTCCTGAGCTCCCGGCCCGAGGCACCCCGGTTGAGAAATTCATCGTAGCGGTGCATGAGCTCGGCTTCGAACCCCAGAGCTTGCCCCCCACGGATGAAGTAGTTGGTGGGGCCGTAGCTCACCAGAACCCGTATGGCACGCCGCTGGTGGATCCCGGGCAGGTCACCGGTCCAGGGTCGGAGAACCGGATTGATCAGTGGGTCGTCTTCCAGGCTCTGGGCGTTGGCGGCCTGGGCTGCCGCGGCGGTTGCCGCGGTGCTCCCGATCGTTGGCGAGTCGGCGTCGCCGCAAGCAACCAGGATCGTGGTAAGAATGAGGATCAGCCGATGAGATGGTTTTCGCACGATCGCTTCCTCCGCGTGTCTCTTATTTCTACCAGGAGTAGCCGATAGATGTGATCACGGTCCAGTCGTTGCTCACCTCGGTTCCGGTCGGTGGGTCGCTGTCGAAACTGTCGAGAAGACTCAGATCCAAGAAGAAGTCCTTGACCAGCTCGCGTCGGAGGCTGGCATTGAACTCTATTCGGTAGCGTCCGGAGATGGTTAGACTGGGGAAGACCCAGAAATCCACATTGACGTTGGTCTTGGGGGTGTCGAAAGTGAAGTACTGGTACCTGAGTGCCAGGATGCCCTCGACACTGTTGTCGAATCCGGTGCCATCGCTGTACTCCTCGTCGGTAAGGGCGAGCCCACCGGACAGGCCCAGTAGCGTCCGATTGGTATGAAACAAGAGCCTGCCCCCGGTGACTCCAACCATTAGGCGCAGTTCGAGATCGAGCTCGTCGTTTTGCTGCGACTGGCCAAACGCCGTGACAAATCGTTTCTTCTTGAGAAAGCGAGTCCAGGCGAACGAGGCGGAGTGGCGGTTGACATCCTCGGCGCCGGTCTGGCTGCTGAACAGGGAGTCGACCCGTAACGTTCGCAGATACTTCTCGGTGCGGTAGGAGGTGGCGAGTCCGATACTGTATTGCCGCAGGTCGTTTGATTCGCTGGCGGTCACTCCTACGTCGAGGCTACCGTCGAGACGCTGCCAGAAGCCCTGTTTGATGGGCGTAATGCTGACAATCTCCGGCATGTCTAGTTGGGCACCACCCTCCACCCCCTGGACGTACATCGTCAGTTGCAGCTTGCCGGCCTCTTCGGTCTGCCCCGGGGTGCCGTAGAACTTCTTGCCCGTCTCGAGCGCGATCTCGAGATACTGCTTGCTGGAGATCGACGCGATGTGGTTCCACTCGATGTAGACCGTGCCCAGCGAGTCGGTCTTGAACTTCAACCGACCCTGCTTGAGTTCTTTGACCTCGCCGGTAATGTGGTCGCCGTTGTCGAGGACGACGACGTCGGTCCTTTGGGCAAGCAGAGGGGCTTGGAGAAGGCAGAGGGCACCCAAAATGCAGAGCAAGGCGCCGGCGAGCCGGCGCCTCGAGTGCGGAAGCGCTATTCCTATTTCGGGTTCGTCAGGCAACGGCCTGATTCTAGCCTGAAACAAACGAGGAGCCGACGGTCAGTCGCTCTTGGCGAGGGCGGCTTTTTCCTTTTGCTGTTCATCAATCATTTTGTAGGCCAGGTAGTACTTGAAGATGTTGCTGACGTATTGGACGGTCTCGCGACCGATGTCGTGAGCCGCGATCACCTCGACGTTCTGGAACCAGATATTGGGGTCGAGCCCGGCCTCCTCGGCCTTTTTGCGGAGCCGCGCGATGCGATTGGGCCCGGCGTTGTAGGAGGCGAATGCCATCAGCGTCCGGTTGATATTGTCGATCTCCGGGTCGTCGAAGTAGTGGTCGACGATAAACCGCATGTACTTGATCCCAGCATGAACGTTGTTGTGGATAACTTCGATCTCGGGAATGCCTACGTTGGGGTCCGCGGCGGTGCTGGGAAGCAGCTGCATGACACCGATGGCCCCCACCGGGCTACGCACGCTCTGGTCGAGTCGTGATTCCTGGTAGCCCTGGGCGGTCATCATCAAGAAATCGAAGTCATATTGGGGAGCGTAGTCCTGGAAGAATTGGACGACATCCCGGTACCGGGCCATCTCTTCGTCGGTTCCCACGTCCCGCACCCAGTCGCTGTTCTGCAGGTAGCGCTTGAAGAGGATGTTCCCCATCAAGGTTCCCTTTTTGTGGTCCTTGACAAAGGCGTTCATCACCTGGGTCAGCTGTGGACTCTCCTTGCGCATGGCCCAGGCGATCTGGCCGCCGGTACGCACCGTGAGCTCGGGGTGGAGAGTAAGGCCGTCGAAAACCTGGGCCCAGAACTCGGCCAGGTAGGTGTCGGCAACGGTGATGGGAACCAGACCAGCGTTGACCATCTCGAGGATGTCTTCGGTCTCCAGCAGCTCGCTGGCCTCCCGTATGGTGACTTCGGGCTTGCCGGCCTGACGGAGACGCTCGTTGAGACCACGAAGACTCTCGTAGTAGCTACTCGTCTTACGGACGTAGACCTCCTGGCCGGCCAGGTCGTCGAGGGATGCGAGCGGTGGGGCGCCCGGACCGGTGACCACGATCTCGTCGACACCGGTCAACAAGGGATCGGCGAAATCCACCTCCGCCTCGCGCTCGGCGGTAACCGTCAGATTGGCCACGGCGAGGTCTCCGTAACCGGCGAGGAGAGCCGGGAACAACCGGTCTCGCGACGTCGGAATGATGACGACATAGACCTTCAGGTGTCCCGACTCGAGGCTCTCGTTGAGCAGGTCTTCGAACTGCGTCAGCAGCTCGTAGGCAACACCCTGCTGGTTTGGACCGTCGAGAAAATAGGAGATGCGATTGGGTACGACAAGAGCGCGGACCATACGCCGCTCCACCATGGCATCGAAGTCTCCGGTCCAGGGGTCGAACGCCCCTTTTGAGCCCTCGGGCAAATGCAGGTCCGGGTCTCCCAGCGCCGCCACCAGCTCTTCCCCATCGTTGTCGGCCGGCTCGGCGGAAGCAGCCGGTAGTGTGCTCTGTGCCGTGGCATCGTCGCCCGGTGGCCCCGAGCAGGCCGCAAGCGCAAACAGTGCAATCGTTCCGAAACCGCACAGGTATCTTCTAGTCTTGCTCATAGCTGGCATCTCCTGACTTCGATCCTGGTTCGGTAAGACCCCCGCTCGAGTTATCCGATTAGTCGTACTCCAGGCCTACTTCCCTGGAGGCTGGAGTTGCTCCATCACTCGATCGATCGTAAAAGTGGCCGCCTTCTGCCGTGGCGGATACTCCTTGAAGGACTGCAGGAATTTGCCGACATAGGCCTGCGCCGGCACCAGCAGAAAGACACGGTCGAGGTACCAATCCCAGTAGGTATTCGATGTGATGGTTGCTCTCTCGTAAGGGTCGGTCCGCAGATTGAAGAGCCATGGCATGCGTGTGAACGTGTACGGCTCGCTCCAGATGTTGAGGGTACCCTCCGCGCGCTGTTGCGCGAAGACGATCTTCCAGTTGTCGTATCGTAGTCCGGTCAGGTCACCGTCGTCGGAGAAATAGAAGAACTCCTTGCGGGGTCCCTTTTCCGTCTGTCCGGTCAAGTGCGGCAAGAAGTTGTAGCCATCGAGATGTACCCTGAAGTTCTTCTCCCCGGCCTGGTAGCCGCTGAGTAGCTTCTGTTTGATGTCCGGGTCCCCGGCAGCCGCCAGCAAGGTGGGCATCCAGTCCAGGTGCGACATGATCTCGTTGGAGACGGAGCCGGGCTGGATCTTGCCCGGCCACCGCACCATGGCGGGCACACGGTAGGCGCCTTCCCAGTTGGAGTTCTTCTCGTTACGAAAGGGGGTCATGGCGGCGTCGGGCCAGGTGTTCATGTGGGGGCCGTTATCGGTGCCGTACATGACAATGGTGTTGTCCGAAAGGCCCAGCTCATCCAACTTGTCGAGGACCGTGCCCACATTCTTGTCATGGTCGATCATGGTGTCGTGATAGGGAGACTGCCAGCGGCCGGCCTGACCCAGGCTTTCCGGCTTGGGGTGAGTGCGGAAGTGCATGTGGGTGAAGTTGACCCAGACAAAGAAGGGCTTGCCGTCTTGGTGCGACTTCTCGATGAAATTGGCCGCCCTTGCGGCCACGTCGTCATCGATGGTCTCCATGCGCTTGCGGGTCAGCGCGCCGGTATCTTCGACCCGACCATCGGCAAAGCTGTGGATCACGCCGCGCGGCCCGAAGCGCTCGTGGAAATCCGGGATCTCCGCGTCCGTCGGATAGTCGGGATGCTCGGGTTCCTCCTCGGCGTTGAGGTGGTAGAGGTTGCCATAGAACTCATCGAAGCCGTGGTTGGATGGCAGCATCTCGTCCTTGTCGCCAAGGTGGTTCTTGCCGAACTGGCCGGTGGCGTAGCCGAGCGGCTTGAGTAGCTCGGCGATGGTGGGATCCTCGGGCCGCATTCCCTCTTCAGCTCCAGGCAATCCGACCTTGCTCAAGCCGGTACGGAAGACGTTCTGACCGGTGATAAAGGCCGACCGACCAGCAGTGCAACTCTGCTCTGCATAGTAGTCGGTGAAGATCATTCCTTCCTTGGCGATCCGATCGATGTTGGGAGTGCGGAAACCCATCAGCCCCATGGTGTAGGCACTGATGTCGGTTTGTCCGATGTCGTCACCCCAGACGAAGACGATGTTGGGCTTCTCCTGCGCAGACGCGGCCGGCGCTATCAGGGACAGAGCCACCACGAGCCCGCCCAGGGCGACACAGAGCAGTTTCCTTCGATGGTTTTTCACCTATACACCTCCGTTTGAAAACCAACTGAGTTTGGGTTTGGTGTGGGATCTGAAACCCGCAGAAGGCATCTTATCAGAGCAGGAATCGGTTTCCAGGCTCCGGGCGGCTGTCGCAGGAATGCCACAGTCCTGCCGCACCTCTGCAGTATCGGCTGCCTAGGCTTCCCCGCAGATGTCGCCGGCGCCTGGAGCGGGCGGTAGAGTCGGAGCGAAGATCCATAGGGAATGACCACAGTGAGAGGAGAGCTGAGAATGTTCAGACGTCTGCAGATCGTCGTGGTGATGGCCTTTGTGGCGGCCGTGACCCTGGTTCCCGCGGCGAACGCCGGTATCAAGGTCTACGAGGACGGCGACAAGTTCATCGAGATCGGTGGGCGGATCCAAATGCAGTACCTTCACCTGGATCCCGGTGACGGCGAAGCGGAGAGCACAGTCTGGTTCAGGAGGCTCCGCCCATATATCGCCGGCTCGGTAACCAAGAACTGGTGGGGGAAGATCCAGTTCGACTTCGGCAAGAATCTGAATCAGAACGAGGTGGCGGTCAAGGACGCCTATATGCAGTACACGGGTTGGAAGAACATGCAGCTCTTTATCGGCAACTCCAAAACGCCGTTCTCGCGCGAGTTTCTGGCTTCCTCCAAACGGCAGCAGACGGTGGAGCGGATCTTTGTCGGCCAGCACAACTTCGGCAACCCCGATCGCATGCTCGGCTTCCGGCTCGACGGCAACACCGAGAACACAAAGATCGCCTGGAAGGTGGCCCTGGGTGGCCAGAATTTCGACCCCGACATCAGGCGGATGGACTTCGACACCCCGGTCAACGATGAGGAAGACTGGAACGAGGGTGTCGTCTATGCCGGCCGTCTCGACTTCTTCCCCTGGGGCTCCTTCAAGTACGACCAGGGCGACTTCGGTCGGGAGCCGATCAAGATCGGTTTCGCCGGTGCTGTGTTCGGCTGGGAAAACGACGGTGACAGAAACTCCTACACCGAAGAGATCGAGGGAGTCACGATCTGCATCAACGAGAAGAAATGCGATCTGGACAGCGCCCGAGGATGGGAGCTCAGCGCCGGTCTTCGTGGGCGCGGCTTCTCGGTCGATCTCGAGTACAACCAGATCGACGGCGACCTCGTCGATTCGAGATTTACCGGCGGGCTGTACGTCAATGGCCAGACCGTTATCAAGAAGTGGCAGCTGGAGGGCGGCTATATGCTCCCGATGGTCCCTATCGAGTTGGTCTACAAGCGAGACTCCTTCGACTCCGACGGCTTCGACAAGGTGTGGACGGGTGACGACTTCGCCTTCAACTACTTCTTCAACAAGCACAAGACAAAGGTCCAACTGGTCTATCGCCTGGGTCGGAACGTAGCCGGTGTCGACGGCGACGATCTCAATACCTTCATCATGCAATGGCAGTTCGTCTTCTGAGGTGTTTTCATGATCGCTACAGGAAATCGATACGCCCTCTTGATCGGGATCTGGCTTCTGGTTGTTCCTTTTACGGCCCACGCAGACCAGGGTGGAGACGAGGCTCCGGGGATGGATCCGCTGGTCGCGCAGGTGGTCGAGATGCTGGGTGCCGGGGTCGATGAAGAGGTCATCAGCCAATGGCTCGCCTCCACCGACCGCCGGCCGACGGACGTGGGTGCCCAGGGTCTGATCGCCCTCACCCAGGCCGGAGCATCAAGAGAGCTGATGGGCCAGCTGTTGGAGCTCGTGGCCGTGGCCAGTCCGGACCCCAAGTCGGCACCCGAGCCACTCGCGCCGGTACTCGTACCCCCTCCCACGGACGAGCGGCGGTCGGTGCCGGCTGTGCCCGAACCGGACTCCGAAGCGGCGTATCCGGCCGCGAGCATCGATACCCCGGCCGACGTCCTGTTTCTCCTTGGCTACAAGAAGACCGTCACCCAGGAGCCCGAGCCGGACTCGCCACCGCCGGCGCCCTGGACCGTCTACGCCTATCTCGACGGCGAGCTTGTCGCCTGGGTCACCGACTCGCTCGCGGGTGAGCCCGTTCGTGCCACTCGGCTGCTCTCACCCGGGCGACATCTGCTCCGTGTGACCCAGGAGCGACACATCCAGCGCGGCCAGAGGTGGATCCACGAGTCTCGCGTGGCCCCCAATCTCATTGCCTTCGATGTCGTTCCCGGCGAGGAGATGGAAGTCGAGATCAAATTCCAGGGGCACTGGATCTATCGCGCTTCCCGCGGACCGCTTACCTTTGCCGTGCGGCGGGGCTTCCAGACGGTGGTGGCCGACGGTCCGACGGGAGGTGATCCGTCGCAGTGGCAGCCCGTCTGCGAGGACGTGGAGGCCAACTTCGCGGAGGCCGACAAGGTCCCACGCCTCTATCGGCGGGATATGGCCCGCTGCACACCGTGGAGCACCCTCTGGAACGGTGCCGGCGAGCAGATGTCACGGACAGAGCTGCTGGCCGAGATGGGGAAGTCGGACTTCCAACCGACCTTCCGCTAACGCCGGTGTCCAGATTTCTCGAAGTGGCCAGCCGCTTCAGGAGCCGAGCGGTAGGTGGACCCGGAAGACCGAGCCCTGGCCGAGGTGGCTCTCCACCTCGACCCGGCCGCCGTGGAGCTGCGCCACGTGCTTGACGATCGCCAGCCCCAGGCCGGTGCCGCCCTCGCTCCGGGAGCGGCCTTTGTCGACACGGTAGAAGCGCTCGAAGACGCGGGTGAGGGAGTCCGCTGGGATGCCGATGCCCGAGTCCTCGACTTCGAGGACAGCGGTATCGGCGACGGTGAAGAGGCGTATGACGAGTCCTCCCCCATCCCGGTTGTACTTGAGGCCGTTGTCGACCAAGTTGGCCACCAGCCGTTCGAGCGCCTCCCGGTCGCCGAGCAGCGAGCCGACAGGCCGCTCCTCGATCGACAGGTCGACACCCTTGTCGGCGATCTGCGGTGTCATCAGCTCGACGCATTCACCCACCAACGCGGAGAGCTCGACCGGTTGCCTCTCGACCTGGCCCTCCAGGCTCTCCAAGCGAGACAGGACGAGGAGGTCTTCGAGTAGAGCCTGGAGCCGCCGACACTGTTGCAGGATGCGATCGAGAAAGCGGGTGGAGGCCTGCGGGTCTTCGAGGGCTCCGTCCCGCAGTGTCTCGGCATAGCCACGGATCGCCGACAGCGGGGTCTTGAGCTCGTGTGAGACGTTGGCGACGAAGTCCCTGCGCATCCGGGTCAGCCGCGTGACCTCGGTGATGTCCCGGGCTACGACGACGGCCCCCAACGAATCGCTCAGCAGAGAGGTGGAAAGCTCCAGACGACGGACGACGGGTCTGTCGATGTCGATTTCGGCGGTCTGTTCCTGCCGAGATCTCAAGGTGGCGACGATCAGGTCCTCGAGCTCTGCCTGATGTGTCAGCTCGAGCGCCGAAGCTCCCTCCACTTCTCCCGTGATACCGAACATCCGGCAGAACGCCGGATTGACCAGACGGATCAGCCCCTTGTTGTCGGTCACCAGCACACCCTCCCGCATGCTGGTGACAACGGCTTCGAGGCGCGTTCTCTGGCTTTGGAGGTCGCCGATGACCAGATCGGCCTGTTCGGCGCCGGATGGAAACAGGCGACCTAGCCAGCGCTGGAGAGAGAGAAGAGGATTGCTCACTGTCGGTCAGCAGCGGAGCCGGTAGCCGACCCCGATCACCGTCTCGATGCGATCGGCTTCCGAACCCAGCTTGCGTCGCAACCGGCGGATGTGGGTGTCGACGGTCCGGCTGTCGACATCCTGGGCATAGTCCCAGACATCAGCCAGCAGCGTGTCGCGGGTCTGCACGCGGTTGCAGCGCGCCATCAGAATTCGCAGGAGGCGAAACTCGGTGGCGGTCAGGGCCACCTCTTCACCCTCGACCAGCAGCCGGTACCCGGGCACATCGAGCGTCAACTCGCCGGCGACCAACTTGTCCTGGCCCTCGGGTTTGCCTTCGGCTCGGCGCAGCACCGCCTTGATTCTCAGGACCACCTCACGCGGGCTGAATGGTTTGGAGATGTAGTCGTCGGCGCCCAGCTCCAGACCGACAATGCGATCGAGCTCCTCACCCTTGGCGGTGAGCATGACCAGCGGGATGGAGGCGGTCTTGGGATCCCGCTTGAGAACCCGGGTCAGCTCGAGTCCGTCGAGGCCGGGAAGCATGAGATCCAGGACCACCAGGTCGGGGGGAGCGCTGCGGATGGCGTTGAGTGCCGTGTCGCCGCGATACTCCACGACGACGTCGAAACCCTCTTTCCTGAGGTTGTATTCGAGGACTTCGGCGATCGCCGGCTCGTCCTCGACGACAAGGATGGTTGCCCCCCCCATGCGAAGCTGCAGCATAGCACGGAGTTCTCCACAGATTCTGTGGATAACCTTGAGGAAAAAACCCCCGGAATCGGTGGCAAATGTTGACAACAGTGGAGTTCTTCACAAATTGAACAATTCCTTGTGCAACTTGTATAAGTAGCGTGTTTCCAGTGCTTTAGATCAAGATGGCGGACAGATCATGGAGCCCATCCACCGACTGTGCCATTCTTTTTCCACAGCTGCGGTCTTGCGTCGGGCTACCTCGCTCACGACTAAATTATTGACAGGAAGATATTTAGCCATTTCGATGGATGCATTGGGGCCGGCTTCGGACCCTGCTGGCGACCGCTCGGCGCCGGCACTGGGTGCTGTCGGGTCGGGCCTCGCCTGCTATAGTTCCCTCTTCACGGTCAGCGCCCCGAGCATCCTGTCAGGCAAGAATTCGGTCCTTCGCGAGGTTGCCGCTCCATGTCCGCAAAGCCCCCTCTCCTTCGCAGCCCGCTTCACGACAGGCATGTTGCGGCTGGAGCCAAGCTGGTGGAGTTCGCCGGTTGGGAGATGCCGGTGCAGTATGGGGGGGTCATCGGCGAGCACCGCGCCGTGCGGAGCGCCGCCGGACTCTTCGACGTCTCTCACATGGGTGAGTTTCTGGTCACCGGGCCGGGTGCGGAGAGCTTTATCCAGCGCCTGACACCCAACGATGTTGCCAAGCTGACACCGGGTCGCGCCCACTACAGTGGGCTGCTGACCACCGACGGAACCTACGTCGACGATCTATTGGTCTACCGGCTGGGTGAGGAGGAGTTTCTGCTGGTGGTCAATGCCGCCAACACGCAGAAGGATTTCGAGTGGGTTCGAACACATCTGGATGGAGAGGTGGAGCTGGCTGACCGGTCGATGGACTATGCGCTGCTGGCTCTCCAGGGGCCAAGAGCCCTGGATATCCTGCAACCGCTCACCGAGACCGATCTGAGCACGATCCGCTACTACCGTTTTGCGGACGGTGTCGTGGCCGGGTCTCCGAGCCTCATCTCCCGCACCGGATACACCGGTGAGGACGGCTTCGAGCTCTACCTGCCACCGGCCGAAGCCGCCGCTGTCTGGGATCGCTTGCTGGAGGTCGGCACCCCGGATGGCCTGGTGCCGGCCGGGCTGGGTGCCCGTGACACCCTGAGGCTGGAGGCCGGCATGGCTCTCTACGGCCACGAGATCGACGACACCACGACACCCTGGGATGCCGGACTCGACTGGCTCGTCAAGCTGGACAAAGGGGACTTTGTCGGCCGCCAGGCACTGGTGGCGCAGAAGGATGCAGGGACCCAGCGGCGCCTTGTCGGCTTCGAGGTCGAAGGCAGAGGTATCGCCCGTCAGGGGCATCCGGTGATGGACGATGGCAAGAGGGTTGGAGAGGTGACCAGTGGGACCTGGAGTCCCACCTTCGAGAAGGCCTTGGGGATGGCCTACCTCCCGCACAGTCTGGCCGAGCCTGAAACCGAGCTGGCGCTGGAGGTGAGGGGCAAGCTGCTGACGGCGCGGGTGGTCGAGCTGCCGTTCTACAAGAGATCCAAATAGGCGATCCGCGAGACAGATCAGCGGATCCACGCGGAGGGGAATCGAGAATGTATCCGAAGGACTATCGTTATTCGAAAGAGCACGAGTGGGTTCAAGTCGAGGAAGGTGTCTGCACCGTCGGTATCACCCACTTTGCCCAGGACGAATTGGGTGAGGTGGTGTTCGTCGAGCTGCCAGAGGTTGGCCAGTCGTTCGACGCCCACGACGAGATTGGCAGCATCGAGTCAGTCAAAGCGGTGGCCGAGGTCTACACGCCGGTGACCGGAGAGGTGGTCGCGGCCAACGAGGCCCTGGTCGATGCGCCCGAGCGGGTCAATGAGGATCCCCACGGCGAGGGTTGGCTGGTCAAGATCAAATTCTCGTCCCAGGCCGATGTCGACGATCTCATGAGTGCCGAGGAGTACGAAGAGTTTCTGGAAAGCGGCGAATAGGCTCCCTGTCGCTCGACGTCGCCCTGCTCGGTATCTTTGTGGTCTGCTGGGCGGTGGCGCTGTTTGTGCAGCTGACTGGTCTGCCCCTCGCGGGCAGGCTTCCCATGGGGCTTTATCAGTTCTATGGGGTGGCCGCGTTTCTAGGTTGGCTGGCCGGCAATGTCTATGTGCATCGAACCAAAGGATTCCCCAGGGTGCTTCGTCGTCGGCTCCTGCTCATCTACCTGCTCGGACCACCGAGCATTCTCTACATCTTACGTTCCATGGCGCTCATCACCAGCCAGGCGGCGGTGCCCTTGGCGCCGGTCTACGCCACCGGTGTGTTCGCCATCCTGTTCTTGGTCCCGGTGACCCTTCGCTCTACCGGAGTCGAGCGCACCGGGGCCCGTCGCTGATCAGCATTCAATTCCATACAAGGGAGATACTCGAAATGAGAACCCGTGCGCTTCTTCTCGCTTTGGCTTTGACCTCGGTCGTCGTCGCCTGTGCGCCGCAAGACCAGCAGTCGACAGCTGTGCCCTCGACACCCGAGGATTTCCAGTATCTGACCGAGCAGTTCGCCGACCTGCGCATCCTGCGCTACCAGGTGCCTGGATTCGACGAGCTCGACCTCGAGAAGAAGAAACTCCTGTACTACCTCCATCAGGCGGCGTTGTCGGGTCGCGACATCATCTACGACCAGAACTACAAGCACAATCTTCTGGTGCGGCGAACGCTGGACGCCATCGTCGACTCCTACACCGGTGACCGCTCGACGGAGGAGTTCCAGAGCTTCATGGTCTACGCCAAGCGGGTATGGTTCTCCAACGGCATCCATCATCACTACTCCAAGATCAAGTTTCTGCCGGAGATCTCGCCCGAGTACTTTGCGCAACTGGTGAAGGATTCCGCTCCGGGGGACTTTCCACTTGCCGAGGGCGAGACCCTCGACGATTTGATCGCCAACCTGCTGCCGATCGTCTTCGACCCCGAGGTCGACTCCAAGAGTGTCAATCTCGACGCCAGTGCGGATCTGGTCGCTGACTCCGCCAACAACTACTACGAAGGGCTGACCCAGAGCCAGGCCGAGGCGTACTACGCCGGGGTGGTCGATCGTGAGGACCCCACTCCCATCTCCTACGGTCTCAACTCGAAGCTGGTGATGACCGGTGATGGTCCCCAGGAGAGAGTCTGGAAAGTGGGGGGCATGTATTCAGAGGCCATCGAGCAGATCGTCTACTGGCTGGAGAAGGCCGTCTCGTCGGCCGAGAACGAGACCCAGGCCGCTGCGCTGTCAAAGCTCGCCGAGTACTACAAGACCGGTGACCTGAGGCTCTTCGACGAGTACAACATCCTCTGGGTCCAGGACACCGAGTCCGAGATCGATGCCATCAACGGTTTTATCGAGACCTATGGCGACGCCCTGAGCTACCGTGGGGCCTACGAGTCGGTGATCTCGATCAGGGATGTGGAAGCCACCAAGCGTATCCAGGCCATCGCCGAGCAGGCACAGTGGTTCGAGGACCAGTCACCGATCGCGGATGAGCACAAGAGGGAAGAGGTGACCGGCATCTCGGCCAAGGTGATCACCGTCGTCGTCGAATCAGGAGACTCTTCACCCTCCTCGCCGATCGGCATCAATCTGCCCAACGCCAACTGGATCCGCTCCAACTACGGGTCGAAATCGGTCACCCTTGGCAACCTGATGGAGTCCTATAACGAGGGCTCGAAGGAGAGCGGCTATCTAGAGGAGTTTGCCTATTCCGAAGATGAGATCGAGTTGGGCAAGCTCCACGGCACTCTGGCCGCAAATCTTCATACGGATATGCACGAGGTCATCGGACATGCCTCGGGCAAGCTCGAAGAGGGAGTCGGTACCCCCAACGAGACGCTCAAGAACTATGGCGACACCCTCGAGGAGGGGAGGGCGGACCTGATCGCGCTCTACTACGGAATGGACCCCAAGCTGGTCGAGATCGGTGTCATGCCATCGATGGAAGTAGGGCGGGTGATGTACGACAACTTCATCCGCAACGGCCTGCTCTGGCAGCTCCGCCGTCTCGAGCTGGGGGAGAACGTCGAGGAGGCCCACATGCGTAACCGGCAGCTGGTAGCCAAGTGGGTCTACGAAAAGGGCCGCGACCAGAATGTCATCGAGAGGGTGGACGAGGATGGCAAGACCTATTTCGTCATCAGAGACTACGAGGCGCTGCGGGAGCTGTTCGGCCAACTCTTGCGCGAAAGCCAGCGGATCACGAGCCAGGGCGACTTCGAGGCCGGTCGGGATCTGGTGGAGACGTATGGCGTCAAGGTCGACCCCGAGCTCCACGCCCAGGTGCTGGAGCGATTCGAAAAGCTGGGTATTGCGCCCTACGGCGGCTTTATCAATCCCAAGCTCGTTCCGGTGATGGAGGGGGACGAGATCGTGGACGTGGCGATCGAGTACCCCGACGACTTCACCGAGCAGATGCTCCACTACGGCAAGGAGTACTCGGCGCTGCCGACCTACAACTGAGTTTTGTTGGGTTCGATAAGCATGGCGTCGCCGTAGGAGTAGAAGCGGTAGCCGGTCTCGATCGCCTGCTGGTACGCGGCCAGGACCCGCTCCCGGCCACCGAAGGCGCAGACCAACATGAGCAGGGTGGAGCGGGGCAGGTGGAAGTTGGTCAGCAGGAGATCGACGACCCGGTACTCGTAGCCGGGGGTTATAAAGAGGTTGGTCGTCCCCCGTTCGCGGACAATCTCTCCACTCTGTTTGCCGGCCACCGACTCCAGAGTGCGGACGACGGTGGTGCCCACCGCCACGACTCGGCCCCCTCGCCGACGGGTGTCGCGGATCAACGCCGCCGTCGGCTCGGGCAGCTCGTACCATTCGGCATCCATCCGGTGCTGCTCAACCTGCTCGACGGAGACCGGCTTGAAGGTGCCAAGCCCCACGTGGAGGGTCACCTCTGCGACCCCGACACCGGCTCGCCTCAGCTCATCCAGCAGCTCGCTGGTGAAGTGGAGACCGGCGGTGGGGGCCGCCACCGCCCCTGCGGTGCGCGCAAAGACCGTCTGGTAGGAGGTGCGGTCGTCGGGCCGATCTTCCCTCCTGATGTAGGGAGGCAGGGGAACATGACCGAGACGGTCGAGGTGGGGCTCGATGGGCGCGGAGAACCGAAGCCGATACCTGGCGCTCTCGTCCTTGGCCAACACTTCGGCCTCGAGACCGGGCCCGAGTTGCAGACGGGAGCCCGGGCGTGCCCGGCGTCCGGGTCGGACCAGCGACAGCCACTCGGTGGGACCGAGACGCTCCACCAGCAGCAGCTCGACCCGGCCGCCGGTCCCTTCCCAGCGGCCAAACAGACGTGCGGGGATCACCTTGGTGTTGTTGACCACCAGCAGGTCGCCGGCGACAAGGAGCTGCGGGAGATCCGAGATCCGGTGGTGATGGACGGCCCCCGACCCGGCCAGGACCAGCAGCCGGCTGGTTCCCCGCGGGGCCGGGACCTGGGCGATCCGATCGTCGGGCAGAGAGTAGTCGAACTCGGAAGTCAGCATGCCGATCAAGAGGCGCTGCGCCCGGTTCTCGGGTGGAGAAAGTCGCGCAGGCCGTCGCCGACGAGATTGAAGGCGATCACCGTGAGCGCGATGGCCAGACCCGGGAAGACGGTGACCCACCAGGCGGACACCAGGGCATCGCTGCCGTCGGCGATCATGTTGCCCCAACTCGGCAGAGGCGGCTGGATACCCAGACCGAGAAAGGAGAGGGCCGCCTCGATCAAAATGATGTCACCCACCCGCAGTGTGGTGTCGACCAGGACAGGTCCTATGGCTCCCGGGAGCAGGTGGCGCCAAAAGACCCTGACGGGGTGCTGGCCGATGGCACGCGCGGCGGTGACAAAGTCTCGCTCGCCCAGCTGGAGAAGCTCGGCGCGCACCAGCCGCGCGGCTGTCATCCAACTGGTCGCACCCAGGACCAGGATGACGACCCAGGTTTTGGCACCAAAGAGAGCGGAGAGGGTCAACACCAGGAAGAGTCGTGGAAAAGCCAGCAGCGCGTCGACAAGACGCATGAGCAGGCTGTCCAGAACACCACCGACGGTGGCGGCCACGCTGCCGACCGCCAAGCCGAGGGTGAGGGCCAGGGCAGCGGCCAGCAGACCGATGGTGAGCGAGACCCGGCCGCCGTAGAGGATCCGTGACCAGACATCGCGTCCAAAACGATCGGTTCCGAGCAGGAAGAATCGCTCCTCGACACCGGTAGGGGTCGGGAGCCTGTCCACTTTGTCGGCGGGGATGACTTCGGTGGTCCCGCGACGCACGAGGCTCAAACCCTCCGCAGTCCACCGGGCTTCTTCGGCCAACAGCCATCGCCCATCCTGCAAGCGGGCGGCTTGTCGCCGGGCCCCCGGTGGCAGGTGTCGACCGGCGACGGGGTCGATCTGGGTGAAAGGACTCCAGGGCGCCAGCAGCGGTGCCGCCAGCACCAGGACCAGCAGCAGCACCATGATCGCCAGGCCCCACCTCACCAGGGACGAAGCCGCCAGCAGACCTGACAGGTGTCTCATTTTTCCCATGGCCGTACTCTCGGGTCGGCTGCCGCGTGCAGAAGGTCGGCCAGAAAGCTGCCGGCGACGACCAGGGTGGCGGCCAGGGCGGTGCTTGCCAGGATGACGGGATAGTCGCGAGTGAGGATCGAGTCGTAGGTCAGCCGTCCGAGACCAGGCCAGGAGAAGACCACCTCGGTCACCAGCGAGCCGCTGAGGAGAAAGGGAAGCGACAGGCCAAACAGTTGGATGATGGGCGCGAGGGAGTTGCGCAGGGCATGTCTCCAGACCACCCGGCCCTCATCGACTCCCTTGGCGCGAGCGGTACGGACGAAGTCTTCGTCCATGACCTCCAGCAGGCTATTGCGGGTGAAGCGGGTGATCGCCCCGGCCGAGGCGAGTCCCAACACCAGGGCCGGCAGGGCGAGATGATGGAGCAGATCGAGTAGTCGCTGCCAGGCGGGTAGCTGGTCGGCATCCACCGAGCTCATGTGGCCCGAGGGAAAGACGGGCCAGATAAAGCTCAGCAGGAGCAGAGCCATGAGACCGAGCCAGAAGAGCGGCAGCGAGTAGAGGGAAAGAGCGCCGAGGCGGATGAGGTGGTCTTTGCGCGAGCCCGCGTTGCGAGCCGCACCTACACCCAGCAGGATACCCACGCCAAACTGGATGACCAAAGCCGTGGCGGTGAGCAGCAACGTCTGCGGCAGGTGATCGGCGATGACCCTGGTCACCGGCCGACGGTGGACAAACGACACCCCCCAATTCCCCTCCAACAACGAGGCTCGCAGCCAGGAGCCGTACTGAACAAGGAGAGGTCGATCGAGCCCATAAAGCTTGCTCAGAGCCTCCTGGTGCTGCCGGGAGACCTGTGGGTCGAGAAGAAGATTGGCTGGATCGCCGGGAGCCAGGTGAATCAGGAAGAAGGTGAGGGTCAGAACCACCACCACCAGCAGCAGAGAGGCGACGAGGCGACGGAGGAGGAAGCCCGTCATTCGATATCCATCTGCCCGATCAGGATCCGGGGACCAGCCACCATTCCTCGAGGCGGAAGAAGGAGCTCAGCGGGTTGGTCTGGACATTGACCAGTCGACGATTGATACCCGTGAGGCGCTTCGGCTCCCAGAGAAAGGTGTAGGGCTGGTCCTGGTGGAGGATAGCCTCGATCGTGCGAAGAATGCCCCCCATGACCTCGGGGTCGGTCTGGCGCCGGAAGTCGTCGATCAGTCGATCCACCTCGGGGTTGGAGTAGCTCCCGAAGTTGTAGCCGTTGTCGATGGAGTCGGTGTGGAAGGCATATGTGAGATCCAACGAGGTATCGATTCCCCAGGCACCAAGCGTGGCATCGAAGTCGTGCTCGAGATTCTTGTCGACCAGGGTGTTGAACTCCATCCGGCGCACCTGGACCTCGACACCCACCCTTCTCATCTGCTCTTGAATCATCACCGCGGCGTCGACCCGGATCCGGCTATCGGAGTTGGTGGACAGCTCGAAGCGGAAAGGTTGGCCATTGCGGTCCAGGATCCCGTCTCCGTCCGCATCCCTCCATCCCTGCTCGGCTAGCAGCTCACCGGCTCCGGCGGGATCGTAGGGCCAGGGCTCGAGCTCGGGATCGTGGGCCCACACAGTCGAGATGATGGGGGAGGTGGCAACCCGCGCGTAGCCGAACTGCAGGGCATCGATGATCGACTGCCGATCGATCGCCATGGTGAGCGCCCGACGGGTCGCGGCGTCGGCGAAGAGCGGATTGTCGAGATTCCAGCAGATGAAGTCGTACTGTCGATGCCAGAATTCGAGCAGGTCCAGCGTCTCGTCTTCACGGATGCGCGCCGCCTCGGCTGGCGGGATCTGTTCCACCAGATCGAGGTCGCCGGCAAGGAGCTGCAGGATCCGATTGCTCTTCTCCGGCACGATGCGAAAGACCACCCGATCGAGATAGGGCTGCTCCGGTTTGTAGAAACTCTCGTTGCGCTGCAGGACGATCTCGGAGAGGGGGCTCCACGACTCCAGGGTAAAGGGGCCGTTGACCACCAGGTTCTCTGTGAACCACTCGGCGCGCTCATTCCACTCGTCTGCCGGCAGCCGGCTCCAAACGTGGCGCGGCAGGATCACACCTTCATTCAGATCGGTCAGCTGTGAGGCCGTGGCTTGTTTGAAAAAGACCTTCAGGGTGTGCGAGTCGACGACTTCCATGTCGACTATCGACTCCTTGACCTGGGCGTATTCCCACGCCAGCTCAGGATCGATCTGTGCTTGCCAGGTCCAACGGACATCCTCGGCGGTCACCGGCACGCCGTCGCTCCAGACGACCTCGGGCCGCAGGTGCAGGGTCAGGACCAGATGGTCCTCCGACCACTCGTAGCTGGCGGCGAGCTGGGGGGCAAAGGTCGGAGGATGCAATGCGTAGTCGGGCTGCTCCTCCAGCAGATGTAGAAACAGCTTCTCCAGGACCGAGCGGCTGAAGGTCGAGTGACTGGAGGTCAACTCGTTGACACCACCGATATCGGCACCGCTGCCGATGACGGCCGTGCCACCCCTTCGAGGTTCGTCGGAAGTTACGACCGGTGCGGGCGCCTCGGTGCGTCGCTCGCATGCCACTGCCAGCAGTACCGCCGCCACGACCGCAACAAAACGGCCTCGGGGGAGACTCCGGGGGTGCAAGAAGTGCATATCAACCGGGTGTTTTCAGGATTGCGGCATGCTACCGGACCTCTTGTCAGGGGGTCAAACTCCCACGGGACTTCAACCACGGCCTGTTTGGTCTCGATGCTATTCTTGAGTCGTGGATAGGAAGAGCAGATTCCGCGTTCCCCGGCGGTTGCTGGTTGCCTCCGTCGTGCTGGGTCTGTTCGTGCTTCTCGATCTCGGTCTGTTGGGCTGGCTCATCTTTCGGTCGCTCTCCGAGCGCGAGGTGCAGCGGGCGCTCACCGAGACCCGTCAGGAGGCCGAAGGGCTGGCCGAGCGGCTCGAGGGCAGAGCGATTTTGGAGGGGGAGGACCTCTACACGGCTACCGCCAAGGAGAGGGAGATCCAGACCTACATCGATTCGATTCTCAAACAGAAACAGTTGGTTCAATCGGTGGAGGTTCGTGATCGTGAGGGCAAGCTCGTATTTCGCGGTGACGTCGAGGCGACGTTCGAGGTCGAGCCCGAGACCGGTCCACGGATCGAGACCGGAGAGGTGCCGACCCGTATCGAGGATACCCGGGAAGCCACCTACTCGGTTCCCCTACCGATCGAATCTCTCTACAACCTGGATGTTCCGATCGGCGAGCTCGGTTTCCTGCATGTGGGTATCAGCCAGGAGGAGATGCAGCGGCGCACCGAGACGCTGCGTAGCGAGCTGGTGCGAAAAATCAGCCTCGTTGGTGTAGTGACCATCTTTGTCCTTCTTCTCGCCTACCTAATCATCTGGGGGCTTTGGAGGAGGGGACGGCGACTCGAGGAACAGGCTCTCGAAGCGGAGAAGATGGCCTATATCGGGACTCTGGCTTCCGGCTTGGCGCACGAGATCCGCAACCCACTCAACTCCCTCAACCTCAACATGCAGCTGTTGGAGGAGGAGATGGGCGGGGTGTTGAGCAACGGCTCCAACCGGCGGCTGATCTCCATCACCCGAAGCGAGATCGGACGCCTCGAGCGCCTGGTAACGGACTTTTTGTCCTACGCCAAGCCCAGCCCACTGGAACTGGAGATCCTGCCGGCGGTGACCCTGTTGGTGCGCTGTCGAGACCTGATGGCGGAGGAGCTGCGGTCGCTGGGGGCGCGTCTGTCGATCGAGGATGGCAGTGACGGGAGCAGCGTCGAGGTCGATCCGGGGCAGATGAGTCAGCTGCTCCTCAACCTGGTCCACAACGCCCTGCTGGCCACCGAGGAGAGCGGCCGTGAGCCGGAAGTGCAGCTATCGGTGCATCGCGAGGGTGCCCGTGTGGTGCTGGAAGTCCGGGATCGAGGGGTAGGGATCCCGCGTGGAGAGTTGAACAGGATTTTCGACTTGTTCTATTCGACTCGCAAAGGGGGCACCGGGCTCGGCCTGGCGGTGGTCCAGCGCATCGCCCAAAACCATGGCGGAGAGGTCGAAGTCCAGAGCGTGGTCGGCGAGGGTACCGCGGTCCGGGTGCTGCTGCCATCAGCCAAGCCCCAGGACGAGGCGATTGGGAGCCAATCTGCGGTCGAGCTTTCGGGGCAGGCTCTGTAGACCCTTGCGGCCGTCTAGCTACCGATCAGGGTATCGAAGTCCTCGGGGGTGAGGAACTCCTCGACGTCCTCGTTGCCACACACTTCACACAGCGCCTCGGTCTGCTGATCGTCCTTCCACTCGAAGATGTAGCAGGGGGACTCGCAGTTGATGCAGACTAGGTACTCGGGCGCGGCCATGACATCGATCCCTTTTGTTCCAGTGGCAGAGTTTAGCAGTCGCCGGCAGCCCGAGAAGTACCGATTGACCCGTTCTGGGGCGTCGTGCTACCCTCCGCTTTCCGTCGGTTCTGGCGAATTCAGGAGATTTGTGCTCATGTACGCAGTAATCGAGACTGGTGGCAAGCAGTACCGGGTGGCGCCCGGCGATGTGATTGATGTGGAGATCACGCCGGTAACCGGCAAGAAAGTTCGCAAGGTCGACTTCGACCGCGTGCTGATGGTGTCGGACGACAAGGAGACCAAGATCGGCTCACCGGTCGTCGAGGGCGCCAAGGTCACCGGGGTACTCTTGGACGAGGTCAGAGGGCCCAAGATCCGTGTCTTCAAGATGAAGCGACGCAAGGGATATAGACGTCTCCAGGGTCATCGACAGAATCTGCTACGAGTCAAAATCGACAACATCAAAGGTTGATTGACGAGGATATCGGGTCATGGCACACAAAAAAGGACAGGGATCCAGTCGTAACGGGCGCGACTCCAATCCGCAGAATCTAGGGGTAAAAAGATTCGGCGGTCAGAGCGTTAGTGGTGGAACCATTTTGGTACGCCAGCGGGGGACAAAGTTCTTCCCTGGAGTCAACGTCGGGCGGGGCAAGGACGACACGCTTTTTGCCAAGGCGGACGGCGTCGTCCAGTTCCAGAATCGGGGCCGGCGAGGCACCTTCGTCAATGTGGTGCCGGCCGACTAGCTCGGCCCCCACTCGGCTCTCCCGCAAGTAGCCGCGCATCGAGCGCAACCCAGAATTGACCTTCATCGATGAAGCCCTCATTCATGTCCAGGGTGGACGTGGTGGGAATGGCTGTGTCGCCTTCCGACGCGAGAAGTTCGTTCCGCGTGGAGGGCCCTCGGGTGGCGACGGGGGACACGGTGGATCGGTCTATCTTGTCGGTGACGAGGGGCTCAACACTCTCTTTCATCTCCGGTTTCGCTCCCTCTACGCCGCCAAGCGCGGTCGGCATGGTGAAGGATCCAATCGCACGGGAAGGTCGGGGGAAGATCTGGTGATCGGAGTGCCGCTCGGCACCCAGGTGTTCGACCCCGATACCGACGAGATGTTGGGCGAAGTGCTGGTTCAGGATCAGAAGCTCGAGGTGGCTTCGGGCGGGCGGGGAGGGCGGGGCAATGCCCGCTTCACCACGGCGACTCGGCAGGCACCAAGACATGCGCAGCCGGGAGAGGCGGGACTCGAGCGGCGGCTGCGATTGGAGCTCAAGTTGCTCGCCGACGTCGGTGTCGTCGGTCTTCCAAATGCCGGTAAGTCGACTCTCATCAGCGTGATCTCTGCAGCGCGGCCGAAGATAGCCGACTACCCGTTTACCACCCTGATCCCACAACTCGGAGTGGTAGCCGACGAGACCGGCGGGGAGCCGTTCGTGGTGGCCGACGTCCCGGGTCTTATCGCCGGTGCGGCGGAGGGAGCAGGCCTGGGTACACAATTCCTCCGTCACGTCGAGCGGTGCCGGATTCTGGTCCACCTCGTGGATCTCTCCCCAGCGGATGGGAGCGCGTCAGAGGATTTCCAGACTATCGAGCGAGAGCTGGGGGCTTTTGATCGAGATCTTCTGGCCAAGGAGAGCTTGATTGTCGGCTCCAAGGTGGACGCCGTGCGCGAAGAGCGCCGGGACGAGCTGCAGACACTTGCCGAGAAAAGGGGCTGCACTTATCTGGAGATCAGCTCGGTTACGGGTCAGGGACTGCCGGCCCTCATCGCCGAGCTCGGCCGTCGCCTGCAGCAGGAGAAGGACCCATGAGAATCGGACTCTTTGGCGGCAGTTTCGATCCGATCCACTACGGCCACATCAAGCCGGTGCGCGAGGCGGCCGAGCAGCTGGGTCTCGAGCGTGTCATCTATCTGCCGACGGCGGTGCCGCCCCACAAGCTGGCGCGTGAGTTTGCGCCGGCGCGCGCGCGTTTCACCATGGTGGAGCTGGCGCTGCTGGACGAAGAGGGCTTCTACGCATCGCCGTTCGAGATGGCGAGCGATCAGCCTGCCTTTACGATCGATTCGGTCGAGCACTTTCGTGGTCTCTATCCCGAGGCCGAGCTTCACGTCATCCTGGGGGGCGACAATCTCGCCGAGTTGATGGAGTGGCGGCGGTGGCAGGACCTCGCCAAGGAGGCCTGGCTGGCCATACTGGTCAGGCCCGACTGGCTGCTCGAGGAGATTCAGTCGAAGCTGCCCCCCGAGCTCCGGGAGCTTGCCGAGAGCGAGCGGGTGCGATTCGTCACCAATCGGCCGGTGGACATTTCGGCGACCCATCTGCGTCGGCTTTTGAGCGCCGGAACGGAGATACCGCCAGGTGTTGTGCCACCTTTGGTGCTAAAGTACGTTCGTAAGTACTCCCTTTATCGATGAAGAGCCAGCCCACTACCGAACCGGACGTCGAGGCCAGATGCCGCGAGGTGGTAGCCGCAGCAGAGGCGCGCAAAGCCTACGATCTCAGGGTCCTGCAGTTGGGCGAGGTCACCTCCTTCACCGACTACTTCCTCATCTGTAGTGGCACCAGCGAGCGACAAGTCCAGGCGATTGCCGACGCGGTTCAGCAGACCCTGAAGGACGAGCGCGTCCGACCTCTCCAGGTCGAGGGCTACAAGAATGGTCGGTGGGTGCTCATGGATTACGGAGACTTTGTCGTCCATATCTTCGACCAAGAGACGCGCTCGTTCTACGCCCTCGAGCGGCTGTGGGCGGACGCTCCGGATGTCACCAGTGACTTTGCCAAGTGACGACCGCCGCGGCACTCGCCACCCTCGCTGAATCGTCGCCCTCTCTGAGACCGACTTTGCAGTCGGTGGCGCGGGCCGCCAGCACCGACGCTCCGATCCTCATCCTGGGTGAGGCGGGAAGTGGCCGTTCGACCCTGGCGAGGACTCTCCACCAGGCGAGCGCCCGTGCCCACGGACCCCTGGTGGAGGTCGACATCGGGCTGATTCCCAGCACTCTCTTCGAGTCCGAGTTTTTCGGACATCGAGTGGGAGCATTTACCGGTGCCGAGGCCTCGGTAGAAGGGAAAGTGCTCCAAGCCGACGGCGGTACCCTGCTGCTGGATCATGTCGAGGAGATTCCCGTCGCCTCTCAGCCAAAGCTGCTGCGCCTGCTGTCGGAACAGCGCTTCACACCGCTGGGCGGGACGGATACGCGCTCCAACGTGCGTTTCTTGGGGATCGGCTCCGAAGACCTGCCGCAACGAGTCACCCGCGGCACATTTCGCAAAGATCTCTTCTACCGGCTCGAAGTGGTAACCGTCAGACTGCCACCGCTTCGACAGCGGAAAGAGGACCTAGGTCCGCTGCTCGAGTCCTTCCTGGCCGACCTGCGGGTGCGCTTTGGTGTGGGACAGCTCGAGATCTCCGCCGCCGCTCGCACCTGGATGGCAGAGTACTCGTGGCCGGGAAACCTCCGTGAGCTTAGGAACGTTCTGGAGAGAGCCGTCATCTTGAAGGGGGGAGGTGCGCTCGATCCCCCCGGCCCGAGTGAAGGCCATGGCGGGCCCGAATCGCTGGCGGAGGTCGAGAAGAGACAGATCATTCGCGCCCTGGCACATACCAGGGGGCACCAGGGCCGGGCGGCCGAGGTGTTGGGCATCAGCCGCAAGACGCTGTGGGAAAAACGCCGCCGCTACGGCATCCCTTGACCAATCGGAATCCATTCCTGCCAAAGCCGCTCCTGGCGACGAGTGTCGTCCTGGTGCTTTTCGCCGGCTCGGTCGGCGGCGTGGGCGGGGTCCAGGTCGAGCCGTACGAGCTTGCCGCGGGTCTGACCCGGCTCGGACCGCGGCCCGCTGCGGAGCCCCAGCGCCGGGAAGTCATCGACTATCTGCTGGCGGCCATGGAGACGGCGGGGTTGGAGGAAGTCCGACTGCTGGACGCGGCCGAAGGCTCGCATCTTCGCAACCTGATGGGAGCGCTTGCGGGTCGCGACAACACCGAGATTCTGCTGAGCGCTCACTACGACACGGTGCAGGGGAGCCCGGGGGCAGCCGACGACGCCGCCGGCTGTGCGGTGGTCCTGGCCGCCGTCGCCGAGCTTCGCCGTACGCCTCTGCGACATACCGTGCGGGTTGTGCTCTTCGATGGCGAAGAACAGGAGCTCGCCGGCAGTCGGGCCTGGGTCGAGAGCCAGGAGATCGCGCGGCGAGAACGGATCCTGGCGAATGTCAATGTGGAGTTGGTGGGATGGGAGGGAAGTCGCGGCTCGGTTCTCCACAGCTTTCCTGTGGCTGGCGATAAAGGATGGGCTCTGACGCCCGCCTGGCTGGTTCACGCCGTGCTCGCAGCCACCAAGGGCAGCGACCGGCCGCTGATGGTGGTCGACCCCTGGCTCTCGGTCTTGGGCCAATTGACGATGCGGTCGAGCAGGGTGCTTTTTGCCGCCGACAGCGACAGCCTGCTGGAGGCCGGCATCCCTTCTGTGCTGCTATCGGATGCCTCGCTCAGTAGCTTTGATCCGGAATACCACCAGCCCGGGGACCGCGCCGAGCGTCTCGATCGGATTCGGCTGGGGCAGTGGTCGCGAGCTCTGGCCGCGACGGTGCGGCGGCTGGATGGACTCGCCGGCCGGCCGGCTGACGACGACGTCTATCTCGTCGTCTGGGGTCGGGTCTGGCACCGGCGGACCCTCTATTGGGTCGGATTCGTGGTCTGGGCGCTGCTGGTATCGCGGGGCGTTCCCGGCGGCTGGCGAGGCACCCGGCCGGCGGAGCGCCGGCGACAGGGCCGCGAGTACTTCCCGGGTTTCTTGTTTCGGATGCTGCTGTTGGTCTCAGTCCTGGCGAAACCGGTCTTTGCCACCGTCCTGCTATTGCCGGCAGGTCTTTTTGGGGCCCTCAGACCACAGAACGAAAGATCGAGAAATGTCTGTGTTCTGCTGAGCTGGCTGCCAACCGCAGTCTTGGCGCTGACGTTGGTCGCCGCGCAGCTGGGCGGCTGGGTGAAGATCAGCGACGCTCTCTGGCTCCCCGCCGCTCTGGTCACTTCGACGCTGGCGAGCTTTACACTCTGGATGCTCAGCGCCCCTGCCACTCGGCCGGACGCTTCTCCAGAAAGGCCTTGACGCCCTCCTCCTTGTCCGCGGTGGAGAAACAGAGGCAGAACAGATCGCGCTCGTAGAGGATGCCCTCTTCGATGGCGAGACGCTGGCTGGCGCGGATCGCCTGTTTGGCGACCTTGACCGTCAAGGGGCTCTTGGAGGCGATCTTGGCGGCGAGCTCCAGGGTCTTTTCCCGCAGCTCCTCGGCAGGTACGACCAGGTCCACCAGACCGATCTCCTTGGCCTCCGGAGCGCCAATCATGTCGCCGGTGAGGATCAGACGCATGGCGTGTCCCTGGCCGATGAGACGTGGAAGGCGTTGGGTCCCCCCACCTCCTGGGATCAGTCCCAGGTTGATCTCGGGCTGACCAAGACGGGCCTTCTCAGAGGCGACGCGGATATCGCAGGACGCCGCCACCTCGCAGCCCCCGCCCAGACAGAATCCGTTGATCATGGCAATGACCGGTTTGGGAAAGGAGGCCATGACATCGTAGATTCGAGGAAAGCGCATGGCATGGCGCTGATCGAAGGGGGTTCTGCCCTCGAACTCGCCGATGTCGGCACCGGCGATGAAGGCCTTCTCCCCGGCGCCGGTGATCACCACCACGCCGATCGAGTCGTCCGCCGCGATCTCCTCGAGGGCGGCGATAACCTCTTTGCTCACCTGCTGATTCAGCGCATTCATCTTGTCGGGACGATTGATGGTGATGATCGCTACGCGACCTTCCTGCTCACGGATGATGGTTTCAGCCATTGAAAAATCCCCTTTGTTGAGCCAACGGGTGTCGGTTGAGTAATGAATGAATCGATGGGCGACCCTGCGGTCACCCCCGAGTCCACATTATGCCGTGGGGCTTAAGAATAGCGCGAGCCAGTGCGAGCTGTTTGGACGAACTCGGCCCACAACCGTCGCTGCGTCGTCAAGTGTACGAGGTTCTCGGGGTGCCATTGCACACCCTTCACCCACCATTCGTCCAAAGAGTAGACCAGCACCTCGACGAGGCCGTCCGGCGACGTCGCCACCACGGTCAGATTGCGCCCGAGATGTCTGACGGCCTGGTGGTGTCGACTGTTTACCTCTACGGTCTCGATCGACAAGAGCTGACCAAAGCTCTCGTTCCGTGCCACCACGTGGACCTCGTGCGCCAGAGCATCGCGGGGCTCGGGGACATCGTGATCGAGAACGCCCTCGACCTGGGTGGTGATGTCTTGCCAAAGAGTGCCACCCTGAAAGACATTTACTGTCTGCATTCCCCGACAGATGGCCCACACCGGAGTGCGGGCCTCGCGGGCGCCGGTGAGCAGCTCCCACTCCAGATGATCGAGCTCCGGAAAGAGCGACAGGTTGGCGTCGGGCCGGGGAGTCTGACCGTAGCGTCGGGGCTCGAGGTCCGGGCCACCGCACAACATGAGGCCCGAAGCCCTGGCGCCGAGGCTGGCGAGTTGTTGGCCGTTCTTTTCCGGGGTGACCAGGACGATCTCGTCGCCCGCTACACCCGCACTTCGCAAGGCCTCGACATAGGGGCCCGACTTGCTTTGGCTTTCACAGCAGACCACGAATCCGGTCACGCGTCGATCTCCCTTTCGATCAACGCAGCAAGACCCATACCGCCGGAGACGCAGAGAGTGGCGATACCCCTCGACACCTCGCGCGCCTCCATACCGTGGAGCAGGGTGACCAGAATCCGTGCCCCGGTACAGCCGATGGGATGGCCGAGAGCGATGGCACCGCCATCGGCGTTCACCCTGGCGGAGTCGAAGGGAAGCTCGGCGAGACAGGCCAGCACCTGACAGGCAAAGGCCTCGTTGAGCTCGACCAGGTCGATGTCGTCGTAGGTTAGAGCGGCACGCTCGAGCAGCTTCCGTACCGCGGGTACGGGTCCGATCCCCATGATCCGGGGATCGACCCCGACGACCTCCCAGTCGAGCAGCCGCCCGGCCGCTTCGAGTCCTAGCTCCGCGGCCGCCTCCTCGCTCGCCACCACCAGGGCAGCGGCACCATCGGTGATACCGGAGGCGTTGCCGGCCGTCACCACGCCACCCTCCCGGAAGACCGCACGAAGCCTGGCAAGAGATTCCGCGGTGACGCCATCACGCGGGTGCTCGTCCCGGTCGACGAGCCGCTCACCCTTGCGGTCCTCGATGCGGACCGGCGCGATCTCGCGGTCGAATCGACCCGTGGCACGTGCCTCTTGGCATCGTTGCTGGCTACGGGCCGCATACTCGTCGGAGACCTGTCGATCGATCCCGGTCTGCTCGGCAAGCTCCTCGGCGGTCTCCCCCATGACGAGCTCCGAGAGTGGGTCGTCGAAGCCATCTTTGTACATCCCGTCGACAATCTCGTCGTGTCCGAGCCGCTGGCCCGACCGCGCCCGCGGCAGCAGGTAGGGTGTGTTGGACATGCTCTCGGTGCCGCCGACAAGCACGACCCGGGCCTCGCCGAGCGTGATCGCCCGGGCGGCACAAAAGGCCGCCTGGAGTCCCGAGCCGCAGGCCTGATTGACGGTGAAGGCGGGCCGGTCGGTGGGTACACCGACTCGGTAGGCGATCTGGCGGGCGGTGTTGGGTCCGCCACCGGCCTGCCGTGCGTGCCCGAAGACCACCTGGTCGACCGCGGTCGGATCGAGGCTCGAGCGCTCCAGCGCCGCTGTCGCCGCCGCCGTTCCCAGATCGGCGGCCGACAGAGAGGCCAGGGCACCGCCGAATCTGCCGATCGGTGTGCGCACCGGTCCCGCCAGTACCAGCGGCCGGAGCGGGTGGCCGTTCAGAATCAGACTCCCTTGAATTCGGCTTTGCGCTTGTCGATGTAGGCGCTTAGGCCCTCACGAGCATCATCGCTCTGGAAGAGCTGCTGCTGGAGCTCACGCTCGATGGCCAGGCCACTCTCGAAGGGCACCTCGGCGCCCGACTGAACCGCTCGCTTTATACGCCCGACCGCCTTGGACGCCCGCGTCGGGGTGCAGAACTGACGGGCATACTGGTGAATCTGCTCCATGAACTCGTCCTGGCTGTAGCCGCTCAGATCGCCGACATCTTCTTTTTCGAGGACCTTCTTGATGGCCCCCTGGACCAGCTCCGCGATCTTCTCGACCGACAGATCGGGGCTGAAGATCTGGTTGACGATGCCAAGCTCCTGCGCCTGTTCGAACGAGAGCAGCTGACCGGTGACCATCAACTCGATGGCGCGGCTCTTGCCGACCAGACGAGCCATTCTCTGGGTGCCACCGGTGCCCGGCAACACACCCAGGTTGATCTCGGGGAGCCCGACCTTGCCGGCTCCCTTCTTGGCGATTCGGATGTCCGCCGCCATGGCGATCTCGAGGCCGCCCCCGACGGTGTGGCCATTCAGCGCCGCAATCACCAGCTTTGGCGTGTGCTCGAGCCGATTCAGCGTCTCGTTGGCATGGAGACAGAAGTTGTATTTGAAGTAGGGGTCCGACTGTTGGAGCATGTTGATGTTGGCTCCAGCGCAGAAGAACTTCTCCCCCAGGCCCCTGAGCACCAGCACATCGACGTCTTTGTCGAATCGAGCCTTGAGGATGCCCTCGTCCAGCTGGCGCATCATCTCGTGCGTATAGGTGTTGGCGGGTGGGTCGTTGAGCGTCAGGTAGGCCACGCCTTCCCGTACCTCGTATCCGACCAGGGTCTTCTGTGCCGTCGTTTCTTCAGCAGTGGACTGAGCCATGACAAATAATCCTCCGATTGAATCCGGGATGGCGGTTGAGGGCGGGCCGGTCCCGCCTTGGGAGCGTATTGTTGCACGGGCCTCGCGGGTGGGCAACTGGGCTTTGCCGGCCGGCTTCTGTTGTACTCTGAGCGCTCTGATCTTAGAATTCTGGGCGGTCTAACCCTCTTCCTTGCGATCGACGGGATGATTACCGGCTACAACACCGACGTTCCCCACTCCGATCTGGTCTTCCACGTGCAGACCGAGGACAAGGGTACGTCCAGCGCCTGGATCGAGAGTCTGGTTTACGTCGGCGGTCAGGTAGTCGCCCGTAAACGCTCCAGCTACAAGAGTTATCTCGACGAGGGCCAGGGCAGACAGGCGATCGCCGAGATGATGGACAAGCAACACCGGCTGATGATTGCCGAGGTGCGGGGTGGAAAATTCGACGCCAAGGTTTTGGAGCTGGCCGCTGGTGTGGTCAAAGACAAAGCGACACTGGAGACCACCACGGCTGCCACGGTATCGTCGCCGGAGCCGCGATCGACAGACGATCTTCGTACACTGGACGAAGTCATTTTCGCCGAGCAACAGGCGGTACTGGAAGATCAGGAGGTCGCACCGGTTGAGTCGGTGCCTACCCTCGACCAGGTCATTTTGGAGTATCTCAACTCCGAAGCCGAGCAGGAGCACCTGATTTTGATGATGGACTCCGACGGCGATCTCGTCCCGGGTGAGGAGGTCGGCATGAGGTTTCAAACCAAGTCGAGTGTCAGTGCGGCGGCGGTGCCGGGGACTCTGGTGGCCGTCAAGATGATCTCGACGGTGACCTCGCCGGCGACTCTTGCCGCTGGTGAGACCGATGAAAAGGGTGAGCTCGGTCTCACCATCAGGATTCCGGAACTGCAGCAGGGTACCGGGGCGCTGATCATCACTGCCTCGAGCAAGCTCGGAACGGCGGAGATCAAGCAGCTTCTATGATAGTAATGGGCAGACGTCGAAGGAGGGCGCCGACCCCCAGGCGAGCGACAGCTTGGTGGTCGTCCAACTCGTGCAAAGAAGGTAAGCTCGGAGTAGGAATACTGGAGTTCACCAGACGGTTCTGGCTCTGGTGACTTGCAGACCGCGGGAGTTCTACCACGGGCTGCCTGATGTGTATAATCCGTCGCGCGGGCCGCTAGCTCAACTGGTAGAGCAGCAGACTCTTAATCTGCGGGTTCGGGGTTCGAGTCCCTGGCGGCTCACCAGCCCGATTGGATCTCTCCGGTGGGTCGGTACCAGCACTCCCGAAGCGAAAGTGGCGGAACTGGTAGACGCGCTAGACTTAGGATCTAGTCCCATAGTCGGGGTGGGGGTTCGAGTCCCCCCTTTCGCACCAACTGTCTGGCACCGGTAGCCGTAGAAAGCGTAATCGAGATATGAGTGTCGTACTGTCGATCGACGAAGTCGGACCCTGCCGCAAGCAGCTGAAGATCGAGGTGCCCGCGCCGGCGGTCGAGGCCGAGACTCGCAGAGTGGTCGAAGAGTTCCGGCGCAAGACGAGGCTACCCGGATTTCGCAAGGGAAAAGTGCCACGGGAGCTGGTCGAGCAGCGGTTTCAAAGTGATATCGAGCAGGAGGTCATCGATCGTCTGGTGCCCCGCTATTGGCGGCAAGCGGAGGCCGAGAAAGAGCTCGAACCGCTGATGCCACCGAGCCTCGAAGATGTGGATCTCCAACCGGGTGCCGAGCTGACCTTTGTGGCCTCGGTCGAGACCCGACCCCAAATCGAGATCGGTGACCTGGAGAACTTCGAGCTGCCCGAGGTGGAGGTCACCCCGACGGTAGAGGAGATCGAGTCGGCGCTGGACGATCTCAGACGCAATCTGGCGGAGTGGGTTGCCGTCGAGCGACCCGCCGCCCGCGGTGATCTGGTGGTCGGTGAGCTTGCCTCGCAGGATGGCGACTCGGAAGCGGAGCCCGAGGAAAAGACGATCTCTTTCGAGGTCGGGGACCCGCAGGTGTGGGAAGAGTTGTCCTTGGAGGCGACCGGAAAGACCGCTGGGCAGGCGACGAACGTCGTCCGCCGACAGGGCGAAGGCGACAATGCAGTCGAGCAACGGTTCAGGCTGCGAATCACAGAAGTCAAGGAGCGGGATCTGCCGCCGGCCGACGACGCCTTCGCCGCTCGAGTCGGTGAGTTCTCGGATCTCGCGTCCCTCGAGGAGGCGCTGGGCAAGCGCCTCGAGCAGGAAAAGCAGCAGGACCGCCGGCAGCAGCGTGAGCGGAGCCTAACCGACCAGCTGCGGGAGCGGCATCCGTTATCACTGCCCCGAGGGGTCGTGGATCACGAGATCGAGGCGATGCTCCGGGACTATGCGAGCGGGCTCGCCATGCGCGGGGTCGACCTGGAGAAGACCCAACTGGACTGGCGGGAGATGGGGGAGAAGGTTCGGCCCCAGGCCGAGAACCACGTCCACACGCGTTTGATCCTGGACGCGGTTGCTGAGAAACTGGCGCTCGAGGTCACCGAGGCGGAGTTCGAGCAGACGCTGGCAAACCTGGCGCGCGCCGAAGGCAAGACCACGGTTGCCGTGAGACAGGCCCTGGACCGAGCCGGCAGGCTGGGTCCGCTGCGCGCCCAGCTCCGTCGGGAGAAGACCATGCGGCACCTCATAGGCGACTCCCTCGACCTGGAATCGCCGGATGCTGATGCTGTCGTCGAGGAAGCCGAACAAGACGATCAAGACTAGGGAGCGGACCAGAAATGCTGATCCCAATGGTAGTTGAACAGACGAATCGGGGAGAGCGGGCCTACGACATCTACTCCCGACTCCTGAAGGACAACATCATCTTCGTGGGCCGGCCCATCGACGACGACGTGTCGAATCTGGTTATTGCCCAGATGCTCTTTCTCGAGGCCGAGAACCCGGAGAAGGACATCGCCCTCTACATCAATTCGCCGGGTGGCTCGATTACCGCTGGTCTGGCGATCTACGACACCATGCAGTACCTCAAGCCGGACGTTGCCACTCTCTGTGTGGGCCAGGCGGCCTCCATGGCCGCTGTCCTGCTGGCCGCGGGGGCGACAGGCAAGCGGTCGGTGCTCCCGAACAGCCGGGTTCTGATCCACCAACCGTTGCTCTACGGGCTCCAGGGTCAGCAGACCGATATCGACATCCACGCCAAGGATCTCATGCGTATGCGTAACAGAATAGAGGAGATATTCGTGATCCACACCGGCAAGAGCAAGGAGGAGATACACAACGATACGGAGCGCGATAAGATCCTCACCGCGACCGAGGCCGTCGAGTATGGCCTTGCCGATCAGGTCATGGGTCGCCGGGACAGTTAGCCAGGCCACAGAGGGGCCTGGAGGCGATTTGATATCATCCGGTAGTGACCAACGAACCTCAAAAGGGGTCTGAGGAACGATGCCAAAGAAGGACGGCGGCGACGAAGCACTAAGGTGCTCGTTCTGCAACAAGAGCCAGCGGGAGGTCAAGAAGCTAATCGCTGGTCCGACTGTCTTCATCTGCGATGAATGTGTCGACATCTGCCTCGACATCATTGCCGAGGATCGGATGTTGGAGCAGCAGCAGGAGACAGCTCTCCCCAAACCCGTAGAGATCAACGACTTCCTCGACGAATACGTCATCGACCAGGATATGGCCAAGAAGAAGCTCTCGGTGGCGGTCTACAACCACTACAAGCGGATCGACTTCGTGGAGAAGGCTCGCAGCGAGGTGGAGCTCCAGAAGTCCAATATCCTTCTCATCGGGCCCACCGGTACCGGAAAGACATTGCTGGCACAGACCCTGGCGAAGCTGCTTTCGGTTCCGTTTACGATCGCCGATGCCACGACTCTGACCGAAGCCGGCTACGTCGGTGAGGATGTAGAGAACATTATCCTCAAGCTCTATCAGGCTTCGGGCAACGACAAAGAGAAGACCCAGCGCGGTATCGTCTACATCGACGAAGCCGACAAGATTGCGCGCAAGGGCGATAATCCCTCGATTACGCGGGACGTTTCCGGCGAAGGTGTGCAGCAAGCGCTGCTCAAAATCCTCGAAGGGACGCTGTGCAACGTACCGCCGCAAGGGGGGCGCAAGCACCCTCACCAGGAGTTTCTGCAGATCGACACCACCAATATCCTATTCATCTGCGGTGGTGCCTTTGTCGGGCTCGAAGAGAACATCGAGCGCCGTCTCAACGAAAAGACACTGGGGTTCGGGGCGGAGATCAAGAGCACCAAGGAGAAGCGGGCCGGTGAGATCCTGGAGCACGTGATTCCCGAGGACCTCATCAAGTACGGTCTGATCCCCGAGTTCGTGGGGCGTCTGCCGGTGATCGCGACCCTTGGCGACCTGGATGAGCACGCCCTTGTGCGGATTCTCAAAGAACCGAAGAACAGCCTGGTTCGTCAGTACCAGACGATGTTCGAGCTCGAAGATGTGGACCTACAATTCACCGACGACGCCCTCGAGCATGTCGCCGCGGACGCCATGAAGCGCAACGTCGGCGCACGTGGACTGAGGATCATTCTGGAAGAGCTTATGCTCGACCTGATGTATAACATTCCTTCACAGCAGGACATAAAGGAGTGTGTCATCACCGAGGACGCAGTGCTGAATCGAAGTCAGCCGCGGCCTCTCAGAAAGGCCGTCTAGGCCTCAACTGATCGGGCACCGACTCTCGTCCGGTTGCCTTTTCACGGCGCAACAATAACGCAGGAATTGTAAGTATGGGCTCTAGCTTCATCAAAACCTCTCAGCAGCGGCTGCCGCTGGTACCGCTGCGCGACATGGTCGTGTTTCCGCACATGATGGCGCCGTTCATCGTCGGTCGGGACCAGTCGGTCCAGGCGCTGGAACAGAGCCTCGGAGTCTCCGAGAAGCTCATCTTCCTGGTGGCACAGAAAGACCCCAAGATCGACGAGCCAGCGCGGGAGGACATGCACAAAATTGGTGTGGTGGCGCGCATCGTCCAAAGCCTCAAACTGCCGAACGGCAACGTCAAGGTGATGGTCGAGGGCGTGGAAAGGGCTCGGCTCATCGACCTCGAGAAAGTCGATGGGGCCGTTCACGCCGAGGTCGAGACCTACCACATCGACTTTCCCGTCGACGAGAACGTCGAGATCTACATCAACAAGGTTCTGGGTGTGTTCGAGACCTACGCCAAGATGTCGCACCATCTGGCATTCGAGGGATTGGTCTCGACCATACAAATGGACAATACCGATCAGTTTACCGATCAGCTGGCGGCCCACCTGATGGTGTCGACAGCCGAGAAGCAAGCTCTGTTGGAGATCCTCAACCCCTTCGAGCGTCTGCAAAGACTCCACGATCTGCTCGATGTCGAAGTAGAGAAGGTCAACATCGACAAACGAATCAACGTAAACGTTAAAAAGCAGATGGAGAAGGCGCAGAAGGAGTACTACCTAAACGAGAAGATCAAAGCGATCCATCAGGAGCTCGGGCGCAAGGACGACCGGGGTGACGAGATCGCCGAGCTCAAGGAACAGATCGAGAAAGTGGGCATGCCCAAAGCCGCCAAGGAGAAGGCGGAACAAGAGCTCAAGCGGCTCGAGTCGATGCCGCCGGTGTCGGCCGAGGCCACGGTGTCCCGTAACTACATCGACTGGCTGGTAAGCGTGCCGTGGAAGAAGAAGAGCCGCGAGATCAAGAACCTGGAGCGAGCTCAAAAGATCCTGGACGAAGACCACTACGGGCTCGACAAGATCAAGGAGCGGATTCTGGAGTTCCTGGCAGTACGACAGCTCACGGCGCAGGCGCGGAGCTCCATCATCTGCTTTGTCGGGCCGCCGGGAGTCGGCAAGTCCTCTCTCGCCAAGTCGATTGCCCGCGCCACCGGTCGCAAGTTCGTTCGCCTGTCATTGGGTGGCGTCCGGGACGAGGCCGAGGTTCGTGGTCATCGCCGAACCTACATCGGTGCCTTTCCTGGACAGATTATCCAGATGATGAAGAAGGCCGGCACCGTCAACCCGGTCTTCCTGCTGGACGAAATCGAGAAGATGTCCATGGACTTTCGGGGTGATCCGTCGGCCGCACTGTTGGAGGTGCTCGATTCCGAGCAGAATCACGCCTTCCAGGACCACTATCTGGACGTGGAGTACAACCTGACCCAAGTGATGTTCATTGCCACGGCCAATGTGAGTCACACCATCCCGCCGGCACTCCAGGATCGAATGGAAATCATCCAACTCACCGGCTACACGCTGCCTGAGAAGATGGAGATCGCCAAGGACTTTCTGATTCCGAAACAGCTCAAGGCTCACGGCCTCAAGCCCAAGCAGGTCCAGTTCGAGAAAGAAGCCGTCAGATCGGTGGCCGAGGGCTATACCCGGGAGGCCGGAGTCAGAAACCTCGAGCGGGAGATCGGCAAGATTTGCCGCAAAGTCGCCCGCACGATCGTCCAAGAGGGCAAGAAGTCGATCACCATGGAGATCAACCGAGAGACCGTGGTGGAGTACCTCGGCAAGGTCCGGTATCTGCCGAGAAAAAAAGGCGAACACTCCGAAGTCGGGGTGGCGACCGGTCTCGCCTGGACCGAAGCCGGTGGTGAGCTGTTGGAGACCGAAGTGGGCTTGATGCAGGGTAAGGGAAAGCTTATCCTTACCGGCAAGCTCGGTGAGGTGATGCAGGAGTCGGCCAAGGCCGCACTCTCCTATCTCCGCAGCCGGGCCGAGGTCCTGGGTGTGGACCCCGACTTCAGCGAGGACAAGGATCTGCACATCCACGTGCCGGAAGGTGCGATTCCCAAGGACGGTCCGTCGGCGGGAATCACGATGGGTACGGCGCTGGTCTCGGCAGTAACCGGCGTGCCGGTGCGCAAGGATGTGGCGATGACGGGGGAGATCACTCTTCGCGGTAAGGTACTACCCGTGGGCGGCATCAAGCATAAGCTGCTCGCAGCCTACCGAGCCGACATTACCGAGGTGATTCTCCCGAAGGCGAACGAGAAGGATCTGGAGGAGATTCCGAGCGAGGTTCGAGAAGTGATCCAGTTCCATCTGGTCGAATCGATGGACGAGGTCTTGAGCCTCGCCCTCGAGCGCGAGCTCGCCCCGGGACCACAGGTAGAGGCGGAGCTCCAGAAGACTTCTCCGGAACCGCCCGTCGAGTCCGACTCGATAGCTCACTGAAATCCGGCAGTCGGGCGGTTATTTTGTTTCGCGGATAGCTCGATAGGACGGTTGGACAAAGACGACCGTCCCGCGGGCAGGAACTCGAACTCCTAGACAGTCGCGAGGCGTCCGCAGGAGATCGGACGCCAAATGTGAGGGGTGGTGGGGAGCTTGAAGATCGACACGGCTCGATTCATCCGCTCGGCGCTCAGCAAGAAGGACTTTGCAGAGGACGGTTTGCCGGAGGTGGCGTTTGCCGGTCGCTCGAATGTCGGCAAGTCGAGTCTGCTCAACCGGATGTTGAATCGAAAGTCGTTGGCGAAGATCAGCTCGATACCAGGTAAGACAAGAGCCATCAACTACTTCTTGATCAACTCGAGCTTCTACTTTGTCGACCTACCGGGGTATGGATACGCGAAAGTCGGGAAGGCCGAACGACGTGATTGGGCAAAGTTGATGGACCAATACCTGCATCGGACTCTGCCGGGAGGCATGATCATTCAGTTGGTGGACGGCAAGGTAGGTGCCACCGCCCTCGACATTCAGGCCTACGAGTACTTCTGCGACCTGGGTGGTGAACCGACCGTGGTGGCGACCAAGATCGATAAATTGCCGCGCAGCAAGCGCAGTTCACAACTCGGGAAAATTGAACAGACTCTGTCCCAGGGCACCGTCAGACCGATTCCTTTCTCGTCTCGCACCGGAGAGGGAGTCAAGGAGCTCTGGCTGGAGATAACGACCTTTCTTCGCGGTGACGTAAGAGAGGCGAACGAAAACGAGGAAACAGATGGCTAACGACAAGACAACCGAAAACCACGTGGACGACACGACAGCCAAGACTCACCCGGCGAAGAAGCACACGGCGAAAAACCATACGGCCAAGAACCACACGGGCGGCAAGCCGGGAGGGCTTCGGCCTCGTGGCCCTGGCAGGCCGGGAGACGGTCAGGGGCGAAAAAGGGATAAGGACACTCTCGATATCCGCACCCTCAAGGAGATGAGTAGCGTCCAGCTGACCCAGGTCGCCAAAGACCTCGAGGTGGAGGGCGCGACCTCTCTTCGTAAGCAGGAGCTCATCTTCAAGGTTCTGCAGGCGCAGACCGAGAAGAGCGGTCTTATCTTCGCCGAAGGGGTGCTCGAGTGCCTGCCGGACGGGTTCGGCTTTCTGCGAGCGCCGGAGTACAACTATCTGCCGGGTCCCGACGACATCTACGTCTCACCGAGCCAGATACGGCGATTCGACCTGCGCACAGGCGACACGGTTTCGGGTCAGGTGCGGCAGCCGAAGGAGGGGGAGCGGTACTTCGCGCTGATCAAGGTCGAGGCAGTGAATTTCGAGCATCCCGAGGTCTCCCGCACCAAGATCTTCTTCGACAACCTGACTCCGCTCTATCCGATGGAGCGGCTCAAGCTCGAGAACGCCAACGAGATGTCGTCGCGCGTTCTCGATCTCGTTACCCCCATGGGCAAGGGACAGCGCGCACTCATCGTGGCGGCTCCACGTACGGGAAAGACAATGCTGCTCCAGGCGATGGCCCACTCGATTGCCAAGAACCATCCCGAGGTCATTCTCATCGTGCTGCTCATCGACGAACGGCCGGAGGAGGTGACCGATATGCAGCGCTCGGTACAGGGAGAGGTAGTGTCCTCGACCTTTGACGAGCCGGCGACGCGACACGTCCAGGTGGCCGACATGGTCATCGAGAAGGCCAAGCGGCTGGTCGAGCACCAGAAGGACGTAGTCATTCTTTTGGACTCGATTACTCGACTGGCGCGGGCCTACAACACCGTCCAGCCGCCCTCCGGAAAGGTGCTCTCCGGCGGTCTGGACGCCAATGCCCTACACCGGCCAAAGAGGTTCTTCGGTGCGGCACGCAACGTCGAAGAGGGCGGCTCGCTCACCATCATCGCCACCGCGCTGGTAGACACCGGTAGCCGCATGGACGACGTCATTTTCGAAGAGTTCAAGGGAACCGGTAACTCGGAGATCCATCTCGACCGCAAGCTGATGGACAAGCGCGTCTTCCCGGCCATCGACCTCAACAAGTCGGGTACGCGGAAAGAAGAGTTGCTGATGCCGGACGACGAGCTGCGACGGGTCTGGGTGCTGAGGAAGGTGCTCAATCCGCTCTCCACGGTGGAGAGCATGGAGCTTCTGCTGGACAAGCTGAAGAAGACGAAGGAGAATCAGGAGTTCCTCGACGCGATGTCGAAGTAGGTCGAGACTCGTGCCCCTGCGCATCGGAGTCGTCGATTACCTGAATAGCAAGCCCCTGGCCTGGTCCTTTCGCAACGGATTCCATCGCGACATCTTCGAGCCCGGCTTCTACCCCCCAGCTGAGGTTGCAGTCCGGCTGGCTGCCGGTGAGATCGATATCGGTCTGTTGCCGTCGATCGAGCTGCAGAGAATACCCGGTCTGCGTGTGCTGCCCGGTCTGTGCATTGCGGCAACGCACGAGGCGCGCAGCGTGTTGCTGGTGTTGGCGAAACCGTTGGCGAGAGTCCGGCGCATCGCCCTGGACCGGAACAGTCGGACCTCGGCGGCTTTGGTCGAGATTCTGCTAGCCGACAGCTATGGTTTGACACCGGAGCTGGTGTCGACCGCACCCGCTCTCGACGAGATGCTGAGCCTTGCGGATGCCGCCCTGCTCATTGGTGATCCGGCGCTACGAGTGGATCGCTCAGCGCATCGGGTTCTGGACCTGGCCGCCGAGTGGCGGCGGCTTACCGATCTGCCTTTTGTATTTGCCGTGTGGGCCGTGCGCGAAGGGGTCGAGGCCGATGGGCTGACAACCTACTTCCAGGAGAGCTTGCGCCTGGGGCTGGAGCACCTCGAGGACCTGGTTGCGGAATCCTCCGACGAGCTCGACATCGAGCCCGATCAGCTGCGAAAGTACCTCACCGACCACCTGAGCTTCGAGATGGGCCCGACCGAGATCAGGGCGTTGGAAGAGTTCCACCGTCGTGCCCATGCGCACGGGCTGATCGAGAAACTCCATCCGGTCGACGTCGTCGGCAGCTTGCTCCCCCAACCCTGATTCCATAGAGTTGGGCCCACAATGGAACTCACACCCTCCGGGCGTCGACCGAGAGAGATCTTGGAAGACGCGGTTGCCGGCCGTCGGATCACGGCCGGCGAAGCCCATAGGCTATTGCTCGATGGCGGCCTGCTCGAGTTGGGAATCGCCGCCAACGAGGTACGCAACCGGCACAACGATCCGGCTGTCGCCACCTACAACATCGACCGCAACATCAACTACACCAACGTCTGTGTCTACAAGTGCCGCTTCTGTGCTTTTTACCGGGAGCCCGGCGACGCGGAAGGGTACCTGCTGCCCTTCGAGGAGATCGGCCGCAAGATAGAGGAGACGCTGGCGCTCAACGGCACGGGCATCCTGCTCCAGGGTGGGGTTCATCCGGATCTACCCATCAGCTTCTACCAGGATCTGCTGGCCTATATCCGGGAGCACTACCCCGAGATTCATATCCATGCCTTTTCGCCTCCTGAGATCAAATTCATCGCCAAGAAAGAGCGGATGAGTTTTGGTGAGGTCATCGCGCAGCTCAAGGAGGCGGGGCTGATGTCGGTTCCGGGCGGTGGAGCGGAGCTGCTGTCGGACGACCTCCGCAAAGAGGTTCGTGCCTTTACCAAGACCTCGGCCGAGGAGTGGATCGACATCATGCGTCAGGCGCACCGCAACGAGCTGCGGACCTCGGCCACCATGATGTATGGCATGGGCGAGGGCTTCGAGCCCCGGGTGGAGCATCTGCAGCGAGTCAGAGACCTTCAGGACGAGACCGGCGGACTTACCGCTTTTATCTCTTGGACCTTTCAGCACGAGCACACCGACATGGCAGATGTGCCCGAGACATTCGCCCACGAGTACCTCAAGGTGCTGGCGGTATCGCGCCTATTCCTCGACAACATCACCCACATCCAGACGAGCTGGGTGACCCAGGGCAAGAAGATCGGACAGCTCGGTCTGACCTTTGGCGCCGACGATATGGGCTCGATCATGATCGAGGAGAACGTGGTGTCGGCGGCCGGTACCAGCTACCGAATGAGCCAAGACGAGATGGAGCAGCTGATCACCTCGGCCGGCTACACCCCACGCCAGCGCACCAATCTGTACGGGCGCTTTGTAACCCGTGACGACACCTCGGAGGCGGCGCTGCGCTATCGTGGCGCCCTGACCCCGGAGAATCGAGAGCTGGTGTCGCCTCTGCCGGTCATCTCCTAGCGCCGGAGACACGGCGTGAGGAACGAGCGAACCGCCGCCGCTATTCTCACAGTCTCCTCGGTCCTGCTATTGCTGACCCTGGTGTGGGACCACCCCTGGTCTCACGGTCTGCTCGCTCTGCTGGTGGGGATCTTTCCGGTCGGCCTCATCTACCTGGCGACGGCCGGTCGTCGGCGCGGAGCGCGGCTCCACCCGGCGCTTCTGCTTCTGGCCGCGATCCTAAGCGGCAGCTTGCTGGCGCTCGTGGCCCTCGACCAGGGGCCCTCCCAGCAGGTATTGCTGGGTCTCCCCGTGACTCTCTGGATCATGCTGGTGGGGCTGACGCTGCTGCCGCTCGTGCTCGTTTCGTGGGTCTATGCGGCTACCTTCCCGGCTCGGGGGCTTCGGCAGATACAAGAGTCGTGCGAGTCCCCGGCGGATGACGGAGGGCCGGATTGAACCTGATGGAGTCGTCCCGACCCGGGATTCTGGTGCTGGCGCTGGGGTTGCTGGCACTGACCATTCTGGTAGGGATCTGGGCGGCCAGACGGACGCGGACGGCGAAGGACTTCTTTATCGCCGGCCAGCGGGTCGGTCTGCTGGTTATTGCCATGGCGACCATGTCGGCCGCCTTCAGCGGTTTTGTCTTTCTCGGCGGCCCGGGGCTCACCTACCGGATTGGTGTCGCCTCGCTCTTCATCATCCTCCCGGTGGGCTTCACCTCGGGACTGCTGTGCTGGGTGGTAGGCAGGCGGCTGCGGTTGCTGGCGTCGGCAAGGGAGGTCTATACCATCCCCGATGCGCTCGAATGTCGCTACCGCAGCAGACTGACATCGGGTCTCGGGGCTCTGGCCGTGGTCGTGGGCACCATCGGCTACCTGGGTGCCCAGATCCTGGCCCTCGGCGTGGTCATCGAGGCGATATTCGGCACTCGCGAAGCCCTCGGCCCATGGAGCCCGGTGGTGGCTATGACGGCGGGTATGGCCGTGGTTCTCTTCTACAGTATCGCCGGCGGCATGATGGCGGGGGTCTACACCGATCTTGTTCAGGGTGGAGTGATGCTGCTGGCAGCGGTCGCGGTCTTTGTCCGCGCTATCCAGGTAGGTGGCGGGGCGGCCAGCATCGTCGGGGCGATCGCCGGCAGCGATCTCTTTGCGGGGATGCTCCGCCCCTTTGGCACCGTCTCGGTGACGACGGCCCTGGGTTTTTTCTTTGTCTTTGGCGTCGGGGTGTTGGGGCAGCCTCACATGCTGCACAAGTTCTACATGCTGCGCGACGCCAGACAGCTCAAGTGGATGCCGCTGGTGCTGGGTGCCTCCCAGACCATCTGTCTGCTGATCTGGGTTGGGGTCGGGCTGACGGTGCCGGCGCTGGTGGCAGAAGGCCGAATGCTGCCGCTCGACCGGCCGGACGATGCGACGATGCGCTTTCTGCTCGACTTCGCCCCCGATCTGGTGGCGGGGCTGGCGCTGGCGGGAGCGCTGGCCGCGATCATGTCGACCTCGGACTCTTTTCTGAACATCGGTGCGGCGGCGCTGGTGCGCGACCTGCCGCGGCTCATGGGCAGGCCCATCGAGAGGCAGCTGCTGTGGGGTCGGGTGGCGACGGCGGCGGTGGCGGTGGCGGCGACAGGTCTGGCGCTGGCCTATGGTGACCTGATTGCTCTCTTGGGCACCTTTGCCTTTGGCACCCTGGCGGCGGCGCTGGCCCCGGCGCTGGCCGTAGGTCTCAACTGGCCGCGGGTGACGGCCACTGCCGCCACGGCCTCGATCGCCACCGGTCTGGGTCTCAATCTGACCCTGGAGCTGCTCCAGCGTCAGCGGCTGGTGCCGGGCCTCGGGCTGCCTCTGGTCGACGGTGTGCTGCCGCCGGCGGTGGCGCTGGCCGGCTCGTTTGTGGTGCTGTTCGGGATAACCTGGCTCCGCGGCGACCCAGATGGTGACAAAATCGACGACGACATCTTGGCAGTCATGAGGAGCTGATGGAGTGAGCATCCGATTTCTCGTCAATCCTGCTTCCGGTGGCGGCAAGGGAGAGCGGGCCCTGAGCTTGCTCGGTGAGCTGGCGGCCAAGGCGGGCGCCGAGCTGGTGGTCAGCCAGAGCGTCGAGGACCTTGCGGCGCAAGCCCGCAAAGCCGCCAAAGATGGAGTAGAGCGTCTGGTGGCAGCCGGGGGTGACGGCACGTTTCACCACGTGGCGCAGGGGTTGACCGGCTCGGAGTGCGCCATGGGACTGGTCCCGCTCGGGCGTGGAAACGACCTGGCAGGCACCCTGGGGATACCCAGCGAGCTGCCGCGGGCGGTCGAAGTAGCGATCGGCGGTTCCGTCCGGCGGATCGATGTCGGCCAGGTCGATCGGCACTCCTTCCTCGGCTATTGCGGAGTCGGTTTCGACAGCGAGGTGGCCAGCTATGTCCAGCAGGGAAGGGGTCCTTTTAGCGGGCAGGCGGCCTACGTCTACGGAGTGCTGCGTACTCTCGCCGCTTTCAAGCCGCCGGTCATCCGCGTGGAGCACGACGGCGGCATCTACGAACGCGGAGCCATGTTCGCGGTAGTGTGCAACCACCCCCGCTTCGGTGCCGGGATGTTTATTGCTCCCGAGGCCAAGATAGACGATGGGATGCTCGATCTGGTTGTCGTCGAGGCGATCTCCAAGGTCAAGCTGTTGAGGATCTTTCCCAAGGTCTACAAGGGGGAGCACGTTGGGCACCCGGCGGTGACCATCGTGCGGACCCGCTCGGCGCGAATCTATGTCGACCGCACCATGACCATGGCCAGCGATGGCGAGCCCATCATGGAGGTGGGGGAGCAGGGGGTGGAGGCCTCCGTCCGTGCTGGCGCTCTCGGGGTCGTGGTTCCCGACTGACATGACTGCGGCCTCACGCTGGGGGTACTGGGGCGCCGTCGTCCTGGCGGTGGTCGTCACCCTGGTTCTTGGCGTTTCCTTCGCTCGCCACTTCGAGCTCGCACCGGTAGATGATGCGTTCATCTCGCTGCGCTACGCCACCAACTGGGCGCGGGGAGCGGGTCTGAGCTTCAACCCGGGAGAGGTCGTCGAGGGCTATACAAATTTCCTGGAAGTAGCCATCCTGGCAGTCGCCATCAGGTTGGGGGCAGAACCGGTAGTGGCGATGACGATGATCGGGTGGATCTCGCTCGGGCTCCTGGTAGGGGTCTTCACCGCCTTTACCCTCCGCCATCTGGTTCCGGGAAGACCTTTTGTTGCGGCCACGATGGGTGTGGTCTCCATGCTCAATCCGGTGCTCTTGAGCTGGGCCTCCTCGGGGATGGAGAGCTTGCTCTACGCGGCGCTGCTGTTCTCGAAGAGGCCTCACAGCGGTGGACCGTGGTGGCCGCGGTGCTGGTCGTACTGGCGGCGATGACGCGGCCCGAGGCTGTGGCCTTGCTGCCGATATTTGCCACAGCGGAGTATCGGCGGAGCCGTTCCTGGCGTCAAGCCGGTCTCTTTGTGGCTGTCTTTCTCGTTGCCTACGGCAGCTACTTCGTGGCTCGATGGACCCACTTTGGGGCGCTGCTCCCCAACACCTTCTACGCCAAGCTCGACTACGGCAACATCGAGCTCTGGCGACGAGGCTCGATCTATGTCGGTAACTTCGTTCGCGCGACGCCGCTGCTGCTGATTGCGGCGCTGCTGGCGCTCGCGCCGATCAGACGGTGGCCCAAATGGCTCACGGTGTTTGTCGTGCTTGTGGTCGGACAGATATTGATTGTCATCTACGAAGGCGGCGACCACTTCGCCATGTATCGCTTCATGGTGCCGGTGTTGCCCTTCCTGAGCGCGATGGCCTTCTACACCTGTGTCGCAATCAGTGAGCGGATCGACCGGCGTGACCTTTCGACGGCGTTACTCGTGGCCATGTGCCTTGTGGTCATCGGGGTCCCCGGTCTGCGTGTGGGTCGCCAGCTCCGGGAAGACATGGACCCGCCCCGTAGCCAGTTCGAATGGCAGCGCTTCGAAGCCCGATTGGCTCACGAATGGTCGCTCGTCGGCCGCTGGATGGGTCGCCACCTGCCACCGGGATCCTCGGTCGTCGTGTTGCCGATCGGGGCCATCGGCTTCTACTCGGGTCTGACCCTGCTCGATCCGGTAGGCATCGTCGATCCGGTGATCGCTCACCAGGACCGTGAGCTGGGTCGCGGCTACTCCGGACACGAGAAGTACGACATCGACTACCTGCTGTCGAAAAACCCCGACTACATCCTGCTCCTGGACGTAGCCACCTCGCAACCGGTACCGCTCGAAGCGCTCGCTCACGAGATGTGGGGCGAAGCCAACCAGGCCCTACTCCGCCACCCAAGGCTGGCGAGGGACTATCGCTACGAAAACGTCCCCATGGGCCCGCTCTACCTCAACCTCCACGTGAGAAGCGACCTACCCCCACTCGAGTAAGGAAGGGCCTTCCGCCTCGAGACGGCCGGCATGGAGACCGGCCGCTTCAGCTGACGTCGAATTCGACGCCCTGCGCCAGCGGCAGCTCGGTGCCGTAGTTGATGGTGCAGGTCTGGCGGCGCATGTAGAGCTTCCAGGAGTCGGAGCCGGCCTCGCGACCACCACCGGTCTCCTTTTCGCCACCAAAAGCGCCGCCGATCTCGGCGCCCGAGGTGCCGATGTTGACGTTGGCGATACCACAGTCGGAGCCGGCCGCCGACAGAAAGCGCTCGGCCGACAGCAGATTGGTGGTGAAGATCGCCGACGACAGACCCTGGGGAACGCTGTTGTGAAGCTCGATCGCCTCGTCCAGAGTGTCGAACTCGAACAGATAGAGAATCGGTGCAAAGGTCTCCTCGCAGGTGACCGGCATGTCGCCGCTGGCCTCCACCAGAGTGGGCTCGACAAAGAAGCCCGGACGGTCGAGGATGCCGCCGCCATAGATGACCTTGCCCCCCTGTCCCTTGATTACCGCGAGCGCCGCCTTCATGTCCTCGACGGCCCGGCCGTCCACCAGCGGTCCCATCAGGGTCTCGGGATCCAGGGGGTCGCCGATGCGAATCGAGGCATAGGCGCTCTTCAGCCGCTCTTTCATCTCCGCGGCGATACCCCTTTGCAGCAGCAGTCGACGGTTGGTCGTGCATCGTTGACCCGCCGTGCCGACGGCGGCAAAAAGGACGGCCCTCAAGGCCAGGTCGAGGTCGGCATCGTCCATGACGATGATGCCGTTGTTGCCCCCCAACTCGAGCAGGCTCCGGCCCAGACGGTTGGCCACCACTTCACCGACCTTGCGACCCATCGACACCGAGCCGGTGGCGGAGATGAGCGGCACGCGTCGATCGGCGACCAGGGGTCCCCCGACCTGATGGCGGTCGCCGATGGCGAGGCCGAATATAGGCGGAGCGTCGTTGGCCTCGAGCACCTTCTGGGCGATGCGGGTTATGGCCAGGGCGCAGAGTGGGGTCTTGGCCGACGGCTTCCAGATCATGGAGTCGCCGCAGATGGCGGCAACCGTGGAGTTCCACGCCCAGACGGCCACGGGAAAGTTGAAGGCGGTGATGATTCCCACCGGCCCGAGCGGATGCCACTGCTCGGTCATCCGGTGCTGGGGGCGCTCCGAGTGCATGGACAGACCGTAGAGCTGGCGCGACATTCCTACAGCCAGGTCGACCATGTCGATCATCTCCTGGACCTCGCCCAGTCCTTCGCTGAGGATCTTTCCCATCTCCAGGGTCACCAACTGTCCGAGAGCCTCCTTGTGCTGCCGCAGCTCGAGGCCGAGCTGGCGCACGATCTCGCCACGCAGCGGCGCCGGCCAGGTCCGCCACACCTCGAAAGCCTCGACCGCCGCCGCCGCCACCTTCTCGTAGTCTGCGGCCGTAGCTGTACGGATCGATGCGATCACCTCGCCGGTCGTGGGGTTGACCGACTCGAGGGCAGGTCCTTGGGTATCGATCCAGTCGCCGTCAAAGGCACCCGGATTGTCTGCGGAGAGCCCCAGGGCGGAAAGCAGTGCCGTGGTGTTGGTCTCGGTTGCCACTGTCATGGTCGGGTCTCCTTGTTGTGGAAATCTTTGCGGAAATGCTGCTGGGGATCATCGAATTGTCACGAATCTACCCCAGCTGCCGAGGGACTGCACAGAATGCTGTGAATCCGCAGTAAATCCTTTAATTCGAGCAGTTAGATAAAATCAGCCTATCTTCGTGCGGTATGCCAAGCGTCGTAATTCCTTCATTTTCCACAGGTTAGGCGTTCCGGGCCGCCCAGGGTCCTGCCAAATCGGGTCCTCTACCGGGGCGCGCCGTCCAACGCCAGCTCCAGACGCCGGAGTCCCTCAGCGGCCTCGTCGGGGCTCAAACTGAGCGGTGGCCGAAAGCGAATGGCCTGCACGCCGCAAGCCAGGCCCATCACCCCGACCTCGACCATCTCCCCGAGGACAGCGTCCCTGGTCTTGGGGTCGGGCAGGTCGAAGGCGACCATCATGCCGCGTCCGCGGGAGTTGCTCACCATCTCGGGGTAGGTCGTCTCCAGCTGCTGGAGTCCTTCGAGCAGAAGTGCACCGACCGTCGTGGCGTTCTCCAGCAGGCCATCCTCTTCGATGATCTCCACATAGCGCTGGCAGCGGACCATATCCACCAGATTGCCTCCCCAGGTGGAGTTGATCCGACTGGAGACCTTGAATACCGAATCGACCTCGTCGATGCGGTCGGAGGCGCAGATGCCGCAGACCTGTGTCTTTTTGCCAAAGGCGAGGATGTCGGGTTGGACATCGAAGTGCTCGAAGGCCCACCACTTCCCGGTGGCGCCAAAGCCGGTCTGAATCTCGTCGTAGATGAGCAGAAATTCCTCTTCATCGGCTAGCTCGCGGAGCTGCCCTAGGAACTCTGCCCGAAAATGGTTGTCACCGCCCTCTCCCTGGATGGGCTCGATGATGAGGGCGGCAATGTCATGGCGATTCTCGCGTAGGGCCTGTTTGATCTCGCCGAGCGATTGCTGCTCCGCCGCCTCGACCTGCTCCAGAACATCGGCGGTTACTGGGAATGAGAGCTTCGGATTGGAGACCCGAGGCCAGTCGAATTTCGGAAAGTAATCCGTCTTGTTCAGATCCGCGGTGTTGGTCAGCGAGAGCGTGTAGCCGCTGCGGCCGTGAAAGGCCTGTTGAAAGTGAATTACCTGGTACCCCTTTTCGGCCTTGCCAGCTTCGAGATTTCGGCGGACCTTCCAGTCGAATGCGGTCTTGAGGGCGTTTTCCACCGCCAGAGCGCCGCCCTCGATGAAGAACATTCTCTGATTCAGGCTGTCCGGGAGGGTCCTCGACAGGGTGGCCACGAACTCGGCCATCTCGGCGGTGTAGAGGTCCGAGTTGGAGGGCTTGTTGAGGGCGGCGGGAAGTATGCGCCGCCGAAACTCGGGGGTGTCCAGCTTCGGATGGTTGTAGCCGATGGGGGAGGTGGCAAAGCAGGTAAACAGATCCAAAACCTCCCGCTCCCGAAGACTGTCGTAGAGATAAGCCCCATGGCTCTTCTCCAGATCGAGGACCATCGGCAGGCCATCCGCCAGCATGTGCCTATCCAGGAGCTCGTGAACATCTTTGGGGGCGATGTGAGCCGTGCTGAGGGTGGTCGTCGGGGCCATTCTCTCCTCCAGGTTCCGTCGAATTCACAGTGCGACGCGGCAGAAGGCCCGCTCGTGGGAGTGCCGGGGTGTAAGAGCTCCGGGAGGGTGTGCGGGCCGGCGAAATGCTAGCACCAGCCCAAAGAGAGGGTCAATCGAACTGGAAGGTGCGGCGCCGGACCGGCTCCCCGGCGACCGCGGTCCGATTGCGGCCGGTATCCTTGGCCACATACATGGCCGCGTCGGCGAGCCGAAGCAGGGTGCTCTTGCAGCGCTCCGCCGAGCCGTCTTCCGGGGCGTGGCGCTTGAGCGAAGCCACACCGACCGAACAGGTGATTCCAGTCAAGAACAGAGCATCACCCTGGATGTCTCCCGGTTTCTGCACAAATGTCGAGTCGGCTATGGCGTTGCGGAGCTCCTCGGACAGATCGATAGCGTCCTCGATGTCCGACTGCACCGCGATGACAAACTCGTCGCCACCATACCTGGCGGCGATGGATTCTCTGGACTCACTGAGCTTCTGCAGAAGCTGACCCACTTCGCGTAGAACCTGGCTGCCGGCCAGATGGCCGTGAGTATCGTTGACTCGCTTGAAGAAGTCGAGATCGAGGAAGATGAGGGCCAAGTCCTGTTCTTCTTTGCGGCACTTGGAGATTGCCTGCGACAAAGCAATGTGGAGATAGCGGTCGTTGTACAGCCCCGTGAGATTGTCTCGCTTGGCAATCTCCTGAGCCTGTCTTCCATCCAGCACGTTCTGGATGGAGATCGAGATATAGCCGGCAAAGATCTCCAGCAGGTTCAGATCCTGTTGACTGTACTGCTCGGCGCCAAGACGATTGACCAACTCCAAGACACCACAGACCTCGTGCTCGATACGCACAGGGATGGCTACCAGGGATTTGGTCTGGTAGTCGGTAACGTCGTCGAAGGTGGGGTTGAAAAGCCCGTCGCCGCGTGCATTCCCTGTGCAGTAGGACTCGCCGGTGATGTAGACGCGACCACCGATCCCCATATCGGCGGGGACCTTCTGCGCCACGAGATCGTTCGATTTCTCGCCAAAGGCGGCGATAAAGGTGAGGGTGTTCTTGTCCCGATCGTGTAGCTTCTCCGACGGATTGTCGAGCAGAATCGAACCGGCCTCCGAAGGAACGAATTCATTGGCGCGGCGCAATACCTCCACCAGATTCTCCGCCAGGCTCATTTCCAGCGGAAAGGTCATAGTGGCCCGTCGGCGCTCTAGAAAGCGCTCTAGGGCAAGGGGTTCGAGGCAGTTGATCTTAACCATCGGTCGGCACACAGGCATCCTGGCTCGACATCCGGCGGATAAATCGGACCAAACCCAATGAAGATAGCAGAATCCCCCCAGGGTAGAGAATCGCACACTCCACAATGAGAGGGAGGAGCTCAACCTCGGACTGCTAGGGTAGAGCAGATGGAATCTCCCCGTCTAAAGAAGAGCCTGGGTCAACATCACCTCCGGCAAAGCGGCCTCTGCCGGCCACTCGTCGAATTCTTGCAGCCCGCCAAGGCCAGGGTGGTGGAGGTTGGTCCGGGTGGTGGGGTGCTGACGCGGGAGCTTCTTGCCGCCGGCGCCGCGGCGGTTGTGGGGTGGGAGTACGACCTGGATTGGGCCTTTGCCCTACGGCGTCAAACGGACGACAATCGCCTCTCGTTGGTGGTGGCGGATGCGCTCGACCTGGACTGGGACCGGTGCCCGGCGCAGACCCTGGTGGCCGGCAACCTCCCATACGGGATCGGCACCGCGCTCATCGAGCGGCTGCTGGCGCGGGCGGAGCCGGAGTCGATTCCACGAGCGGCCTTTCTGGTGCAGCTCGAAGTGGCCGAGCGTCTGCTGGCCGCACCCGGCAGCCCTGCCTACGGCGGTTTGAGTGTGCTGACGGCGGCACGATCCGAGGTGAGGCTGCTCGGGAGGGTCTCGAAGGGCAGTTTTCGGCCGCCACCCAAAGTCGATGGTGCCTTTGTCGGGCTCACCCTGAAGGCCCCACCGGTTACCAGGGAGGAGATGGCGGAGCTGGCGGTCACCATCCGCTTGGCCTTCGCCTACCGGCGCAAGACCCTACGCAACTCGCTGGCAGCGGGCTGGGGCGCGGCTCAGGCTGCCGCGGTCTGCGAGGAGCTCGGTCTCGGGCGCAACACCCGTGCGCAGGAGCTCGCCCTGGGGGACTTCGTCCGGCTTCACAAGGCCCATCAGCAGCGGTCCTAGGGCAGCTGTCTGTGCCTGTCCCAAAATTCCTTGAGCCGGGCTGCTAAAATCAGCTCTACTCCAATGGAGGATCGCCAACTGGCCCGCCTCAAGAGAGCTTCTAAACGCAGTCAGACACAGCCCCGCCTCTCTCCGGAAAAAGGTTCTGAGCTCGTCGGCGTGCTGCTGCTCCTGGTGGGAGTACTGTTCGCGGTCTGCCTGGCGACCTACCACGCCGACGATCCCAGCTTTCTCCACCAACCGGCGGAGCCGAGAGAGGTGGCCAACTGGGTGGGACCCGTCGGCGCCAACCTGGCGGCGGCTACCTATGGTCTGCTGGGATTGAGCGCGGTGCTGGTGCCGATCCTGGCCCTCGTCGCCGGTTGGCGTCGGGTGCGGAATCGCGAGTTGCCGTCGGTCGCGGGTCGCGGGGCGGGGGCACTCGTGCTCCTGGGTGCGCTGCCGGCCCTGCTCCAGCTCATGGTGAAGGAAGTCGAGTGGCGGGGGGAGACGATACCCGCCGGTGGAGCCGTGGGGCACCTGCTGGCCGACACCCTGGTGCGCTACCTTTCGTTTCCCGGCGCTCTCCTGATCTTCATCGCCGCAGCCATCGTCGGCGTAGCGCTATTGATCCAGTCGACGCTGGGCGATCTCCTGGGGGCCTGGGCGAAGAAGCTGAGGAGTCGTTTGCAGCAAGCAGTATTTGCCTGGGAGCGGTATCGCGAGCGCCGGAGCAGAGACAAGTCGAGGCAGCGGGTGGTCACCAAGCACCTCGAACGGGCGGAGGGGCTCAAGGTGGCCCGCCAAAGGGCCAAGACCGCCGAGTTAGGTGAGAGCGACGAGGAGGCGGACCTCCCGCTGCGGGTGACGGAAAAGTCGGGTGAGGCCGGCTTCCACGTTCGCAAGGTGCATCCAACCGCAAAGCCCGGCAGCCAGGTGGAGGCCAAGCAGCCCGTTCCGGCCACGGAGCGCCCCCAGCAGAAGATCCCGTTTCCCAAGCCCGAGCTGGAATCGAACGAGCTCCCGCCCCTGAACCTGCTCCAGCTGGACAAGATCAAGACCTCGGTGCGCGAGAACGAATTGGTGCGGCTGGGAGAATTGATCCGCGAGAGATGTCTCGAGTTCGGGGTCGAAGGAACGGTGGCGGGAATCAGCCCCGGCCCGATCGTCACCATCTTCGAGTTCCAACCGGCGCCGGGTGTCAAAGTCAGCCAGATAGTCAGCCTCCAGGACGACCTGGCTTTGGCGCTGAGGGCCGAGGCGATTCGTATCGAGCGCTTGCCGGGTCGGTCTACACTGGGTATCGAGGTTCCCAACAAAGAGCGCGCTCTCATCCACCTGGGGTACCTGTTGGAACAGGATACTTTTCGCAAGTCACCATCGCCGCTCACCATCGCCCTGGGAACCACTATTCACGGCGAGCCCTATTTCGCCGATCTAGCGACGATGCCTCACCTGTTGGTGGGGGGGGCCACCGGCTCTGGCAAGAGTGTGGGTCTGCAGAGCATGATCACCTCGATCATGTACAAGGCGACCCGTGATCAGGTCCAGTTCATCTTCATCGATCCCAAGAGGATCGAGCTTGGGGTCTACAAGGACATTCCGCACCTCAAAGCCGAAGTGGTCGTGGAGCCAAAGAAGGCGGCCAACGCCCTGCGCTGGGCGGTGGCGGAGATGGAGCGGCGCTACCGGTTGCTGGCCGAGGTTCACGTTCGATCGATCGATTTCTACAACCGGGCTATTCTGGATCCCGAGGTGCAGAAACGTCTGGCGCTGTCGGAAAACGACGTGGATCTCGACACCTCCGATCTCAAGCCTCTGCCCTACTACGTCATCGTGATCGACGAGCTGGCCGATCTCATGTTGGTGGCGGCGGCGGAGGTGGAGACCTCGATCGCCCGCATCGCCCAGATGGCCCGCGCGGTAGGGCTTCATCTGATCATCGCCACGCAGCGGCCGTCGGTGGATGTGCTGACCGGAACGATCAAAGCGAATTTTCCCTGCCGCATCTCCTACGCCACCGCCAGCCGGCACGACTCGCGAACCATTCTCGACCAGATCGGGGCGGAGAAGCTGTTGGGCAAGGGAGACATGCTCTTTATGCCGCCGGGAACCTCGCGCATCACCCGGCTGCACGGGGCCTATATCAGCGAGCAGGAGACCGCCGGTCTGGTTCGCTGGCTCAAGAAACAAGGCAGACCCGACCTGGATCCGACGGTGTTGGCGCCGCCGGAACAAGAGCGTGGCGGTGCCGGGGTCGGTGGCGATGATGACGAGCTGTTCGACGAGGCGGCCCGTCTGGTGGTGGCCCAGGGACAGGCCTCGGCCAGCTTCCTGCAGCGGCGGCTGCGGATCGGTTTCTCGCGGGCGGCGCGGCTCATCGACATCATGGAGCAGGAGGGGCTTTTGGGACCGCCGCAGGGATCGAAGCCGCGAGAGGTGCTGGTCAAACCCGATTACTTCACCGAGCTCGACCAAGCGCGCGAGGAAGCCGAGCCGTAGAGGTTCGCTGGCCCTTGAAACCACTGATTTTCTTCGGTACGCCGGAGTTCGCGCTCCCGACCCTCGAGGCGCTCTGTCGGGTGGGACGCGAGCCCGTCAGGGTGGTCACCCAGCCGGCACGACCGGTAGGCCGGGGTCGTCGGCTGCAAGACCCGCCGGTGGCCCTCTGGGCCCGGGAGCAGAAGCTCGAGGTGGTGCAACCGGAGCGAGTCCGGGAGCCGGACTTCATCGCCGCGCTGGCGAGTCTCGAGCCGGCGGTGGCGATCGTCGTCGCCTTTGGTCAGATCTTCCCCCGCGAGCTCCTGGAGCTCCCCACCCATGGCTGTATCAACCTACACGCATCGCTGCTGCCCAGATACCGCGGCGCGGCCCCGATCCAGGCGGCGATCGCCGCCGGCGACAAGACGACCGGGGTCACCACCATGCGGATGGAGGAGGGTCTGGACACCGGTCCGATCCTGCTCCAGGAGGAGACCGAGATCGGTCCACAGGAGACCGGTGGCGAGCTCTCGTCACGACTCTCGATACAGGGGGCCGAGCTGGTGCTCGAGACCCTGGACCAGCTCGAGGCGGGTCGGCTGGATGCCCGCGCCCAGACCGATGAGAAGGCTTCGTCAGCGCCGCGGTTGAAGAAGGCCGACGGCGAGATCGATTGGTCTCTCTCGGCGACTCATATCTTCAACCGTCTGCGGGCGTTCACTCCGTGGCCGGGTGTGTTCTCACATCTGCGGGGTCAGCCGGTGAAGATTCTCTGGGGAGAGCCGGTGCGCCCGGCCGCGGACTCGACCACCCATGTGAGCGAGCTGGTGGGCCTCGTCGAGGGCCGGCTGATCGTCTGCTGCGGTGAAGGGACCGCGTTTGCCATCGAGCGCCTCCAGCGCCCGGGCCGCAAGTCGGTCACCGCTCGCGAGCTCGACAACGGTGAGCATCTCGAGCCGGGGGAGCGCTTCGAGTGAGGGTGCGCTCGGCGGCGGCGCGAGTCCTCGATCGCGCTCTCGCCAGCCGCTCGCCGACCGTAGTCTTTCTGGATCAGGCGTCGGCTGATCTGGACGACCGGGATCGTCGTCTGCTGCGCGAGCTGGTCTTTGGGACGCTGCGTTGGCTGCGGCGGCTGGACCAGGTCATCGGTTCGGCGGCGAGCCGCCCGCTGGACGAGATCGACCCGCCCCTCCGCTCGCCCTTGAGGCTGGGGGTCTACCAGCTGCTGTATCTGGACCGGATCCCGCCCCACGCCGCGGTCAACGAGGCCGTTGAGGAGGCCCGTCGCCGCACCCACCGGGGTGGGGCGGCCTTTGTCAACGCCGTGCTCCGTCGGGTCGCCGAGCAGCCGCAGCTGGAGGCCTGGCCGGTTGCCGAGACGGACGCGGTCAGACATCTGGCCATCGAGTCGAGTCACCCCGACTTTCTGGTGGCCCGTTGGCTGGAGCAGTTCGGTGAAGCGCGGACCAGGGAGCTGGTGGCGGCCAACAACCGGCCAAAGCCCCTCCACCTGCTGGCCTTCGAGGACCGGGGGGGACGACGCCGTCTCGCCGGATCTCTGGCGACCGAGGGCGTCGAGACCGAGCCTTCATCCCTCTCACCCCTGGGGCTGGTGGTCCGCCGCGGCAACCCCGTCGACACCGACGCCTTTGCCCGCGGCGATTTCTATCTCCAGGACGAGGCCAGCCAGGTCTCGGCTCTCCTGCCCGCGCCGGTCGCCGGCGAGGTCATCCTGGATGCGGCCGCCGCTCCGGGCGGCAAGAGCTTCGCCCTCATGGCCGGTCAGCCTACGGTCGAGGTTCGCGCCGCCGAGCTCTCGCTCGAGCGGCTCGGTAACCTGCGGGCCAACATCGCGCGGCTGGGTCGCCGGCTTCCCCTGGTGGCGGCGGATGCATCGTCGCCCCCTTTTGAGCGATTTTTCGACCGGGTGGTGGTCGATCTGCCCTGTACGGGGACGGGAACCCTGCGCAAACATCCCGAGCTCAAGTGGCGGGTGAGCCCCGAGGAGCTGGGCCGTCTGTCGGAGCAGGCGCACAATCTCCTCGGCGGCGTGGCGCCTCTGGTGCGGCCGGGAGGTCTGCTGGTGGCCATCACCTGCTCGCTGGAGCCGGAGGAGAACGAAGAGGTGACAGCCGAGTTCCTGGCCGCAAACCCCGGCTTTGCGCCCTACGAGCTCGAATCCGCTCTGGAGGTTCCGCTGCGCGAGATGATCACCGGACCGGGTAGCTGGCAGATTCTCCCCGGCGGCGACCACGACGGCTTTACCGTCCAGGTTCTCCGTCGCTCTTAGCGGTGAGTTTTGTACAGACGGCTCAGACGCTGGGGTGAGACGCCGGAGAAATAGAGCACCCAGATCAGCCAGTTGAGGACCACCGTCCGCACGGGGCCACCCTCCACATAGCGTCGGCTGGAGGTCACCACCTGTTGGGGGAGTATCTCGAGCTCGCCGACGCGCTTGAGACGGCGGATGAAATCGAGATCCTCGAGGATGGGCCAATCGCGAAAGCCACCGAGTTGCTCGAAAGCCTCGCGGGTGGCGAACTGGGCCTGGTCGCCCAGAGGAGAGCGGGTGAAGCGGGTCCTCAAAGCGACCATGCGCGTGCCAAAGCGGTAGATCGGACGCGGGTCGTCGAACCGGATCAGAAAGCCGCCGCCCACCCTGCCGGCGTCCACCGCGCCGCGGACGCCATCTATGGCATCTGTCGGCAAGAGGGTGTCGGCGTGAAGAAAGAGAAGTACCTCGGCGGTCGTCTCTCTGGCTCCCCGGTTGAGCTGGGGACCCCGCCCGGCGGGTCCTTCAACGACAGGTACACCCAGCTCGCGAGCGACGGCTATGGTGCCATCCCGGCTCCCACCGTCGCTGACCACGATCTCGTCGGCGACGCCGAGAACCGGGGGGAGATGTCGTCGGAGCCCTTCCTCTTCGTCGAGGGTGGGAACGACGACGGCGACACGTGTGCTGGACAAATCGGCGAGATGCTAGCATAGCGATTCCCGCCTCTCATGAGCTCGAAAAACCCCTTCAGCCACCTCGACGGTCTCGGTGAAGCCCACATGGTGGACGTGTCGGAGAAACCCGTCACCCGCCGGGTGGCGGCGGCCTCATGCCGGGTGCACCTTTCCGCCGAGACGCTGGTAAGGCTGTCCAACCTTCCCAAAGGAGATGCCTTTGCGGTGGCGCGGTTGGCCGGTATCCAGGCGGCCAAACGGACCGGCGAGTGGATTCCATTGGCCCACCCGTTGACTCTCGATCAGGTCGAGGTCGAGCTGGCACCGGTGGCCGACGGGGTCGAGGTCAAGAGCAGGGTCATCGTGACGGCCCGCACCGGCGCCGAGATGGAGGCGATGGTGGCCTGCAGTGCAGCGGCGTTGGCGCTGTACGACATGGTCAAGTCGCACGAGCGAGGAGTCGTGATCACCGACCTGCATCTGGACAGCAAGAGCGGTGGTCGCAGCGGCGAGTATCGGCGTCCCGGATGATAGGCACCGGCCTCGATCTACTGCTGGCAGAAACGGGAAGTCTGCAGGGTCGCCGCTACGGTGTGCTGGCCCACAGCGCCGCCGTCAGCGCCAATCTGGTTCCCATCCATCTGGCGCTGCTCGAGGCCGGAGCCGAAACTCCCCAACTTCTGATCGGCCCCGAACACGGTTTCTACGGCGTCGAGCAGGACATGGTGGCCGCCGCCGATGGCCGGGATCCGCTGACCGGGCTGCCGGTCGTCTCGCTCTACGGTGACACCCCGGAGTCGCTGCGACCCGAGCCGGGACTTCTTGCCGAGTTGGATCTGCTGATCATCGACCTCCAGGATGTGGGTGCTCGCTACTACACCTATGCCGCCACCGCGGTGTGGACAGCGGAGGTGGCCCTGGCGACGGGGTGCGAGGTCTGGGTGCTGGATCGACCCAACCCGTTGGGTGGGGTCGAGATCGAAGGCAACCTGCCACGGCCTGGTTTCGAATCCTTTGTCGGCGCCTTCGCGCTGCCGGTGCGCCATGGTCTGACCCTGGGCGAGTTGGTGCGGCTCGAAGCCCGTCGTCGGGGTTGGACGGTAGAGCCGCGAGTCTGGAAGATGGAAGGCTGGCGGCGCGAGATGCTGTGGGCGGAGACCGGTCGGCCATGGATGGCCCCCTCGCCAAACCTGCCGACCGCCGAGGCGACGCTGGTCTACCCGGGTAGCTGTCTCATCGAGGCGACCCAGCTGTCGGAGGGCCGCGGCACCACGCGACCCTTCCAGCTCATCGGGGCGCCGGGGATCGAGCCCCGAGCCCTCGCCGCCGAGCTCGCCAGCTCGAATCTGGCCGGTGTCCGCTTTGTGCCAACCTACTTCCGGCCCCAGTACCAGAAGCATGCCGGCGAGACATGTGGTGGGGTCTACATCCAGGTGACCGAGCCCGGCACCTACCGGCCCTATCGGTCGGGAGTCGAGCTGTTGGCCGCTGTCCGGCGGCTGGCCCCGGCAGCCGCCGCCTGGCGGACCGAGGCCTACGAGTTCGTCGTCGACCGCCCCGCCATCGATTTGCTGGCCGGTGACGATGCCCTGCGGCTGTCGCTCGAAGCCGACCAGGATGCGGGCGAATGGATGGCTGGCTGGAGCGCCGACGAAGAGTCCTTCCGCGCCGAGCGCCGGGAGATACTGATCTATCCGGAGGCGAGCCCAGGGTGAAGAGACCCCATCTGCTGAGGGTGAGCCGCGGAGCCCGGTGCTTCGAGGGCCTGGTCGCGGCGGCAAAGACCGAGGGTATGCGCGTCGGCTGGCTGATGCTCGAGGCGCCCACCGCCCCCGGGCCGCTGGCGGAGGCGGCGGCGCTGGGGGTGCTGCGGGCGGTGGCGGTGGGGGAGGGGAGGACTATCGCGGTCAAACCTGTTCGCGGCGAGCCGGTGCTAGAGGACCTTCTGCGCGAGCACTTTCTGGGCTGCCGTCTGGTGCTCGTCGCCGGCGATCTGGAGCTCCCACGGCTCGAGCCCGATGGCGAGGACTGGGTCGTCACCCTGAACGACGGGTCGACACAGCGACTGACGACGGCACAGCTCGTCGCCCGCTTGCGCAAACCCCACCCGTTCACCGTGGGAGAATAGATCCATGAGTAGCGAAGAGATCCGCTTCTTTCTACCCGGTCCCACCTATGTGACCGAAGACGTGCGGCGGGCGATGACCGGTCCGATGATCGGCCATCGCTCGGCGATCTTCAAGCAGCTCTACAACTCGCTCACACCCCGCCTCCAACAGGTGGCACGGACGGATGGCGACGTGATGCTCGCCACCTCGAGCGCCACGCTGGTGATGGAAAGCGCCATCCTCTCCACCGTGCGCACCGACGTGCTGAACCTGGTCTGTGGCGCTTTCTCCGAGCGCTGGCACGCCATCAGCAAGATGGTCGGTCGTCAGGCCGACCGCGTCTCGGTGCCCTGGGGCGAGGCGGTCGATCCCGAGCTGGTGCGCAGCGCGCTGCGCCGCAAGCGCTACGAAGCGGTGACCCTGGCCCACAACGAGACTTCCACCGGGGTGATCAACCCGCTGCGCGAGATCGCCGAGGTGGTGCGCGAGGAGAGCGACGCCCTGGTGCTCGTGGACACCGTCTCCTCGCTGGCGGGGGCACCGGTGGAGGTCGACGCCTGGCAGCTCGATCTCGTTCTGGCGAGCTCGCAAAAGGCGCTGGCGGTGCCACCCGGTTTGACCGTGTTTACGTTGTCCGAGCGCGCGGCCGAGCGGGCGGCGAAGGTCGACAACCGGGGCTTCTATACCGACCTGCTCCGCTATCGCGACAAACACCGCGCCGCGGGTACCATCACCACCCCAGCGGTACCGATCTTCTACGCCCTCGACCGCCAGCTCGACCGGATCATCGACGAGGGGATGGAGTCCAGGTGGGAGCGGCATCGAGAACTGCAGCGACTCACCGCCGGCTGGGCCGAGGCCAACGGCTTCGAGTACGCCGCGGCAGAGGACGCCCGATCACCAACCGTCAGCTGTCTCATACCTCCTGCAGGCGTCGCCTCTCCCGATCTGGTCCAGGCCCTGGCGAAACAGGGATTCACCATCGGTGGGGGCTATGGCGAGTGGAAGCCGACGACGCTGCGTATCGGGCACATGGGAGAGGTGCGGGAGAGGGATTTGACAGGCCTCTTCCGTGCCATCGAAGAGGTTCTGGCGGCGTCCTGAGCTCATCTGTCATGTATCGAATCCTGATCGCCGATCCCCTGCATGCGGCCGGGCTCGAGATTCTCGAGCAGGCGGGCGCCGAGATCCACCTGCTCACCGCCGAGGAGCGGCCCCGGCTGGCCGAGCTGATCGCCGACTTCGACGCCCTGGTGGTGCGCAGCATGACCACGGTCGACGCCCCGCTGCTGGCGGCGGGAGAGCGTCTCAAGGTCGTCGGGAGGGCCGGTGTCGGTGTCGACAACGTGGACGTGGCGGCAGCCACCGAGCGCGGCATCCTGGTGGTCAACGCGCCCACCGCCAACCTCATGTCGGCGGTCGAGCACACCTTTGCCCTGCTGCTGGCGCTGGCCCGCAACGTCCCCGCCGCCGAGCGGTCGTTGCGCGCCGGCGAGTGGAGCCGCAAGGAGTTTCAAGGGGTCGAGCTCCACGGCCGCACCCTGGGGGTCGTGGGTCTCGGGCGCATCGGTCAGCAGGTAGCCGCTCGTGCGCGTGCTTTTGGCATGAAGGTAGTCGCCTACGACCCTTTTCTGGATGCCGCGGTCGCCAAGCGTCTCGATATCGAGCTCATGGAGATCGAAGACCTGGTGGCCGCCGTCGACATCGTGACGCTTCACATTCCACTTACCGAGCAGACCCGGAATCTGCTGAGTCGTGAGCGGCTGGCCAAGATGAAGCCCGGCGCGTTGTTGATCAACTGTGCCCGCGGCGGGGTGGTGGACGAAGCGGCACTGCTCGAAGCCCTCGACGAGGGGTGGCTGGCCGGAGCGGCGCTGGACGTCTTTGCCCAGGAGCCCCCGACCGGCTCGCCGTGGTTGGAGCACCCGCGGGTGGTGATCACCCCCCACATCGGCGCCCAGACCCGGGAGGCGCAGGAGCGGGTGGCCACCGAGACCGCCCGCATGGTGCTGGCCGCCCTCGACGGCTCGCTCGCCGTCACCGCGGTCAACCTCCCCTTTATCACCACCGGGGTGCTCGGCGAAGGGCTCGTGGCCCTGGCCGAGCAGCTGGGTGAGCTGGCCAGCTCGGTCCTCGACGGCAGCCTGCAGGAGCTAAAAGTTGGCCTCTGGGGGATCGACGAGGAGATGGAGGCCCCGCTTACCGTCGCCGCGGTCAAGGGAGCGCTGACCCCCTTTCTGGGGGAGACGGTCAACTTTGTCAACGCCGAGCACCTGGCCGAAGGGCGCGGCATCGAGGTCGTGCGCTCGAGCCATCGTCAGCCGGGAGAGTACCCGCAGCTGATCGAGGTGAGGCTGACCGGCGAGGGCGGCAGCACCGAAGTAGGCGGCACCCTGTTCGCAGCCACCGACCCCCGAGTTGTCCACTTCGACGGCTACCGGCTCGAGTTCCGGCTCAAGGGACACCTGCTGGTGCTGCGCAACCGCGATGTTCCCGGCGTGGTGGGGAAGGTGGGCACCCTGCTCGGAGACGCCAAGGTCAACATCGCCGAGATCCATCTGGCCCGCCGGCAGGGCGGCGACGAGGCGATGGCGGTGCTGCGTCTGGATGAGGAGCTGGCCCCCGAGGTGGTCGACCGGCTGACAGCCCTGACGGAAGTCAATCGTGTCCAGACCATAAGCTTGGTCCCGCGCTAGGTACAAGCGGGCCGCACACGAGGACTCTTACGAGACATTGAGCCAACGATCCGGGGCGCCGGTGGTGGACATCCCCGAAGAGGAGATGAAAGGTTTGCGTTCCACTCACCTCATTGCGGCAACGATCGTGAGTCTTGCCCTCGCCGGCTGCTCGTCGGCAATCCAGCAGGCCGACCTGTCGTTCGAGCCGGCGATCCCGCTACCCGCCTACCCCGAGAGTCAGGGGCCGGTGGTCCAAATCGACGAGGCCCACTTCAACTTTCACACCGTGGACGGGCGCTATGCCCCATTCGCGAAGCTACTACGCCGCGACGGATACGTGGTGCAGGGCCTTGCCGAGCCCGCAACCATCGACCTCCTCGAGAAGGGACGCATTTACGTTGTTGCCAACGCCATCGCCGGGTCGGACCACAGTCACTGGAGGTTACCGGTCGAGCCGGCATTTACCAGGCCCGAAATCGAGGCGATCCGAGACTGGGTCGAAGAAGGCGGCTCGTTGTTCCTGATCGCTGATCACATGCCGTTCCCCGGCTCCGTCGAGGACCTGGCTGCCGAGTTTGACGTTCTGTTCGGCAACGGCTTCCTCTACGATGCCGAGGGAAACTCGAAGCTCGATTTCACTCGCGACGCGGGCCTGGCCGCTCACCCCATTACCGAGGGCCGCGATACGAGCGAGAGGGTCGACTTCGTCCGAACTTTTACCGGTCAAGCGTTCCGCGTCGAACGGAATGTCGAACCCCTGCTGACGCTCCCTCCCGGCAGCACGCTGAGATTGCCCGTCAAGGCCTGGAAGTTCAAATCGACTACGCCGTCCATCCCGGCGGCAGGCATGCTGCAGGGGGCGGTGTTCCGCTTCGGCAAGGGCCGCGTGGCCGTGTTCGGCGAAGCCGCCATGTTTTCGGCCCAGGAACGAATCGGCAAGAGCGACCACACCTTGATGGGTATGAATCATCCCGACGCCGCCCAGAACCCTCAGTTTCTGCTGAATGTGGTGCACTGGCTGTCAGGTCTGATCGAGTAGCCCTGTCGCCACGGCCTCGCGGCCTTCCCTACCCCTGAATCACCAGCTGTAGATCCCGGAGACAGAGATCATGTCCTGGCGGTCCGAGAGATCGACACCGAAATCCACTTGAAAGCGCTCGAAGGCCGCCCCAAAGCCGACGGCGTAGTGAAGCTGGGCCTCACCCCTTCCGACCAGGGCCTGGACGATGACATTGTCCAGATCACTCTGGACCTGATGATTGGGGTCCCTCCAGACTCCCGCTCGAACGGCGAGCAGCGGACGAGACTGTAGGAAGGCGTATTCACCACCGAGCCGGTACTCGTCGCCGTCGGCGATGAACTCGCCGGATGTGGTCTCGCCCAGGCTGTCGAAGATCGCCGAGTACTCGATGTGGTCCCACTCGAAGCTGAGAGTCAACCGTCCACCGGCGGACCGGTAGGCGATGCCGCCACCATAGACATCAGGAGTGGCGATCCGGGTGGTGAAATCGAATTGTGACCCAGGTGGAAGGTTCGGATCGCTGCTGGCCGGGCCTCCGCGTGTCGCGACATCGAGTTGAAAATCGGCTCCCTGGCGAAAGAACCCGCCCAGATGCCAGTTTGCGCCCAGGTGCCAGAGAAAGCCGGCAGAAAAGCCGATGTCCGAGTCGTTGGCGGCAAACGTGTTTTCGCCGACAAGTCTCTCGGGCAAGAACGAGTTCATCCCGAAGTAGCTTTCCAAAGACTCGTCGTCCCAGCGGTACTGCCGCTGTCCGCCCTGGATGAGACCGTCAAAGTAGATTAGCCCAAAGCCGAGACTAAAGCTCTCGACCACCTGGAACGCGGCGGACAGACCGTAGGTGATGATCTCCAGATCGGTTTTGTCCTGTCTATCGATCAGCCGGAAGGTGTCGGCTGGGCCAGGTCCTTCACCGAAGATGCCCTGACTCTCGGAGGACGTTTCGAAATTGGCCAACAG
>JBAUDS010000420.1:0-7064 GCA_049678185.1 Thermoanaerobaculia bacterium
GTCCCTGAAGAGATCGGCATCGAGCACCCGGTCGTGCCAGCTGTGGTGAAGGAGCACTTCCCGGGTAGTCGAGTTCTGCCCAGGCAGAGAGCGGGTTTTGTTTCCGTGCCTCGAGACCGCCTCCACATCGCCCCACCAGTCCGACAGTCTGAACCTACGAGGGACAAGCCCCTTGTCCTGGCAAAGGACTTCAGTTTCCCTGACACGCTCGCAGCCGTCATCCGGGCGTACCTACCTGACGGCTACCCATCTGCCAAGACAGTGGCGCCACTGATGGATATCTCGGTGCGCACCATGGCCCGGCGATTGGTCGACCACGGTTTGAACTATCAGAGCGTGATCGACAAGGTGCGTTTCAATCTGGCGCGGGAGCTACTACAAGAAGCCACCGTGACGGTCGGTGATGTTGCCATCGCCACCGGCTTCTCCGATTCCACCCACTTTGCGCGGATGTTTCGCCGCACCGGTGGTCTCAGCCCGCTCGAGTACCGTAGATCGTTTCGAGACTCCTGCTAGCAGTTCTGCCGGATCCACTGGGCCAGTTCAGGAGAATCCATCGTTCCGGACCGACGAGCCAGCTCTCGGCCCCGCTCGAAGAGCACGCAGGTCGGAATGCTCTGAACGCCGAAGCTGGCAGCGAGTCCAGAATTCTCCTAGCTCAAGGCGCCGAGTGTTTCCTTCTTGCCGCAAGCCTCGATTGATCCGCGTCGGTGGCCAGAAAAGGCCGGAAGCCTCTGTTTCCCTGCTGGTAATTTCCAGATCACCCGCCCACTCTGTGACAATCACTCCGACATGCCAGGCCAGATTCCTCGAATGAACATCTTCGGTCGAGCCCTCTGGGCTTGGGCCACATTCCTCGTCTTTTCTTTTGGGTCACAGGCAGGAGCGATAGCTGGCACCTCGCAGACCCAGTCGCAGGGTCAAGAAGCTCCGTCACAGGTGCCAGCCGATTCGGGGAGCGAGGAGGATCCAGAAGCGGCAGATAGCAAAGAGGCCACAAAAGACGACAAGGATTCCGGCGAAGACGAGTCAGAACGTTCCACGAGATCCGGCTATGAAGAGCCCACTCACGGTGGACCGACGAGCGTCGAGTCAGACCTTCATTCCGACGATCAATTCAAGAGACCGGTGTTTCGCCTTCTTCAGACATCCATACAGCCGCTCTATAACTTCAAGGACCGGATCAATGGCCTATGGGGCATCGCCTTTGGAGTCGACTACAACTTCCTCAATCAGTACGCCTCCTTCAGCTTCACGGAAGATCAAGCAACGAGCGGTAGTTTGAGGTTCTTCGGTACCTGGGACTTCCTCCATTCCAAAGAGAAGCTCGACGGACGTTTTGTGTTTCGCATCGAGAACCGACACACCATCGGCGGTGGGATCACACCTCGTGACCTCGGATTCGACGCCGGCTCGGCCCTGAGCACCGCCAGCTTCAAGGACTTCGCCTGGGGAATCACCGCCCTGCACTGGAAGCAGTTCTTCGCCGACAGAAAGTACGCTTTCGCCTTTGGGCAAATGGATCCCGGCGATTTCATGGATGCCTTTCCTCTTTTGAGCGCCTGGACCGCGTTCATGAGTAATGCTTTCAACAACAACCCAGGCGAGGCCCTTCCCAACCAGGGGGTTGGCTTCGCGACACGGTTGTACATGACTGACCACTACTACGTTTCCGGCGGTGTCCACGACGCTCTTGGTGATGCTGACGGTCTCAACTTCGCGCAACTCTTCGATGGCGAAGATCTCTTCTACTGGGCGGAGGTGGGCTGGTCACCGACCGCTAAGTCGGTACCCGGCGACTCGATCCATTTGACCTACTGGACGCAGGATGCATTGGATGAGATGGGTACCGAAAAGAGTCGGGGAATCGCTATTTCAGTCGCTCCGCAGCTTCACGAGCGATACCTGCCGTTTCTTCGCATCGGTTATTCCGAGGGCGATGCGGCCTTCATGCGTTGGATCTACGCGCTGGGTCTCGGGATGGCAATGCGGGAAAGTGATCTCATGGGTATGGCGACGAGCTATGGTGCACCGGTGGAGTCTGGTACCGAAGCCCAGTGGACCAGCGAGTTCTTCTACCGCCTGCAGCTGACCGAGCACCTGCAGGTCACTCCAGCTGTTCAGATGACACGCAACCCTTCGTTCAATGACTTGAAGAAGAATCTTTGGGTCGGCAGCGTGTTGCGCATGCGGCTGGCTTTCTAGCTGGCCAGGGGGGGGAAGCCATGAAAATCGACAAGCTCTGTCGCATCGTCTGCATCCTGTTGTGCAGTTGCCCACTCCTCGCCAGGGCCGTCTCGGCCTCGGAGGCGTCAGAAGTGCGCGACCTGGCCGCTCGGGCCGATGCGTTGATGCGATTGGGTGTCGCTGAGAAGGGAGCGAGCCGCTCCTTCGAAGAAGCGGAAACACTGCTCGGTGAGGCGGAGAATCGACTAGCCGAGGCCGATCTCCCGTCTTCAGCGGAGGCCGAGCTGACCCTGGAGATCGCGGCGGTTCGAGAGGATCTCGAGGACCTTGTCGAGCTCTATGAGGAACGCTTCTACGGGGTGTTTCCACTGGCGCGCCTGACCGTGCCATCGCTTCTCGCTGACGAAGGGCTGGTGATCACCGAGCAGGTCTATCATGCTCCGGATGTGGCAGCCATCATGGCAGCCACGCGCAAGGTCGCCGATCTGCTGGACGAATACCACCATCCCTATGTCGTCTTCAGAAGCTCTCCACCGAATCGGCATCTGGAAAATGTCGCCTCCGAGGAGCTGCTGCGAGACAGAAGGTCGACACCCTACACTCGCAAGGCTCTGGTCACAGCCCTCGGATCTGAGGATCTGGCGGCGTTCGATCGCGGTGAGCTCGAGCCTCAGATCCTCGATCGGCTCGCGACGGCACTCGACGCTGTCAGCCTCCTGGTGCTGACCATCGGTCAATCGGTGGAGCTCGAAGACGCCCAGGTCCGGACGATTCATGGAGAGTACTTCCAGCCGGGCGCGGTGATTCAGGGCAGCTCGGTGGACTCCACCCCCTGGGTCAGGCTCGAGACCTTCGTCGTCATCGGTTCAGCCCGGGACCGCAGAGATCAACATCAGCTGATCATCATCGTACAGCTGATTCTGTTGGCGTTGGCCCTGATCTGGTCGGCCCAGGTGAAATGGAGCCTCGGTCGTTTCTCCAAGGTCTTTGGCCGGCTGGCCATCGGCGCCGCTCTCTTTGTATTTGGCAGGCTCTTCGCCATCGTCCTGATCGGCCTTCTGAGGAGGTTCATTCCGGATGCGAGCGCCCTGGCGGCGGCCGCCTGGTGGTGGCCTGCACTGCTGGGAATCATGATCATTCTCGGTGGTGGGCTGATCGCCTGGATCGGGCAGGCCCGCCTTACCGACATCGTGCCGGGAGCGCGTGGCGCGCGAGCGGTCGGTACGATCTTCGCTCTTGTGGCGATGGGAGCCGCCTCTCATTTCGTAGCACCACTCTTGATTTTCGATCCCGGCACGGGTTTGGCGAATCTCCTGCCCTTCTTGCTGGCGACTCTCAGCCTGGCTTTGCTGTTCGCGTTTGCAGCACGTACCGGGCCGCCGGTTCCGCACTACTTCACGATCGGTCCGCTTCTGGTGGCACCTCTGGTTGGCATGTCCCTGATGGTGGCCAGCCCACCCCTGCTGTGGCTCACGGTCGGTGCGAGTGTCGTCTTGTGCGCGGCAGCCTGGATTCGGCATCGCATCGCCGTAGCGCGCGGCACGGAGGAGCCGGAGCCAAGTCCGGAGGAGGCTGCCGAGATCGATAAGGAGAAGTTGATGAAGATCGATAACAAGATCTCCAAGAAGCTGTAGGTTCGATAGGGCGCAATTCCTGCGTTTTGGCAGAAAAAGGTCGGACTCGCGACCATAATCTCTCTATCATCGCAGAGCGTACTAGGGTCGAAGACTCTTGCTGGACCGGAGTTCGATGAACAACACCGGCTGGACCTGAACAAGGAGAGACCGACATGAGACGTAGAGATTTCGTCAAAGCCCTTCCATTGGCCCCACTTCTGCCCGCTGCGCTCTCAGGCCAGGCCTGCGGAGCCCAGACGGGAAGCGGCGGCCAGGCGGCCGGCCAGGCATCTTCCGGCGGATCCCAGGCAGCTGGATCGCAGAAGCAAGAGATACCCGCCTACGCGGGGAAGCTCCAGCACTCCGACGGGACAATCACGGACGCAGACGGGAACACCCAACAGGGATTCGCGCACACCAGCAGTGAGGCCCAGCAGGCTGATCCGAAAGCGCCCTACCAGATGCCTCTCACCAAAGAAGAGCAGGACATCATGGATGGCAAGAAGGGGCCGGAACTGGCCAAGGTCATGAAAATCGTCGTCGGCCATGGCAACGCCTTCGGAGCCCCAAAACTGGTCGATCTCGGCGGCGCGCCACACTGCTCCCTGTATACCGGGACGGACTACATGAAGCCGATGATCGATCTGTTTCAGGAATGCGCCGATGCCGGGTTGAAGACTTACGCACCCTACACCGTCAATCCGCGTTGCTACGACATTTACAACGTCAACAACAACGAGACGGACATGGAGTTGATCTACGAGGGTTACAAATATCAGCGGGACCTGGATTGGGTTCATGCCCAACTCGGCGCGCCGGACCTGAACTACCGCAGCTGCGCTTGTTACGTACCCGAGGTTGGCAATGCGCCGCCCGCGGGGACCTACGTGGCCTGGGCGGAGTCTTCCGCGATCAACTACGGCAACTCTGCACTCGGACTCCGGACCAACCGCAACGCCGGCGGCATGGAACTGCTCTGTGGGCTTCTCGGCAAGGCGCCGCTGTTCGGGCTGATGACAGACGAGGGCCGCATGGCCAATTGGCTCGTAGAAGTGAAGACCTCGAAAGAGCCGGATCTGGGCGTGCTCGGCACGGCCATCGGCCTCAAGGTGATCGATGGCGTCCCCTACATCACCGGCATGGAACAATACCTGGGTACCGAAGTCTCCAACGACAACATGCACCTGTTGAAGAAGATGGGCAGCGCCACCGCGGCCAGTGGCGCCGTGGGCCTGTACCACGTGGAAAATCTCACTCCCGACGCCAAGCAGAAGGGGCGCAAGTTGCTGAAGGAGGGTTACCAGACCTACGTCTACGACGATGCCGAGCAGGCGCGGGTCCTCGGCAACTTCCCGGTTGAATGGGAAGGACGCCCTGAAGACGTGACGGTCGCTTTGATTGGCTGTCCGCACAACACCTACAAGGAAATCCTCGACTGGGGAACCAAGGTCACGGATGCTATCGAGAAGAGAGGCCTGAAAACGGCCGCCATCCCGACCAAGCTGTTCTGCTCTTTCGTCGTGCGGGACCATCTGGTCAAGGAGCACCCGGTGCTGGTCGGCAAGATGACCGAGGCAAATATGAGATTCACCAACATGTGCACGGTGAGTTACGCGGGCATGAAAGGTTTCTCCGAGAGGATTTACGGCGTCACGAATTCCCCCAAGACGCGGAACTACTATCCCGCGGTGCGCTACCTCAAGGACGATGCCCTACTCGACACCATCTGCACGGGTAAAATTCCCAAGGGCGCGTAGGGGTCGTTTGTCCTCTTTTCCTCCGATTGAGGGAGAGGTGATGGTCTTTCGAAATTGAACCGAACATTCGATAAAACCGAACATCTGGAGAAATAGAATGGCCAAAAAAACATTCAAAGGACGTCCACTGCTCCCCGGCAATCTCGAGGGCGAGGCGCTCGCTTCAAAACAGCCGTTCAACACGTCCGGCTCCTACCTTGAAAACCTGTTTGGCGGCAACTCCACCACTGCTCCCTGCACCGATCCCAACAACAAGGAGTTTTACAAAAAGGATCTGAGCGGAGCGATCATCTGTACCACGGTGACCGTAGGCTCCTCTCTGGGCGGGGCTTCGTTGATGGGCGTGGGAAGTTTGGGCGTGGGGCCCAAGGCGATGTTGTTCTCGCAGCACATCGACTCCGTCTCGTATGCCGGACTGTTGATGGATGATGTCTGGAATGGCCGCCGCGTCATCACCATCGACCTGCTCGGGGACGAGTTCCTTGACACCGTCAAATCCGGCGACCCGATCTCCATCCACGAAGACGGGACCGTCGAAGTCGGCTGAGGCAACCAGCCGTCGGCTTTCCGGTGACCCGGTGGGGCCGGTGACCCTGTGGGAGACTTCAGGATTCGTGGAAGGCTTGACATCGTCGGGCGTGAATTCACGCCGCCAGCGAGGATAACCATGAAGTTGAACCTATTCCTCTGTGCTGCACTTGTGTGTTTGTTGAGTTGTTTCGCATCGGCAACGGCGAGGGCCCAAGAGAAAGAGTCGAGCGAGGACGACAAACCTGCTGTTGGGGTGCCCCCTGCCGAAGGGATGCTGAGCGATCCCGAAGACCCCGTGAACCAACTGCCGCTGATGCGGGAGCGAAGGGCCGAAAAGGATGCCGTGTTCCGGGTGTCTCCACTGCAAAAAGCCCACGACAACACGAACCGGCGCAGGGACGCCCTGAAAGAGAAAACCGGATTCGGATTTGGATTCAATTCGAACTCGCTGATTCAGTGGCTTACCGACGTGCTTCCAGGCGCGGATAATTCGGGACTTGCGACGACTTTCGACTTCGTTGGAACGTGGGCGGCGATCAAACGGGGCAAACCGAACGAAGGCCAAGTGCTTTTTCAGTTAGAAGGCCGTTGGGATTATGGAACGACGGGTCCCACCACACTGGGATCAGCCGGCCTGGGCAGCCTGGGCTTCACTGCGAACATATACGCGGCCTATGTCCCTGCATTCCTGCCCTTTCGAAACCTCTACTGGCAACAAGGCAGCAAGGAGGCCGGCTGGCTCTACCGTCTCGGCAGGATCACCGTAGACCAGATTTTTAGTACATCTCGCCATATCAGCCCGGCCCTTACCTTCCAGCCGATCTCGGGCACCGGGCCGTTCGCGATCGGGCTCCCGGATACGGGGTGGGGTGTGGCTGGTGCCTGGTACATCACCGATCGAGACGGTTTTATCGGCGCCGTTCACGACGCCGATTCCAATCGACAGGACTTTCTCACCCCTGACGGAAATTAC
>JBAUDS010000421.1:0-5218 GCA_049678185.1 Thermoanaerobaculia bacterium
GTGCAGGTCACTCGCGACGGCGGGGAGAACTGGACAAATGTCACCGCCAAGCTGCCCGGTCTTCCTCCCCGCGGCACGGTCAGCAACATCGGGCCGTCGCGTCACGCGGCGGGCACCGCCTATCTCACCGTCGACCGTCATCAACTCGGTGACAGCGAGCCGTATGTCTACAAGACCACCGACTTCGGTGCGACCTGGAAGGCGATCAGCTCTGATCTACCGCGTAGCGTTGTCTCCTATGCCCACGTCGTGCGCGAAGACCCGGTGCGACCGGGTCTGCTCTACCTCGGTACCGAGAGCGGTGTCTGGGTTTCGTTCGACGACGGCGCCCACTGGCGCTCGCTCCAGTCCAACCTGCCCCACGCCCCGGTGCATTGGCTGGAGATCCAGGACCACTTCGGCGACCTGGTGGTGGCCACCTACGGCCGGGGCTTCTGGATTCTGGACGACCTCACTCTCTTGCGCGAGCTCGAGCCCGGCAATCTGCCCGCGAACCCGCATCTCTTTGAACCACGTCAGGCCTACCGTTTCCGCCTGCGCCAAGATCCCTTTATGCAACCGGAGGATCCGGCGGCCGGCACCAACCCGGAATACGGCGCTTCGATCCACTACTACCTTGCCGAAGAACCGGAGGAGAAAGTCGAACTGGAGATTCTCGATGCGGCCAGTGAAGTCGTCTTCGCCTTCGACAAGGTGAAGAAGGAGGCGGGCCTCCACCGCGCCCACTGGGACCTGCGCTACGAGAAGGCCCCGGAAGTCAAGCTACGCACCAAACCCGACGAAGATCCCCATCTCCCGATGCCGGAGAAGAACTACCGGCCGCTTGCCGATGGCCGTCCGTATTCGCTGCTGGCTCCCCCGGGGACCTACACTGTGCGGCTGACTGTCGCCGACCAGAGCCAGACCCGGGATCTCGTCGTCGTCCAGGACCCCAATTCGAAGGCAACCGCGACCGACCTGAGCACCCAAATGGAGGTTCTTTTCGATCTGCGGCAAATGCAAACCGACGCCGCCCAAATCATCAACGAGATCGAGTGGCTGCGGAAACAGATCCACGATTTGCAGGCCCGGCTCGAAGACACCGATCTCGAAGGCGCCGAGGATCTGATCACCGCCGGCAAAGAGCTGGACGACAAGCTCAAGGAGATCGAGGGTGTGTTCTTCGACCTGCGGCTGACCGGAGCCCGACAGGACAATCTACGCTGGCGGCGGCTCCTCTATGGCCGCATTGCCTACCTGACCCGGTCCATCGCCGGATCGGACTTCCCACCCACCAGCCAGCAGCGTGAGGTCTACGAGCTGCTCAAGGCGAGTCTGGCGGAGCAGCAGCAGCAATTTGGGGAGCTGACGAAGACCGAGTTGGCCAATTTCGACCAGTTACTCGACGACAACGGAGTCCCCCACCTGGTCACCGGACTCAAATCCGAGAAGGACGAGTCGACCGAGTAGCCTCCTTCACTGCATTCGGGCCGCGAGTCGGGCACACTGTCAGCCAGACTGAGAGGAGTCCTATCGCCATGAAACCCATAGCCTGGCTCGTTGGTGGACTCGCAGGCGGCCTTATCGGGGCAGCCGCGTGGATGGTGGTGGTCTACTTCACCGACTACGAGCTCGGTGTCATCGCCTGGGGCATCGGTGTCCTGGCCGGGTAGGGGGTGCGGGTGGTGGCCGGCGGCCGAAAGGGAGCCGGCCCGGCAATGGTCGCAGTGGTGGCGGCTCTGCTCTCGGTCGGTGTCGGCAAGGTGGGAAGTATCGCCATGGCGATCAGACCGGGTGCCGTCACCGAAGAGTACGCCGTCGTGGCCCTGGCCGATGTCGTCGTGCGCGACTTCGAACGCGAGGGACGAGCGGTCGAGTGGCCGGGCGGCATCACACAGGACACGGCATCTGAAGAGGCCGACTACCCGCCGGAGGTGTGGACGGAAGCCGAGACCCGTTGGCTGGCAATCCCACCGGCCGAGCGCGAAAGATATATGTCGGATGTCAGCCATCTCTGGCTGCTCGACCGTGAATACCTCATCTCATTTGTCGCCGACGACGTCGTCGTCGAATACGAGGAGCTCGGAGTCGAGCTCGAATGGCCGGCCGGTGCCGATCGCGAGGCGAGCCTGAGCCGCGACGACTACCCGATCGAGGTGTGGGAGGAAGCGGTCGCCCGCTGGCAGGCCCTCTCGCCGGCAGAGCAACGAGACATCGAGGACAACCAGGCTCTGGTGGTGACCCCGGCCGTGCTCTGGCTGGGAGCAGTTTTCTACACGCTCTCTCTCTGGGACCTGTTCTGGCTGGGACTGGCCGGGATGAGCGCCTGGCGGATCGGCTCGGGTCGGGACGAAGAGGAAAGCTCACCCCCCGACGAGCGGCAAGACCCGCCTCCCGAACCCTACATTCCGAATGACCTCCCCACCGACGTCTCACCGAGATAGGTAGCCGTCGCCGCCCTCTGCCGGGAATTGACCGCAGCCAGGATTTGTTGCAGAATGTGGACCCACCCCAGGGGGGGTGGGATAATTCGGAAGGAGCCGTTCCAATGATCAAGCTCAAAATCGAAGGGATGTCCTGTGACCACTGTGTGCAGGCGGTGACCAGGGCCCTGGCTGCAGTTCCCGGGGTGACGCAGGTCGTCGAGGTGAGCCTCGAGCGGGGTGAAGCGATCGTCGACGGTGAGGCCGCTTTCGAGCAGCTCGCCGCTGCCGTCCGGGAGGAGGGCTACCAGGTGGAGCGGGCGGCATGAGTCACGTCCAGTGTCACGGTCTCCGTCTCGACCCCACCACGCGCGAGGACGCTCGCCGTCGGCTGCTCTCCATCAAGGGTCACGTCGAAGGGATCCTGCGGATGCTCGAGGATGAGACCGTCTACTGTGTCGACGCCCTCAAGCAGATCAAGGCGGTGAATGGCGCCTTGGAAAAGGTCGCCGGCCTGGTTCTGAAGAGTCATCTGCGCGATCACGTGGTGACTGCACAGCTGCGGGGCGACGTCGACGAAATCGTCCAAGAGCTGATGGAAGTGCTCAAGTACCGGTAACGGTTTGCCCTTCTTCCCCACCTCGTTCGCCAAGGAGTTGTGACCCATGACTGAAGAAATCCGATTTGGTGTGCGTGGCATGACCTGTGCCGCCTGTGTCGCGCGTGTCGAAAAGGCGGTTGCCAAGCTCCCCGGGGTGCAGGAGGTAACGGTGAATCTTGCCACCGAGAAGGCCGCCGTCGAGTACTTGCCGGAGATGGTCGGACCGGCGCAGATCCGCGCCGCCATTGTGGACGCCGGCTACGAGCCCGAGGAGCCGACGGCATCGCCCGATCGTGAACAGGCGGCGCGACAAGCCGAGCAGCAGAGTCTCCTCCGCGATCTCCAACTCGCCGCGGCACTCACCATCCCCCTAGTCTTCGTCGCCATGGCGCCGATGATGGTGCCAGGTGTGGCGGCGTGGATGCACAGGCTGCTCCCCGAAGGCGGCTGGCGATGGATCGAGCTGGCTCTCGCTACCCCAGTGCAATTTGTGGCCGGGCGACGGTTCTACCGCCAGGGGTGGGCCGAGCTCCGCCATCTCAGTCCGGGAATGAACACCCTGGTCATGATGGGAAGCTCCGCCGCCTATTTCTATTCGCTGCTCGCCGTCCTCGTGCCACAGATCTTCCCCGCCGGGACGGCCAATCTCTACTTCGAGGCGGCGGCGGTGATCATCACCCTCATTCTCTTTGGCAAGTACCTGGAGGCGAAAGCCAAGGGCCAGACCTCGGAAGCCATCCGCAAGCTGGTGCAGCTCCGGCCCAAGACAGCAAGAGTCGTGCGCAACGGCGAGACCACCGAGATCCCCATCGACGACGTAGTACCCGGCGACCTCATCCAGGTGCGACCCGGCGAGAAGATCGCCACCGACGGTGTCGTCACCGAGGGAATGAGCTATGTCGACGAGAGCATGATCACCGGCGAGCCGGTACCGGTCGAGAAAACGACCGACTCCCCCGTGGTCGGCTCTACGGTGAACAAGACCGGCTCCTTTGTCTTTCGCGCCGAGCGGGTGGGCGCCGATACGGTCCTGGCCCAGATCATCCACATGGTCGAAGAAGCTCAAGCCGGCAAGCCCCCCATCCAACGGGTCGCCGATCGCATCGCTGGTGTCTTTGTCCCCATCGTCATCGGTATCGCGCTGCTCACCTTTGTTGTCTGGCTGATCGTCGGTCCCGACCCACGGCTGAGCTTTGCCTTTGTGGCGGCGGTCAGCGTGCTGGTGATCGCCTGTCCGTGCGCCATGGGTCTGGCCACTCCGACGGCCATCATGGTGGCGACAGGTCGGGGAGCCGAGATGGGCACCCTTTTCCGCCAGGGCACGGCACTGGAACTGATGGCCCGGGTGGACACCATCGTGCTCGACAAGACCGGCACCCTGACCAAGGGACACCCCGAGCTGACCGATTTCGAGACCCTGGGTCTCGACGAAGGCGAGGTGCTAGCCCTGGTGGCGGCCGCCGAGGAGTTGAGCGAACACCCCATCGCACAGGCGATCGTGACCGCCGCCCGCGAGCGGAGCCTGACCTGGGAGAAGGCCACGGCGTTTCAAGCCAAGCCCGGGTTCGGGCTCGAGGCGCGGGTCGACGGCCGGCTGGTCCAGGTAGGAGCGGATCGTTACATGCAGGAGCTGGGGGTCGATCTCGCCCCGGTCACCGACCTGGCCTCGAAGCTGGCCGACGAGGCCAAGACCCCGATCTACGCCGCCATCGACGGCCGGCTCGCCGCGGTGCTGGCGGTAGCCGATCCGCCAAAGGAGACCAGCCGGGATGCCGTCCGAGCCCTCGAGGAGATGGGACTCGAAGTGGCCATGCTCACCGGTGACACCCGGCGGACGGCGGAGGCGATCGGTCGCCAGTTGGGCGTCGATCGCGTCGTCGCCGAGGTGCTCCCCGATCAGAAAGCCGCCGAGGTCGCGCGGTTGCAGACGGCAGGCCGCCGAGTCGCATTTGTCGGCGACGGCATCAACGATGCGCCGGCCCTGGCCCAGGCCGACGTCGGCGTGGCCATCGGCACGGGTACCGACATCGCCATCGAGGCGGGCGACCTTATTCTCATGTCGGGAGATGTTCGGGGGGTGGTCAACGCGGTGGCCCTGGCGCGACGCACGCTGCGTATCCTCTCGATCAACTTTTTCTGGGCCTATGCCTATAACGTGGCGCTGATCCCGGTGGCAGGCGGTGTTTTCTACCCTCTTTTCGGCACCCTTCTCTGT